>RDXI01000084.1 GCA_004292795.1 Bacteroidota bacterium | reverse complement strand
GAATCTTATATTCCTGTGGGGTATGGGCTTAGTTCTGCTTTCACAAGCGGGCTAAATGTTTCATTGAGCATTCTGAATACCTCTCAAATAAGCAAGGGTGCAAGGAATAGAGTGGCACCAATTCTGGGGCTTGTGGCAGGAACAGGGCAAATGATACTGGGAACTGTTAAGTTGATTGATGAGCATAAAAAAAGTGCTAACCTTGTGATAAAAAACGAAAAATCTAATACGCTTTCGATGATGAACATTGGACTTGGCACATCAACTACAGTGTTGAGCCTCTGGAACTTACTTTCTAATCGTAAGCCCAAAGAACGTTTAGCCACTTGGAATATTTACAATTTGCCTGCCCGAAAGAACTCGTTTGGTTTGGCTTTTCATGTAGCGAGGCGGTTTTAAAGTATAGCTAATGCGTATGGGTGATTTATTCACTCATACGTTTTTCAATTTATTTATACCAAAATATTTCACAATCCTACTTGTTTGGTGTATTTTGGTCGCATGAAAATCATTATCAGCCGTACCGACAATTTGGGTGATGTAGTGCTTACGTTGCCTTTGGCGGGTTTTTTGAAAGAGCAGAACCCCGAAGCTACGATTTATTTTGTAGGCAAGGGCTACACGCGCCCACTCATTACTTGTTCGAGTTCGGTTGATGTTTTTTTGGATAGGGAGGAATTGTTGCAAAACCCGCAACGATTGGCAGACCTACAAGCAGACGCGATTTTGTTCGTTTTTCCTGACAAAGACATAGCCCGCATAGCCCAACAAGCCCGCATACCTTTGCGCATAGGCACAAGCCACAGGTGGTGGCATTGGTTGTATGCCAACAAAATGGTCAGCTTTTCAAGGCGCAAATCGGAACTGCATGAGGCACAACTCAACTTCAAATTGCTCGAACCGTTAGGCTATCATGTCTTGCCTACTTTTTCTGCCATTACGCATTGGTACGGACTACAGCCCCCAGCCTTGCCTACCGACATACAAGCCATGTTCTTGCCTGATAGACCACACATTGTGCTTCACCCCAAGTCGAAGGGCAGTGCGCGAGAGTGGGGCGTAGAAAAGTTTTATCAAGTGGCGTTGCAATGCCCCGAAAAGCAGTTTTTCATCACAGGCATAGCCCACGAAGGCGAGCTTATCAAGGCAGAAAAGCCTGCTATTTTTGCCTTGCCTAATGTGATAGACCTCACAGGAAAGGTTGATTTGGCTACTTTGATAGCTCTTATAGCGCGAGCTGATGCCTTGGTTTCGGCGAGTACGGGACCCTTGCACATTGCGTCTGCATTGGGCATCAAAGCCATAGGCATTTATCCGCCTATGAAACCCATTCACCCCGCGAGGTGGCAACCTATAGGCAGGCAAGTCAAAATTTTGGTGTTAGATAAAAATTGTAATGATTGTGAGAAAAAAATGCCTTGTCATTGCATGGAGGCTATTTCGGTAGGCGAGGTTATTCAGAGTCTTTAGGCAATAACATTTTTCTAACAACCTTTCGCTAACTTTTTGCCGTACTAAGTGTTAGGTACATATTCCCCTATCAACAACGTATGAACATCATTTCTTTGAGTTTGAAAGTAGCCTTGCTTGCCTTCGGTTTGGTGGCTTGCTCCTTCTCCAATTCTGTTCCCAAAAAACAAAAAACTACTATGGAAAATGCGAATGAAGCCCTTTTGGGCGATAGCCTCGAAGTCGCCACGCTGGGTGGTGGCTGTTTTTGGTGTTTGGAAGCCGTGTATCAACGCATGGACGGTGTGAAAAAAGTTGTATCGGGCTACACAGGCGGTCAGGTCGAAAACCCTACTTACAAAGCCGTTTGCACAGGCACGACAGGACACGCAGAGGTCGTACAAATTACCTTTGACACCAAAAAGGTAAGCTATGCCGAAATTTTGGAAGTATTTTGGCGTATTCACGACCCGACCACGCTGAACAGGCAAGGCGCAGACGTGGGTACACAATACCGTTCTGCCATTTTTTATCATAGCGACAAACAAAAAGAAATTGCCGAAAAATCCATCGAAGCCATGATACAGGCGCAGGTTTGGAACGGCAAAATCACGACAGAGGTAGCCAAGCTTGGTGTTTTTTATGGTGCAGAAGACTATCACCAAGATTATTACAATCAAAACTCAGGGCAGGGCTATTGCGTGGCAGTGGTCGCGCCTAAGGTAGAAAAGTTCAAAAAAATATTCAAAGAAAAGCTAAAAGAGGAATATAAAAAGTAGTTGTTGCCATGCCTTACCGCATGGCTTTTTTATTTGCAATAATCTTGTATTTTTGTGCTATGAAACATCAAATCCTTACTCATACCCATATTTTGCAAAAAATCAGGCGCATGGCTTTCCAAATCTACGAAAACAACTTTCAAGAGCAGGAAATTGTGTTTGTGGGCATCAATGGCTTTGGCTATGCGTTGGCACAAATGTTAGAAGCGACTTTGCGCGAAATCTCGCCTATCCATACGCAGTTGGGTATGGTACAAATCAACAAACAAGAGCCTCTTTTGCAAGAAGTGGCTTTAGTAGAAATTGCCCCAGAAAATATTGCCGACAAGCCTGTAGTGTTGGTTGATGACGTACTGAACACAGGTAAGACACTTGCCTACAGCCTCAAACCTTTCCTGAAGGCAAACATAGCCAAACTGCAAATAGCGGTCTTGGTGGACAGAAATCACCGCCTTTTTCCCGTTTCAGCCGATTTTGTGGGCTATGCCCTCGCTACCACTTTGCAAGAACACATAAGCGTGGAGCAAGAGGGCGAAGCGTTTGCGGTGTATTTGAGTTAGTAAACGCGCCTGTTTTTTGGTGCAATATCCCTATAGCCTGTTCAAATTTTTTGGTAACGCATTTTTAGCCCCAGCGGGGCGATATCTTTGTAGAAAAGCCATT
Organism: Bacteroidota bacterium; assembly: GCA_004292795.1. Taxonomy (GTDB): domain Bacteria; phylum Bacteroidota; class Bacteroidia; order Cytophagales; family Microscillaceae; genus RDXI01. The sequence goes on along the minus strand of RDXI01000084.1, from coordinate 16,969 downwards.
CCACAAACAAGAACCCTGTAGGGGTGAAATCTTAAGATATCGCCCCTACGGTAGAGGCGATTGGTTCTGTTTTCTGAGCTAAAGATGCTGTCAAGCGAAGGCTGTTTTAGACAGAATTAACAGGATTTACAAGTTTTTTATGCTCTAAAAAAGTCCTGTTAATCTTGTTAATCCTGTCATAATATTAGAACCAACCGCCTCTGCCCTTAGGGTTGAACACTTCGTAAAAGGCTTTTACAAGCTAAAAACACCATTTTAATCCCGAATCCACGTAGCCTACAGACTTGAATGTAAGAGCATTGCGGTTTCCAACCGCTACGCCAAAGGTGAACAAATCAAAATAAAGCCCTTGCCTACCAAAACAGTGGGTAAGTTTTTTGTCGTAAAAAACAGATAATTTTGTAGCATTTTTAGCGTAATGGCTTCGCCTTTAGCGAGTGGTCGCAAACTTCAATGAACTTTGGGGGTTTTTGAAAATATGAAACGTGAAAAAAATAAATAATTAGTCGTAGCATTACGCTACGACTTACCAAATAACAAGCGGGACGCTTGCCAAAAAGTACAAGCGGGACGCTTTGGATTTGGTAGGTCTTAGCGGGACGCTAAGACCAATAGAGAGCTTCTTGGGACGCGACAAAGAACTGCAAGACATACAAACTTTCCAGAAATCTGATAAACAGGTTTTAAAGATTTCGGGTGTGCCTATGATTGGCAAAAGTAGGCAAGAAACGAGTCTTGCCTACTTGTTGTTCTTTGTGTATCTTACTGCGCTGCGCAAAAATGTAGAGTGAGAAAAAAAAATACTAATGACCACTCTTTTTCCAAAAATTCTTATCAAAAACAACAATAGCCGTTACAATTAAAATTGTAAAAAAAATTACTTGACCAACACCAAAACGTGGCGTATTTAGAAGTAAATTATCCAAGTAAAGAGCTATTGTCATAAAAATAGCTGAGACGACAATGAGAGAAAAGAGTTTTTGCATCATGAATAACCATTTTTTAATTAAAAACAACAAAATTTTATTAAAAGTCCGTTTTTAACAAATAAAGACATAATATATCTTTATAAAACTACTAATATAAGGATTACATTTAACTCAATAAACCAAAAGTACGAAGCTTACTAACTTCGCACTTTTGATATGTAGCGATATCCTCAGTTATTTAGAAGGTTCGTTTTTTTCTTTGGGATAGCCAAATAAATATCGAGCTATTGGAGGTTCTAGAATTCCACCTATCAAAATACCTGTTAGGGTTACAAATAATTCCCAAAAGGAGTTAATACCCAAAAAACAAAAAATAAAAATTAACATATTATATTGATTTACAGGTAGTTACATATACTTAAACGAACTATGAACTGTGTACAGACTTTAATTGTGTAGGCGTAAGTAAGAACGCTTGTGAACATCATGGTTACTTACGTTTAAACCATTTTTGCCAATTATCATACACATATTGAACCAAAGTACCAATAACTCCAGCGACAGCCATACCAATCAAAAAATACTGTCTGTCGTTTACATTGTTCCAAATGTCTAATTCTAGTAATATCATAACAAAAAAAATTAGGAATCACCACCAACTATAAAAGCTAATGCTATACATGCTCTTATTACATGACCGCCAGATCCATTGAGAGCACCACCTAATCCTCCCCAAGCCATAGCCCCCCAGCTAGTACCTCCACCAGCACGTACCCAACCTACACCTATAATAAAGCCAGCAGCATCTCCCACAACATTCATCATTAAAATCGGATTAGATGAAGCATCTGGATTTTCTTCCCACCAAATATTACTACTATTAGCAACAGCTAATGCCATTCCGCTTACTTTACCATAAGTTCCGTTTGCAGTATATCCACGTGTTGCATACTCAGAACGTTTATCTTTGATAAATTTAGGTAATTCATCTGCCAACGCAGTTTGTTGGTAAACCTTTTCGCAGATAAGTGATAATTCTTCTAATGTCGTCTTTTCCCACTCATCAATTGCGTTAGTAGTATAGAGTGTATTTATAGATGTAAAAAGCCCATTTCTATGCCCATTATTTGAACTAGAGAAAGCATATGTAAACAAGTCTTGTTTTTTCCATAAATGTTTCAATCCATAGACAGATTCGGCAATTTTTTGTTTTTCATACGAACTCAAATCTGAACGAGAGTTTATATAATTAACAGTAAAAGTACTGGCTCCCTCCAACTTGTCTTGTTCGGTTAAAGCGTTGTGTGGTATTGCAAAATCGTTTTTTACAACTGTCAAAAAATCATTGTGCAACTGACCATAAAAGTCAAAATCTCTGATGCTTACATTCTTGTCATTCTGTTTGGGAGTTGTAGATGCTTTGGGAGCCACCTCATTATTAGAAGACTTAGAACAAGAGTACAACACAGTTACACCAATCATCACAAACAGTGATGCAAAGATAGAGAAAATTTTTGTTTTTTTCATGTTGTTGAGAAAAAAAATTGGGTTAGTGAATAATTACGGTGCAAAGTTTGGGCTTTTGGGCGTAATATACTAATTTTGCGGGTGCAAAAATTAAACTTATTTGGTGCAAAAATGAAACTAAACGAAAAACTTGGCGAAAAAATCCGTTGTATTCGTGAAATACAAGGCTTGACACAGCAAAACATGGCAGATGCGTTGGGCATTACTAATACTGCTTATGCAAAAAAGGAACGAGGCGAAACCAACATCAAACCTGAAAGGCTACAAGAAATAGCTAAAGTTCTTGGTGTAAAAGTAGAAACTATCGAACAGTTCGATAAAACAGTCGTCTTGAATATTGACTATTACCAACAAACGCATGAAGCCCATAAACCTGCGATGAGCAAGGAAGAGCGCGAAGCCTATTTGCTTACTATAGATACGCTTACGAAAGACAATGCCTATTATAAAGACCTCGTTACAACTTTCAAAGACCTCATTACAACCCAACAAGAGCAAATAAGGCATCTTTTGGCTAAAAAATAACATCTTTCCTACTCTTTTGCCACACCTTCCAACATCTAAAACTCCTTCTTTTAGATGCCTATACGCTTTGTGCCTACAAAAAACTTTGCATAATAAAACAAAAAAACTATCTTTGCATCTTGCAAGAACGGTCTTTCCTGCCCAAGCCTTCATTTTTCCCCATGCACTGTATTATGAGCATACTCTACTTACCTGCTTAACTTAAAAAAACCGCTGTAAAGTGTTGCTATTCAATCGTTCTCTATTTCCCGTAGGCTTCTTGGCTTTGTTGGGGTGGTGGTTCGCCTACCCTGTGCAGAATTGGAAAGAAAAAAATGCCCTTTTCTTCGCGCCTACCGATACGCTTCCTCGAAACAAGTCCGTTGCAGACCTCCCGAAACAGATAGACTCGCTTCCCCAAAAGCTCGTGATGCCTTTGGATACGCCTAACTATCGCCCTTTTCGTTTGTATCAATACCAATCGCCTTCGCGCTATCAGGATTATTTCTCCTTAGGCGCGGGGCAACCTACGTTCCGTTTCAATCAATTCCAAGAAACCATCGAACATCAGCGCGGTTTTGGCTCGGATAGTTTGGGGCATTACTACAAAATTTCGGATACATACAAAGGGACATTTTACAGAAACCCGTTTGTGTATAGCCAGCGCGATTTTCAAGAACAGCAAACCGACTACAATTTGCGCCAAAATTGGCGTGAACTTGCAGGAGGCAAGAAGGCAGAAACCGCCCTCACAGGCAAGGACTTACGCATCAAAATTCCTGCGGAAAAGCCTTGGTTTGAGCGCATTTTTGGAGGCGAGGAAGTAGAATTTACGCCTGTAGGGTTTGTGAATTTGGATTTTGGCATACAGAACCAACGCACCAAAAACCCGACCTTGCCTATTCGCCAACAACGCCTTACCACGTTCAACTTCGACCCCCACGCCAACATCAGTATTTCAGGCAAGGTAGGCACGAAGTTGAAGGTAAGCGGTAGCTTTGACACGAAGGCAAGTTTTGGCTTCGAAAATGCGTTCAAGGTCGATTATCAAGGCAGTGAGGAAGATATTATTCGAGATATTGATTTTGGTAACGTAACATTCAACTTGCCTACCACGCTGATACAAGGCGGGCAAAACCTGTTTGGTATCTCTACCGATTTGCAGTTTGGGCGTTTGCGTGTGCGTTCTGTTTTCTCACAACAACGCTCAAGGGCGGAAACTATCTCGCTTCGTGGCGGGGCGCAACGCCGTTCTTTTTCTATCAGTTGTGGCGATTATGAAGACAATAGGCACTTTTTCTTGTCCCAATTTTTCCGCAACAATTATGAATTTTGGCTAAGTGCGATGCCTCAAGTCGTGTCAGGCATGAACATCACGCGCCTCGAGGTCTATGTAGTCAATCGTGTGAACAATACGCAAGCCCTTCGAAATGCAGTTGCCTTTTTGGATTTAGGGGAGGCAAGACCTTACAAATCTATTCTGAACACAAACACGCCAGACCGCGCCCCGCGCAATAACGCCAATAAAATCCCTGACTTGACGCAAGGCATTTCGCTCAATGCTGACCAAATTACGTCTGAACTTACGGGGGCAGGTTTTACGAATGGAGAGGATTTTTTGGTCATGCGTTCTTCGCGCAAATTGGAGGCAAGGGAATACACGTTCCAGCCTCAACTTGGCTACATCAGTTTGCTTACGCCTTTGCGCAATGACGAAGCCCTCGCAGTGGCGTATGAGTACACGCTGAACGGCAAAGTCTATCGTGTAGGCGAGCTAACAGATGACTACACCGCCAGACCGCAAGAAGAAGTTGTGAAACTCAAAATGCTTCGCCCCAATTCCATCAGGCTTGACTTGCCTACGTGGGATTTGATGATGAAAAATATTTATTCGCTCAATGCTACTTCGATAAACAAACAAAATTTTTTATTGCGCATTGTATATCGTGATGACTTGACAGGCATAGACAACCCTACTTTGCAAGAAGGGGTGCGTATGCGCGACAAACCGCTCTTGCGTGTGGCTAATCTTGACCGCTTGAACTCGCAAAATGACCCGCAACCCGATGGAAATTTTGACTTCATAGACAACATCACGATGGACGCAAGGAATGGGCGTGTGATTTTCCCTGTGCTTGAACCATTTGGCAGTAACTTGGTGGGTACTTCTACCTTTGCTACCGACACGCGCCAAATTCGCTTCGACCCCAATGCTGAATCGAACCTCATAAGCAAGTATGTTTTCACACAACTTTATCGCTCCACGAAGGCAGACGCACTCCAAGCGGCAGACAAAAACAAATTCTTTTTGGTGGGCAGTTACGAAGGCGCGGTAGGGCAACAAGTGTCGCTCCCTGGGTTGAACATTCCACAAGGCTCTGTGAAGGTTACGATGGGCGGAATACCCTTGCAAGAAGGCACACAATACACCGTAGATTATACAACGGGACAAGTAGAAATATTAGACCCCGCCCTGAAAGACAAACAAATAGATATTAGTTTCGAAAAAGCAGACTTGTTTAGCTTCCAACAAAGGCGTTTGTTTGGCACACGCTTAGACTATGAAGCCTTCAAAGAAAAAGACCGCGAATTGATGTTGGGGGCAACGTACTTTAGTTTGTCAGAACGTCCCGTTATTACCCGCGTCAATCTCTTAGAAGAGCCTGTGAATAACCGAATGTTGGGCTTTGACATTAGCTATAAATCCAAATCGCGCTTTTTGACGCGCTTGGTCGATGCCTTGCCTTTCATCAATACCAAAGCCGAGTCGGACATCACTTTTGCAGGCGAGTATGCCCAATTATTCCCACGCGCAAGCAAGTTCAGCAAAGACGTTTCTTTGATAGATGACTTCGAAGGCACACGCACCGCGTTCAACTTCTCGCGCAATCCGCAAATCGGTTGGAAATTGGGCGCAACGCCTTTGCTTTTTCCCGAAGCTACTTCTACAGATTTGAACTATGCCTACAGGCGAGCTAAATTGGCGTGGTACAATGTGGACAACTTGTTTTATCGAGGTGATGCACGCACTCCGCCTGTAGATTTGGACAATCACTATGTGCGTGCTATCCAAATTCAAGAGGTGTATCCGAACCGCCAACGCCAACAAGTGCAGTTGAACGAACCGATTTTCGATTTTGTCTATTATCCCGAAGAGCGCGGACAATACAACTACAACCCCGACCTTACCTCCAATGGCTTGCTGAAAAATCCACGCAATAACTTTGCAGGTATCACACGCGCCATTACGTCAGACATTGATTTTGACAATGCGAATGTGGAATATTTGGAATTTTGGCTCATGGATCCTTTCCTGAAAGGAACAAATGGGCGCGTGCTTGATGGACGTTTGAATACAAACAACACCACAGGCGCAGACCTTTATATCAACTTGGGCAATATTTCGGAAGATGTGATTCCTGATGGCAAACACGGTTTCGAAAATGGCTTGCCTACTGACGGGGACGTAGCCAAAACAACCGCTACCGAATGGGGACGTGTTACGAACCAGCAATATTTGAATAATGCTTTTCCCAACGAAGCAGATGCACGCCCAAGGCAAGATGTGGGGCTTGATGGATTGAACAATGAAGACGAAGTGCGTTTTGATAAATTCGCCAACTTCCGCAATGCTATCAACACAGCCGTTACCAATCCTGACGCGAGGCAAGCTATTTTAAGCGATATTTCGGCAGATAACTTCGACTATTTCTTGGGAGATGCCAAAGACGCAATAGGTATGGAGATTTTGGAGCGTTACAAGCGTTTCAATGGCATGGACGGCAATACGCCCTTTACCACAAGCGTAGGCGAGAATACGCCTTCGTCTTCGAACTTTCCTGACAACGAAGACATGAACGCGGACAACACCATCACCAACGTAGAAGGCTATTACCAATACAAAATACCTTTGCGCCCTAACCAACTGAAAGTAGGCAATGGCTACATCATCAGCCAAACGACCAACACCATCAACGGGGACGAGGTTTCTTGGTATTTGTTCCGTATTCCTATCCGCACTTTTCAAGAAAAAGTAGGCAATATCGATGGCTTTAAGTCTATACGTTACCTTCGTATGTTTGTTACCAATGCCGAACAGCCGATAGCCTTGCGTTTTTCGCAATACCAAATTGTAGCTAACCAATGGCGCAGATTTTTAGGCGACTTATCAGACCGCAGGTTTGGCTTGCCTCTTGAACCGTATGATGCCAAGTTTGCCGTTTCTACTGTGAATATAGAAGAAAATGGGGACGTGGTGGCAGGTGTAACGCCCTACAAAGTGCCTGCTGATGTAATTCGTGACCGCGATGTTACGAGTCCTATAGAGCGTCAGATGAACGAACAATCCATGCAACTATGCGTTACAGACTTGCGCGACAGAGATGCAAGGGCAGTTTTCCGCAATTACAACCTCGATTTTTTGAGTTATGAAAAATTACAAATGTACGTCCATGCGCAAAGCGAAAACATCGCCAATGATGATGTTACGTTGTTTATACGTTTGGGAACAGACTTTACAGACAACTACTACGAAATAGAATTGCCCTTGAAACTCACTCCCAAAGGTACTACAGATGAAAATGGTATTTGGCGCGAAGAAAACTTTGTGAATATTGAATTTGATGAATTGGTCAATACTAAAGTGCTTCGCAACAAATCGGGGCAAAGTGTGATAATTCCATTCAGTCGCTTTTTTAATAAATACCGCCTTACTGTAGCGGGCAATCCTGACTTGAGCGCGACTATGACGGCTATGATTGGTATTCGAAACCCCGACCAAAAAGAATGGGGTAGGCAAGATGACAAACTGCCGAAGTCGGTGTGTGTGTGGGTAAACGAATTGCGGACAAAAGGCTTCAAAAATCAAGCAGGTTGGGCGGCATTGGCACGCACAAGTATTCGTTTGGCGGATTTTGCGCAAGTGAACGGGGCTATGTCTATCACTACATTTGGGTTTGGTACTATCAACCAGCGCATTTCGGAAAGGGCGCGAGCTACTACGCTTACCTTCGATGCTTCGGCTACAGTCGCTCTCGATAAGTTCTTTCCCGATAAGTGGGGACTGCGCTTGCCTATGTTTGTGGGCTATGAGGAAAGGCGAGTCTTGCCTTTTTTCAATCCTCTCGACCCTGATGTGGAACTCAAAAGGTCTTTGGAGAACATAGCAGACCGAGAACGGCAACGCGAATACGAAGCCTTGACTATAGAAAAAACTACCCGAAGGAACATCAATTTTACCAATGTCAAAAAGGTAAAAATGAATCCTAATGCTAAATCGCGTTTTTGGAATATCGAAAATTTTGGCTTCACTTGGGCGCACAGCGAGGAGAAACGAACCGACATCAGAACAGCAGATTATCTCAATCTTTTGACGAGATATGGGGTTTCGTACAGTTTCACAAGACCAGAAGACAACCTAAAACCCTTCGAACCCTTTGCCAAAAGCAAAGCGAAGTGGATAGGCAAGTCTTATATGCAGTGGCTAAAAGATTTTAATTTCAATTTCTTCCCCAATAGTTTTGGCGTTACGGCAGACCTTGAGCGCAGTTTTATTCGCACTTTGTATCGTGGAGCAGACCTTACCACGCAAGGCGTAGAACCGTTGTATCAAAAGAGAATGTTGTTCAACCGTAACTATAACCTCGTTTGGAACTTTACCAAAAGCATCAGCCTTACCTACAATGCGCTCGCCAATGCGGTAGTAGATGAGCCTGATGGCAACATAGACACGCAAGAAAAACGCGACTCTATCCTCACGAATTTGAGGCGTTTTGGGCGTATGAAAATGTATAATCAAGGCTTGAACCTTACCTACAAAGTGCCATTCGACAAATTGCCTATCATAAATTGGGTAACGGCTGATGTAGGCTATAGCACCAAATACACTTGGACAGCAGGCGCGATAGGCGTAGGCGGGCAACTTGGGCAAGCGGACACGCTTGGAAACTTGATGGGCAATGACCGAAACAGAACGCTCAATGGCGCGTTTGACTTGGCGAAGCTATACAAAAAATCTAAGCTACTCACTTGGGCGCAAACACCTAAGAAAGAAAAACCAAAAGATAAAGACAAACCCAAAACAGGCAAGCCAGACAAAGCCAAAGACGAAAAGAAGGAACTGAAAAAGGATTCCTTGCCTACAGGTAAGCCTGAAAAGGTGCGCGAATGGATTGTGGTAAAAACCGCCTTGCGTACTTTGTTGCTCATCAAACGGGTAAGCGTCAATTATACGCTTGGCGAACAAACCACGCTCCCTGGGTATTTGAAAACACCGCGGTTCTTTGGCTTAGATAGTGCGTTTACGGCACCAGGCGCGGACTTCGCGCTGTTGGGTAGCCAAAACCCGAACATCAAAGAACGCGCCGCCGCAGGAGATTGGATAGCTCGAAGCACTTTTCAAAACAATCCTTTCACGCAAAGCAAGAGCGAAAACCTGAAAATCTCGGTTAATATAGAACCTTTGCCCGACTTCAAAATAACGGTTGATGCACAGCGCACAAGGCAAGGCAATTATACAGAATTGTTTAGGTTCGCGCCAGATACCTTGCCTACAGGCGAGATTCGAAATGTGCTGAAAACGCAAAACCCGTTGCGTACAGGCTCTTACTCGGTTTCGTTCTTGGGCATCACGACAGCCTTTTCCAAAGATGGCGATGCCGTTTTCAACCGATTTGTGGAATACCGAAAAACTATGTTGGCTCGCCTGACTGCTCAAAACAGCAATGTGATTGCAGGTGTGCAAGAATATGACGAAAACAATGCTGATGTTTTGATTGCCTCCTTTATTGCCGCGTATGGTGGGCGTGATAAGGAAAAATCGGGCTTGGGTAGTTTCCCAAAAATTCCACTTCCGAATTGGCAGTTCGATTATAGCGGTTTGAGCAAATTACCCGCGCTGAAAGACAAAATATCTTCGTTTTCCATTCGCCATAGCTACCAAAGCACTTACACGGTGGGAAGCTACAGCAATTCATTGGTGTATGGCACGGACTACATAGACATCAGGCAGAGCGAACTCGACTATCAAACGCCCAATACGCCCAATGATGAAGGAAAGTTTGTGCCTGTGTATGTGGTCAATCAGGTAAGTATCCAAGAGAAGTTTAGCCCGCTTTTGGGCGTGACGATGCGCACCAAGAAAAACCTGAACCTCACACTTGACTACAGCCAAGACCGCGATGTAAGCCTGAACTTAGCCAATGCGCAAGTGTCGGAACTTCGAAACAAGAGTATTCGATTTAGTTTTGGGTACATCAAGGCGGGTATGAGGCTTCCTTTCAAAAACAAAGGCAAGAACATTGTGCTGAAAAATGATGTGGATATGCGCCTCGACTTCACCCTGCGCGACTCGCAAGGCTTCCAACGCAAGATAGACGAGGACAAAGTGCGGACTTCGGGCAACAAAAATATACAAGTGCGCCCCACGATAAATTATGTGGTAAACAAGCAACTTTCGGTGCAGTTCTATCTCGATAGGCAATTCAACGACCCGCGCATTTCTACGTTGGCGCACTGCATTCAAATAAGACAACGCGCTTGCCTCTTTTTCGAAATACTGCAAATCAAAAATATGTTGTTTGATTTGTTCAGCATTGTCTTGGGCTATGCGCTTCGCGCTTAGTTGTGCAAAAATGCTTTTGGACAATATCGTAGCAATGCGAACACCCGAACCGCCCATAGCTTCCATAGCGTTGGGTATGAAAGTGTGGTTCAGCCAATCCAAATCCTCGTTGAGCGAAATACCCGATTTGTCGGTTTGGTCAAAAAGCCACGCATAGCATTTCTTTTTTACTGCCAATTCGAGTGTTTTCTCGAATACCTCACGATATTCTTCGTGAAGCGTATTGCGAAGCCAAGTCGTTTTGATGATGTTTAGCTCATCTACGTATTCGATGTCGATGTACTCTGTTTGATAATGTTTCATAAGACAAAAACTTAAGTGCTGTATTGAATTTTCTTCTACAATTCACCCGCTTGTAGCTTGCCTAACAGTTCTTGTGCTACTTTGGGTACGCCTGTAGTGGCGTTTTCAGTAACAAAGGTAAGGTTGGGATACTTGCCTACACTTGGCACGCTGGGCTTGTTCGGGTCTATGATGTACTTGGGCGCGTGGCGAGGCACATAATCAATCAACCCTGCGGCAGGATAGACAACCATAGACGTACCCACGACCAAGAAAATATCGGCAGTATCTGCGAGCTTGCCTGCTTCATACATCAAAGGCACGTCTTCGCCAAACCAAACAATGTGAGGGCGAAGTTGCGCCCCTTTCTCACAATTATCGCCTATTTCGATAGCCTTTCCGCCTATTTCATAAATAAGTTCAGGGTATTTCGTGCTTCGAACTTTGCTCAATTCTCCATGTAAGTGGATAATGTTCGAGCTTCCTGCTTTTTCGTGAAGGTTATCTACATTTTGTGTAACAATCCATACGTCAAAATGTTTTTCCAACTCGGCTAAGGCAAAATGCCCCGCGTTGGGTTCGGCAGACGCGGCAGAAGCTCGCCTTTCGTTGTAGAAGCGCAATACAAGTTCGGGATTTTTCTCCCAAGCTTCGGGGGTGGCTACGTCCATGACATTGTAGCCTTCCCACAAACCACCCGCATCACGAAAAGTACGCAAACCACTTTCGGCACTGATGCCTGCCCCTGTGAGGACAACAATTTTCTTCTTGCTCATAATCGTACATTGAATTACAGCCCAAATATACGATTTTTTTCTGAAAAACGCACTCTTTTTGGTAGGCAAGCAGGCAAGGAATATAGCTCGCCTACGCTACTTTCGCGTGCAATGGAACGGAGAAGAAGAACTTACTGCCCTCGCCTAAAACACTTTCTACCCATATTTTGCCGTCATTTTTGGCTATGAAATCTTGGCAAAGTTTAATACCTAAGCCTGTGCCTGCCTCGCCTGAAGTGCCTTTGAGCGAAAAACTCTTATTGCCCAACAATTTTTCTATGTTTTCGGCACTGATGCCCATGCCTGTGTCTTCCACACACATTTCGAGCATATCGTTGTTTTCGGCACAGTGAATAGTGATAGAATCGCCTGCTTTACAGAATTTAATGGCGTTGTTTACCAAATTGCGCAAAACCAAGTCTATCATATCCTTGTCTGCAAAAACCTGATGCTTGTCGCAAGTGGTTTGGTAATTGATGCCTTTTTGTTTCGCGCCTTCGTTGAACAGCGAGAGGTTGTTTTGTATGAGTTCGTCTATCTGAAAATATTGCTTGTCAATGTTTTGCCCTTGTATTTGACTTTTTGCCCAAAGGAGCAAGTTGTCCAAAAAGCTCATAGTCGTTTTGGTATTTTGCAAAAGACTCGGCAAAATGTCTTGAAACTCCTCTTGTTTCAAGAAACCACTTTGCAAAATGCCTAATACGCCTTGCACTTGCCCAAGCGGGGCGCGAAGGTCGTGAGAAATGATAGAAAAAAGTTTGTCTTTGAAAAGGTTGTTTTCGTGCAAGGCTTCGGCTTGTGTGGCGAGTTCATGGTTTTGCTCGTCCAACATTTCGTTGAGGCGTTGCTTTTCCAACCAATTTCGATAAAAAATGATAAACAAAACTACCACAAACAAGAAGAACAAGAGAATAGTGTAGATAATCCATTGTTGTTGTTGAATTTGTATGCGAGCCTCTGCGTCTTTGTGTTTTTGCTCGGCTATGAGCAGTTTTTCGCGTTGGCTGTATTCAAATTTGGCTTCGAGTGAAGCATTGTTGCGGTCTATGTTTTCGTTGTAAATGCTGTCTTTGCATTGGTAGTGCAAGGTTTGGTAGTGATAGGCTTGCACATAATCTTTCCTATCGCGATAAATTTTTTGGTAAAGTTCATACAAGAGTGCTTTTTGCCTTTTGTCGCCCCTTTCAGTGGCATATCGGAAGGCAAGTTTAGTGTAATGCAAAGTGCTGTCGGGTTTGTATTTATAGCAAAAATTAGCCATTACTTGATAATGCTCATCAATAAAAGGCTTGCCCTGAATATTCTCCATCAGGTTGATAGAACGCCACATATATTTGAAAGCTGTTTGCACCTCGCCTTTTTTCTCGTAGATTTGGGCAAGGTCGCGCAGGGTATTGGCATACAGGCGTATATCTTTGAATTTTTCACGCTCCAACAAGGCTTTTTGCCCCGCTTCAATCGCCAAATCTAAGCGGTTAGTTTCTCGATATACCCAAGATAAGTGCGTGTAAACGTAGCCAAGCCCTTCGGTGTGGTTTATTTTTTTAAAGACTGCAAGCGCGTTTTCGAAATACTCTTGGGCGCGGGCATACATTTTTTGGTAGTGATATGTAACGCCAAAACTATCATAACAAAAGCCCACGCCTTCGTCATAGTCTATTTCTTGTGAAAGGAGCAAGGCGCGTTGATTCCATTCCAAGCCTTCGCTATTGAACAAAAAGTGCATATACACCACGCCAATAATGCGCGTAATCTCTGCCTCAAGTTTGCGGTCATGCGTTTTCTTTGCCAATTCTAAGGCTTGATAGCCATAATCGACTGATTTTTTGAAATTGATATTTCTGTAAATCCACGCCAATCGTTTGGCTAACAAGGCGCGTTGTTCGGGGTATTTGGCTTTTGCCAAAACGCGCTCCAAACTATCTACATTTTGGGCAAAAGATAAGCCCGCCCAAAGCAACAAAAACACTGTCCCGACCAAACGCATATAATGCTTGTTTTTTAGCAAATTTAGTAGATTGTATGTTTTTTTGGGTGTTTTTGTGATGTTTTTTTTATTTTTTTGAAACTGCCGTGGTTTGTGTCCCACAAACCACTTACAGAATAGGCTGTAGGTAAAAAGTCTTTGCGTTGGGTTGTTTGTGAAACACAAACAACGGATGTTCGTAGATACATTTTTTAGAAATCTCTATTTTTGTTTTGTAGAATCTCTTCTTCCAAAGCAGGCAAGCGGTATAGAAACTCCGCCAAATAGAACACGCCCACCGTAGCCGAGATGTGCCAAAGCCAATGCGAACCCATGTACATAAAGCCTACCACAAACGTATTTTTGTCTAAAGTACGAAAAACCAATGCCAACACAAACCAAAACACAATAGACCAAAGCAAATGCACGCCTTTGTACTCCACACGCTTCAAAATGAGCAGGATAGGCAAGAATGCCATCACACCTCGCAAAAAATAATTGAGGTTGATGTTCAGCGGAGGTTCAAAGAAGTTCATCACAAACACAGTAGCCCCTAAGTACGCCCCTACGACCAAAAACAAATGTTGCCACGTAGGCAAGACTTTGTACCAGAAATAGATGGTAATACCCACAAAGACAAGCAAAATAGGCAAGACATCAAGAGCCAAGAAAAAACGCGAAGTGCGAAAAGCATGGAACAGCGTACTGCCCAAACCGCCCACAAACAAGAAAGGCATACACGCCACCAAAGCGATATGCTCATGGTATTTGCCACGCAATTTATACAACCAATAAAAAACAGGAAGCAGAAAAGCTAAGGAGGATACAGCATTCCAAGGTTCTTTGATAAATGCCCTTGCCTGCGTTTCTGCATAAAAGCCCGCGCCATCGCTAAGGGTAGTTTGCAACAATATAAATAATAACATCAGCCTACAGTAGTCAAAAAGTATGCCTACAAAAAAGAATGTCTGCGGGTTTCTTGCCTTAACAGCCTAATAACACGCCTATTATACCATTTCGCAAAATAAAAACGTTCTTGTGTTGGGTAAGTGCAAGAAATTCACGAACTTTGCACCCGCAAAAACCATGTTTTTTATTTTCCCCTATTTCAATGAACTTTAAGCGTGTTTTATCATTCGCTGTAGCATTTGTGGGAGTGGTGTCGTTGGGCTTGGCTCAAGACAAATTAGCCTACTTCGACGAAAATTATGCTATGCCTCTCTTGCCTGAGTACAAAACTGTGCAGGCAGAGATGGAGGCTTTCAACAAACAAATCAAAGCTGAAATCGAAAAATTAGAAAAGGAGTACAAAGATAAACTCACTGCCCTACAAGCTATGGCGGCAAAGCCTGACGCTTCGCAAGTGTTGCTTGAGTCTGGTCAGAAGGAACTCGAAGCCATCGACAAGCGTATCCAAAACATGGAAGAAAACGCCCAAAAAGAAGGCAGCGACAAACTGATGAAGAAGCTCGAGCCTATCAACGCCAAAGTTACCAAAGCCCTCGAAGAGGTAGCCAAAGACAACGGCAATATCTACATCTTCAGACGCGAGGCGGCTGTGTTTGTATTGGAAGAAAACAACGTTTCTGACCTTGTTTTGAAGAAATTGGGTGTTACGCCTACTACTACAGTGGCTAACCGTGGCAACTTGAAAAGCACGAATAAAGTAGGCTACTTCGACCAAAACTATGTGATTCCTTTGTTGCCTGAATTCAAAAAAGTGCAGAAAGATGTAGAAACTTTCCGCGAGTTCTTGAAGGCTGAAATGCAGAAAGAGCAAGAAAAAGGGCAAAAGTTGATGGCTGAAACCGAACAACTCGCTAAGACCTTGCCTCCCGCACAGTTGCAAATGAGGCAAGAAGAATTGCAGAAAATAGATGCGAAATTGCAAGAAATGCAACAAACCGCGTCTAACAAGGTACAAGAAAAATATACCAAAGCCATGGAGCCTATCATCAAAAACGTACAAACAAAAGTTGATGAGATAGCGAAAGAAAAAGGCTATACGTATATTTTCCGTTTGGAGTCTTCCTTGCACGAACCCAAAGACGCGAATATCTCTGATGCTGTATTGCAGAAATTTGGTGTTACACCTCCAGCCCCTACTGAGAAAAAAGAAAACTAATTTGTATCTCTCGCTATGAAAAAAATATTTGTAATATTGCTTGCTGTGTGTTGGGTGTCCGCGCCTGCTATGGCACAAATGAAAATTGGTTATTTCGACCTTACCTACGTAATGCCGCTCCTGCCCGAAGTGAAAAAGGCGGAAACGGACATAGAAGCGTATGCCAAACAGCTTGATGCAGAGTTTGCACGTATGCAAAAGGAATTTAACGACAAATACAAGGCGTTGGCAGATGCCGCAAACAGCCCTGATGGATTGTCGCAAACTATCCTCGCCGCCAAACAAGAGGAATTGCAAACCCTTCAAAAGCGTTTGCAAGAGTTCGAACAACGCAGTGTGGGCGACATTCAAACTCGCAGGGACAAGGCTCTTGACCCCATTTACAAGAAGATAGAAACGGCTGTTACAGAAGTTGCAACAGCTAATGCCTATACCCACGTGATGCGTGCAGAATCTTGCTACTTGCCTGTGAAGGAAAGCAATATTTCGGATTTGGTGTTGAAGAAATTGGGCATCACGCCTCCGCCTCCAGCTGAGAAGAAGTAAATAAACGTAAGTTATGTTTTGAGTGGTGTGTAGCAATACGCGCCACTATTTTTTTATAAAATGCCTGTATCTTTGCGCACAAATGAAACAAATATTTTTGATACGACATACCACGCCAGACGTGGAGAAAGGAATGTGTTATGGGCAAACGGATTTGAGTGTGGTCGAAACCTTTGCGCAAGAAGTGGCAGAGGTGCAAGCTGTCTTGCCTACTTTTGCCGATATGCAAGTGTATAGCAGTCCTTTGCAACGCTGTAGGCTATTGGCGGAAGCCCTCCAACCCGCGCAAGATTTGCTCCAGATAGACAACCGCCTGATGGAAATGCACTTTGGCGAGTGGGAAATGCAAAAATGGGCAGATATTCACCCCGAAACGCTCCAAACATGGAAACAAAATTTTGTGGAAACGCCCACGCCAGCAGGCGAGTCGCATGGGCAAGTCTTGGAACGTGGGTTAGCTTTTTGGGACGAAAAAATGGCTTTATCTCACGAAGCGTTTGCCGTTGTAACGCATTATGGCGTGATGCAATGCCTGTTGGCGCATTTGTTGCACATTCCTTTGCATCAAATTTTCAAACTCGATTTGGGTTATGGCGCAGTAGTACGTGTTACGTTGGGCGAAAACCATTATTGCAAAGTAAAATTTTTGAAATGAAAATTGTCCTTGCCTCAGTGCTGAAGTCAAACGAAGAT
>RDXI01000083.1 GCA_004292795.1 Bacteroidota bacterium | reverse complement strand
AATATTGTAAATCAATGGATTGAATAGGCTTGCCCCAGCGGGGCTATATCTTTGTAGCCCTATAACAACCCACCTATAAGCCCCAGCGGGGCGACATCTTGCGCTATTAAGATGTCGCCCCGCTGGGGCTTTGGAAGACTTAAACCGTTGTGCTACAAAGATGTCGCCCCGCTGGGGCTTGTACGCAACCTTTTATTTCCGAACTCACATTTTTACAGGCTAAAAACGTCATTTTAATTCCGAAATCACGTTGTATTACAAATTATGTATAAAATCTTAGGAAGGCTTTGTAAATTGGATAGGTTTTTCTTTTTGCACAATCGTTTTGCCTGTTGCGTCTATCAATTCGAAGGTTATTTCGTAGTTTTTTCCATCACCAAAATTAAACTCGCCTGAACACATACTGTGTCCTATGGATACGCTGTTTTCTTGTTTTTGCTCCAATATATACGAAGAAGTGTTTTTGGTAGTGAGGTTGGTTAAGGTAGCTTTGAGGAAATAGGGCGTATTGGCTTTTATTTTGAAGTCAAAATCTACGTGAATAACGGGACCGCAACCCAATTCCGCATACGATTTCTTGCCTACGGTAGGTTTGGTAAGCCATTCTAAAGACGCTTTAGCAATGCTCGCGTTGGCTGTCCAAGAGGCTTCTTCTCTTTGATGCGTTTGCGTGTTATATTGTAGGATTGTTTGGTGTTCATATTTAGGGACGTATTTTTCAACTGCTATTGTATAGGTTTCGCCTTCTTTCAAGGCTTCGGTAGGCTCTAATACCACTTGCATGGTGTTGTAACCTGTGTTGCGTTCTTTGACTTTTAGGCGGACTTTGTGCTTGCCTGCCTGCAAATAAATGGGGTATTGCGTACCCAAGTTGAGTGCTACCGCTACTGCCTCGCCATATCCTTCGAAGATGATAATGCCATTGGCAGGCAAGTTTTTGCTGGTAGGAAAGAATTGGGTATGCCAATCAGCACATTCTGCAAATGTAGGGGTAATGGTCAAACACCAACCTAATAACCCCAAAAGTATCGTTCTCATATTTTTTTCGGTTTTGAATAGGTTACTTGCCTACCCAAGTTTTGTTACAAGGTGAGGGAAGTTTTGTAAATATCTTTTTTTATCCGTTCTTTGCGCTTCACAAAAAAGCAGGAAAGATGAAACAGTTGCGTATTCTCCACCGTTATTTAGGATATTTTTTGGCAGGCGTGATGACCATGTACGCAGTCAGTGGTATTATCTTGATTTTCAGAGATACCGATTTTTTGAAATATGCCAAGAAGGTAGAAAAAAACATCAAGTCCCAAACCTCGCCTGCTGACTTAGGCAAGGCATTGGAGCGCAAAAATTTGAAGATTACCAAAGAAGAAAATGGCATCATTTACTTCGAAAATGGCACGTACAACAAAGAAACAGGCTTTGCGCAATATACCTTGAAAGAACAACCTTTTTTCATCAAACGGCTTACGCACTTGCACACAGCCCGCTCTGGCGACCCGCTTTTTTTCTTCAATGTCTTTTTTGGATTGTCGTTGTTTTTCTTCGTTTTTTCTTCTTTTTGGATGTTTCCCGCCAATTCCAGCACCTTCAAAAAAGGTATGTTGTATGTATTGGCAGGTGTGGTTATGGTATTGGCTCTTATTTTCTTGGCATAAGTAGCTTGCCTACCCAACCGTAATTTATTCATTATCAACATAATACGTTATGTCTTTGACAAAACAAATTGCGCAACATTTGCGAGAAGTCCATTTTGGTGGAAATTGGACGTGGTCGACTATGAAAGAACATTTGTCAGACCTCACTTGGCAACAAGCGACTACCGAAGTGCAGGGCTTCAATACTATCGCTACGTTGGTGTATCACATGAATTATTACCTCACTGCCGTTGCAGACCGATTGCGCGGAAATTTGCTCTCGGCAAAACACGAACTTAGCTTTGCTCACGCGCCCATTGTTTCGCAACAAGATTGGGAACGTTTGATAGAAAAAACGTGGGCAGATGCCGAAACGTTTGCTACCCAAATAGAGCAAATGCCCGAAAGTATGCTGTGGGAGGACATAATCGCAGAATATGGGAACTATTACCGCAACATTCATGGCGTGATAGAGCATACACATTATCACTTGGGGCAAATCGTATTCTTGAAAAAAATGCTCGCCCAAAATTCCTAAACAAAAGAGGCTATCTAACAATAGGTAGCCTCTTTTGCTTCACGAAAACACAAAAATTAGGAAATAATTCGAGATTGAATATGCTCCAATTTGATTTCGAACACAAGCGTTTCGCCTGCGAGGGGGTGATTGCCATCAAGAATTACCTCATCAGGAGTAACATCTTTGATAATAACCATCATCACATCATCTTCGCCCATGTGAGCCGTAAGTTGCATACCAACTTCGGGCTGGAGGTCGCTTGGTAGTTCGGCACGTGGAACGGCAAAAATCAAGTTGGGGTTTGCATGACCGTATCCTTGCTCAGGTGCGATATTCACTGTTTTCGACTCGCCTACTGCCATATCCATAACAGCCGCGTCGAAGCCTGCAATCACCATACCTTGCCCTACTACGAATTCGAGAGGCTCTCTGCCTATAGAAGAGTCAAAAATTTCGCCGTCTGTGAACTTCCCAGTGTAATGTACACGCACTGTGTCACTATGCTTTACTTGCATGAAAGAAAAGAAAAATGTGAAAAGAAAAATTTTGCAAATGTAGCAAAAGTTTTTGAGTTTTACAACCTAATGCCAATCCACAAAATATCATCTCGTTGGATAGTGCCTTGCATATAGGCTTGCAGGAAAGTAGCGAGTTGGGTATATTGTGCCGAAACAGGCAAGGTAGCCATCTTTTGTAACTGTTCGATGAGTTGCTTCTCGCCTATTTTTTTTCGGTTTTTGTTGTTTTGGTCTATCAAGCCATCAGAGCCAAAGTAGAGCATACTTCCGCGTGGAAGCTCTATAGTTTGGTTGCGAAATTGTACGCGCTCATTTTGCAAACCGCCTACACCTTTTCTATCACCCATCAGTTTTTGGATTTGATTGTCGGTAGGCAAGGCATAATACAAGGAATTTTTAGCTCCACAAAACGTAATTTGCACGGTGTTTTCTTGGGGTATGATATGCAACACTACCGCGTCCATGCCATCGCTATTGCCCGTTTGGTTTTGGTGCAAAAGGTCGGAAACTTCTTGGTGCAGGCGGTTCAAGATTTCTTGTGGGCTGTATATTTTTTCAGTTTCTGTTATTTTGTCTAACAGCGTGCCACCTATCAAGGTCATAAATGCACCCGATACGCCATGCCCTGTGCAGTCCGCGCCCACGAGTATGTACCCCTTTTCGTCGAAAGAGCGCAACCAATAAAAATCTCCTGACACCACATCTTTAGGCTTATTCAAGATGAAGTGTGAAGGAAAGACCGCTTGCATGAGTTCTTGGGTAGGCAAGACTGCATCTTGTATTGTCTTGGCGTAGGTAATGCTTGAGTTGATGTAGTCATTCTTGAGTTCTATCTCCTTTTTTTGCTCCGAGATTTCAGCATTTTTTTCTTCTAAAATCTTGTTGTTGCGTCTGTGTCTATTGTTGCCTCTGATGAGCAAAAAAACAAACGTGAGGGCAAACAAAAAAGCAGACAAAATGCCTATAGTGAGCGTGATGAAAAAAAGCTGTTCGTTGCGTTGTTTATTTTTCAATTCTTCGACCTCTCGGTCTTGTTTTTCCTTGTCGTAAGCTATTTGGAGGTACTCTATTTCTTGCAACGTACTGACCGCCAATGCGCTATCCTTGTATGCAATAAAAAACTGGTCGGCTTCGTAGGCTTTTTGGTATTCAGAAAGAGTGGCATAACATTTCGCGAGTTCGAGGTAGCTATCCTTCAAATAATCTTTAGCTTGTATTTTTTGGGCAAGCGGGATATATTTTTGGAGAAGTTCTATCGCTTCTGGGCATCTGTCCGTTCTTCTGAAAACCTGCGCCACACAAATATTCGTCCAAACGATATTGCGCTTGCTATCCAATTTTTCATATACACGCAAAGCCTCCAAATGAAACTGAAGGGCATTTTTGTAGTCTTTCAATTCGCGGTGTGCCATACCAAGCCTGTTCATAACCGAAGACGCGCCATCTTTGTCGTTCATTCTCCTTCGAATAACAAGCGCGTTGGTCAGGCTGTTAATGGCTTCTTTGTATTTTTTTTGGTTATGATAAATTTGCCCCAATGTGTAATAACAATAGCCAATACCTCGCATATCATTGATACGCTCAAAGGCATCGCGCCCACGCTTCACATACGGAATAGCATCATCATATTTGCCTTGCCTGTTGTAAATATCGCCAATACTTTGCAAGTTATAGCCCAATATCTCGAAGCTCTCGGTTTTTTCAGAGAGTTTTGAAGCACTAAAGAAGGCTTCTAAAGCCTGTTTGTAATTGCCCATGTTGCGGTAGCCCACGCCCATGTAGTTCAAGGCACGTGCCGTTAGGTCTTCGCGTTTCAGGGTATCACGCGCCAATCGAAGAGCTTGCCTGCCATAATTTACAGTTAGCACAGGGTTGATATTGCGCACTTTCCAACTCATGTCTATCAATACTCTTACCCTCGTTGTATCGGAGAGGGTAGGCAAGAGCTTTCGAAGGCTATCCAATTCGGCTGTTTGTGCAACCAAATGAGATAGCCCTTGCAAGCAAAAGTACAAAATAAGCAATACAACGCGCATGAAGCCGTAAAGATAGCTATATTTTTAACAAGGGACAGTTTTTCTTGTGGAAAAGCCGTAAAGTTAGATAACAAAAATTACGCCCTTTATTTCTAGGCTTTTATTCTAGCCTCAGTCCAACGTTGCATAAACAAATAAATGTAAATGGCATCTAACACAGTAGTAACCACACACATACTCAACAAGAAACCGTCTTTGAAGTGCAAAAAGCAGAAAATGGTAATGAAAAAAGTACCCACGCCTTTGTACCAAGCCGCTCCGATAGATAAATCTTGGATATTTTGTTTGAACAAAAAATCAATGTACAGCGCAGACATCATAACATTCAAGATATAGCCAGAGTTTGCGCCCATTTGCGTAATGGGAGCGTCCCATTTGTCAATGTAATAATACAGCATAACCATCCAACTCGTGATGCCCAATGCAAATATCCATAGTGCGTGTTGTTGTACATTGTGAGATGGTTGGAGTTGTTTGTAACCATACACAAATAATCCATACAAAATCACACAATCCATGCAAAACCATATTATATAACCGTACTCATAGAAACTCCCCATGTCTGTTTTGAATACAAAACTCCAAAGAAACTCCCATGAAAAGTTAGCACAAATAGCAACCCAAGGAATTCCCACTGTTTTACACGAAAATATACGGCGAATTACATGAAAATACGTGAATACCCACAGCAAACACCCCAAAGCAAACAAAGCATGCTCCGTTATACTGTAATTTGTTAAATTAAAAACCTCTAAAAAAATCATAAGATTACATGAAATGAAACAATGCTACTTTCATACGCTGCCTTCAAATTTGTTATTTTTTCGGGCAGCGTATGAGCAATCTATTATAAAATATAAAACAAAAAAAGTTTAGTATAACGTAAACGCAGGAAAGTATTTGTCACGAAAGTCTGTTACAAAATCAAGCCCATACGGCATACCATTCCATGGCAATCCTTTGTCGAAACGCTCTTTGTCGTTCATACGCCAAGGTGCCAAGAAACTCGGCTCTTCCAAAGCCCAAATTTGGCATTTTCGCATTTGCCATAAGCCTTCGGTAGTAATAATGCCATTCACTGCCCTCCGCGCGGCTTCGTTTGCGCCTTCCATAGTAGCAAGGTCGGTATTGGTGCGCACATAGTCAGCCGCCAAAAACAAGTTTGGAATGTTTGTGATGGCTTCGGGGCGCAATTTCCAAGTGTTTTTCTTGTTGATGAGCAACGGCTCTAAATTGATGGTTTCATGTATGCGGTTATCATTGGGCGTAATGATGTCGGGGTCTAAGAACCAACTGTGTATATACTCATCTTTCAAAATTTCCTCCCCCTCTACATTGAGGCTAAGTTTCATCTGCTCCCAAGTTTCACGCATGATTTCTTCGGGGGTACAATCCTTCGCCGCCTTGCCTATTGTGGAGTTTTCAGCATTGAACCAGTCCGAAATATCAACCGACAAAATACCGCTTACCTTGCCATCAGCGCACTTCGAGAGGTCATAATCGTGCCAAAACTGTGGTTGTGAAACAGAAGTCAAAGCCCAAGGCGAGTCCATGTAAATGGTATGTCCATGCACAAGTTTGATGTCTTCGGTCAGATAATATTGAATACCATTCATCCACGACACACTGTCAGCTAATTGATGCAGGTAGGCAAGGCGGGGGTCTGCTTTTTCCATTTCAGGATTGAGCAATTTTTCCATAACCTCTACAGGCAAGGCGGCAATGTAATAATCACCTGTAACAGTGATTTGCTTGCCTGCTTGTTTGATGTCAATGCCCGTAATACGTTGCCCATCACAATGGATTTTTTCAATACGTGAATCGAGATGATATTGCACGCCTTTTTGTGTCAGGTAGGCAAGCCAAGGGTCTATCCAAACGTCATTGGTGGGTCCATTGAGCAACCTATCACTGCCTTTGCCCCAAGTGATAATGTCAAAAATAAGTTGTAGTAAGATATTTCCGCCTGTGCGTATGCTTATTTCTTTGGCTTTGGCGGCAACCAATGTGCGCGTCAGACCAACAGCAAGATACATTTGGTAGGCTTCCGACCTGCCATCAGCTTCTATAAAATCCCACCAAGAAACCCCCTCATACTCAGCCAAGCGTCTTTCGGGGCAAGAGGTCGCTAATTTCCAAAGGCGCGAGGCAAAGAAAGCCATGTCATCTTCCGTCAAGCCCATCGACTTATAGGAAAATAACCTCTCGATGATGGTCTTAAAATCCGAAAAACCTTTAGGGAATTGGGAAAGAGAAATATGGCTTGGTTTGCCCAAAGACGCAATCTGTGTACGTGTAGCATTTACCAAATTATCAAGCACACCCCTACGGTTATTTTTGTAGGGAATACGGCGCATGGTGTCAGTGACGTGCTTGTAGAAACCCGGAAAGAATCGGAAACCATGTTCGCCCGGCAAGGGTTTTTGCCCTTCTTGTAGCCCTTCGGTAACGTCCATGCTCCTTGCCTTGCCTCCTGCGATATGATTGGCTTCATACACTTCGACAGCAAAGCCTCTTTCAATCAATTCGTGTGCGGCACTCATACCTGCCACGCCACCACCTAAAATAATAACTTTTTTCATATTGGGTTTTGTTGAATACTGTGATAAAACAGTCTGTTACAAGAAATGTTACAAAATTATAGACTGCACAAAATTATTTTATTCATCTTCTTCTTCGTCCTCGTCTTCCTCAATTTGCCACTCGCTTGTGAGGTAATCCAAAAACTCCGACTCTTCATCAGCAAGTTCATCAATGCCTATCACTTGCTCCAAGTCATGCACAATGGTAGCCAGCATTTCGGCAGAAAGATATTGACCTAACAAAGCCACCGACTCTTCCAAAAGCTCTTGGTCTTCGCTGTTGTTGTCCAATACATATTTCAACAC
Organism: Bacteroidota bacterium; assembly: GCA_004292795.1. Lineage (GTDB taxonomy): Bacteria > Bacteroidota > Bacteroidia > Cytophagales > Microscillaceae > RDXI01. The sequence goes on along the minus strand of RDXI01000083.1, from coordinate 5,783 downwards.
CTCTTTTGCATCATACTCACTGCCTAAGGCTTCGAAAGTATTTCTCATGTAGGCAAGCATTTCTTGACGCTCTGCCTTAGCGAGGTCGCCTTCAGCTTGCGCGGCGTGTATGAAAATAATCGCCAAACGATATTCAAGCGGATATTCGCCCATGTCGTCCAACATAGCTTCATAATCCTCATCACTCATATTGGCAAGTTCCGACTCATAATCGCCCAAAACCGACTCTTCATCATCACTCCAAGTGCCTTCGTCGAGTGCGCCTTCCTCAATGCGCTTCACAATCCAGCAATCGCCATCATTGTAGTCAGGATTGAGCATATATTTGTAGGAGATGTAGCAATAGCCATTATCGCCCCAATCTTCGCCCCAAGAATTGCGCACTATAAAAACCTCGTCCTTGTCCGAATAACCCACACACAGCATCGCGTGTCCGCCATGTTCTTCGCGTTCTGCTTCGTTTTTGGTAGGATTAGGCACAAGCCCTGGCTTTTTGTGGCTATCAAACGAATTAAACGTGGAAATACCAAAAATAATAGGATAACCTTCTGCTAAGGCACTTTTCCAAGCATCAAGTTCAATCGGGATATGCTCTGTTTCTTCTACCAGAAAACTCGCGGCTTCCTCGTAGGCTTCTTCAGAAGGTTCTTCGTTTACCATATCTTCATCAAATTCCCACGTTTCTTCTGAACAAGCTCCATAGCTTTTTAGTCCTTCAATGGCAAGATAAATAAAAGAGCCGTTATCTTCTATTTCTTCAGTTTCCTCCAAAGAGCGTGCATTGTAGTAAATAAACAAACGACTCACGTCTATTTCTTCGCCCAAGTGCTTTTTGACCAAATACTCATACGCGCCTGCTACCGCGTTGGCTGTGCAACTGTTTGTGCCACCTTGTACTTCTATAGCAGTCATTTGTTTGCGCAAATCCACCTTAGAGGGCAGTTTCTTGTCTGCAAAACGCTTGCTACCATACTTCTTTGCACCTGCGGGTGGCTTGCTCATTTTGTAGCCCGATATAGTGCGCACTGTGCCATCGGGTTTTTGGATAGAAAAGACCTTTTGCATATCAACAAGTTTTTAACAATGTAATTTAGTTCGTAAAATTAGGAAAAAAAAGAAAAAATACATAGATTTGGCAAAAAAATACAGCTTTTCTTCTAAAAAAAGCGTATATTATTGATTATCAACATTTTAAATAATTATGCTACCTTTGTATTATGCAACGCCCTTCTCATAATCCTTCCAATTATTACCTTACCCAAGACGGCGTTATCAGCAAGATAGACACCTATTGGGACAAGCTAAGTGAAGCCTCCGAAGACTTGGAGTCGGCTTCGCGCTATGTATTCAGGCGTTTAATCAATTCGTTTGCGGGTTCGGCTATGGGAGTCTTGCCTGTGTTTTGGCTCTCGCCTTCCAAGACTATAGGTATGTTTGCGTTGGTGGCGGTGTTGGTTATGTCGTTTTTTGCTACAGGTGTGCAGTGGGTAGTGTGGTATGAGTTCCAATCTTTGAAAAAAAGAAGTCTTATTTTGTACGAAGCCCTCAAATTGGAAATGAGTCGAGAATATTTTGAGGAGGAGGACATTCCGCTTGAGGAACGAATTTTGCTCAATCAATTCGCACTTTCGGCTCGCTTTCCTGTGCATGGATTGTTGTATATGTTTTTGTTGGTGCTTTTGCCTACTATCAATGCAAGCCTGATGTACTTATACTATTTCTACTGGTAATGCTCACTAACCTTTTCTTGTACGATATACTGTCCTTGCCTGCCTTCACTGTGGCGGTCTTGGCTATGTTTGCTATAGTAGCTTTTCGCTATTTTTTGGTAGCAGGTTTTTTCTATCTTTATTTTTATGTGTGGCGCAGGCAAGATTGGCTTGCCTACCAAGTAAACGCTAAAGCCTATCAAAAAGGGCAATTCAGGCAAGAAGTAGCGTGGTCGTTGCTTACCTCCTTCATTTTCGCAGTGGCAGGGAGCGGTATGGTCGTTTTGTGGCAAGCGGGTTATACGCGCATTTATGCCTCGCTTTCGTGGAATGACCTTTGGTATATGCCTTTGAGTTTGGCAGTGGCAATGCTTTTGCATGAAACGTATTATTATTGGTTGCATCGCTTGATGCATCACCCTCGCCTGTACCGATATTTGCACAAAGTCCACCACAATAGTTTGGTTTCTTCGCCTTGGACTTCCTTCTCTTTTCACCCTTCGGAGGCAATATTGGAGGCAATCGCGTTGCCGTTGATAGTGTGCTTCTTGCCTATGCACTACGGCATGATTGTAACACACCTTACGCTTATGACGCTTTCGAGTGTTATCAATCATTTGAACATCGAAATTTATCCGCAGGGCTTCAAACAACATTGGTTTGGGCGTTGGTGGATAGGCGCGACTCATCACGCCTTGCATCACCAAGAATTTCGCTACAATTATGGACTCTATTTCACTTTTTGGGACAAATATATGCACACCGAAAGCCCTAATTATGAAAAAGAAAAGTAGTTATCACAAAAAACGCGAAGCCGAAACTTCGCGTTATTGTTATACTTGCGCAGGTTGTTCTGTTTTGGCTTCCTCTTTCGGTTTTACTACAGGGAACAGTTCAATCTTTTTCAATAATTTTTTCTCTTGGTAAAGGTCGAACATTTCTTTGTGAAGATTAAAAGGGCGTTCTCCTTGTTGGGGCTTGCGTTTGGTATATGTGCCATCTTCTTGCATAATGTACGAGTTCGTATTATCACGCAGGTTTGCTTGCAAAATATTGATGATTTGTTGGCGCACTATGTCGTGGGTTACCAAACTAATAGACTCGATGCGCCTGTCAAAACTACGCACCATCATGTCCGCACTGCCTATATAAATGAGCGGATTGTCCTTGTTTTGGAAGTAGAAAGTGCGGGCGTGTTCCAAGAAATCGCCTACCATAGAGCGCACCGTGATATTTTCGCTCAAGCCTACGCGCTGTGGTCTTAAACAGCATATTCCCCTGATAATCAACTCAATACGCACTCCCGCTTGTGAGGCTTCATAAAAAGCATCAATCACTTGTTGGTCTTCGAGAGAGTTCATTTTGATAATAATTCCGCTCCTTTCCCCTTTTCGGGCATTTTCGGCTTCGTTCTGAATGAGGCGAATAAGCTTGTTGCGCATATCGCGGGGCGAAGTTATCAAATTCTTGTATTGATTGGGTTGTGAGTGTCCTGTGATTACATTGAAGAACTCTGAAACGTCTTGCCCATACGATTCATTGGTAGTCAGTAAGCTAACGTCTGTATATAGGCGAGCTGTATTTTCGTTGTAATTGCCACTCGACAAATGCACATAACGCACTACGCTGTCGTATTCTTTCCTGACGATAAGCAACAATTTTGTATGCGTTTTGTAACGACTAATGCCGTGAATGACAAAACAGCCTGCTTTTTCCAAACGTTCCGCCTCCCTGATATTGTTCTCCTCATCAAACCTTGCCTTCAATTCAAAAAGTACCGAAACGTGCTTGCCGTTCTCTGCCGCTTTCAGCAAGGCGTTGGTAATACGCGACTGCTTCGCAAGGCGATAAATCGTGATTTTGATAGCCAAGACTTCGCTGTCTTCCGCCGCCCTTTCGAGCAGTTGCAGGAGAGGCTCTACAGTGTTGTAGGGGTGATGCAATAAAATATCTCGGCTCTTGAGCAAATCGAAAATATCCACATCTGCCTCTTCCATACCCAACGGCAAAGTAGGCGTAGGAGGCACAAAATGCTTATCTACAAATTCGGAATGAGTAGCTACTGACATCAAAGCAGTATAATCCAACAACCCTTCGGACAAGAAAATATTGTCTTCTTCTATCTCCCATTTCTTTTTCAAAATGCGCATCATCCATTCCGAATAGTTAGGCTCTATCTCCAACCTCACAACCCTTCCCATTTTGCGGATACGCACCTTGCGTTTGATTTCTTCAATAAATTCGTCTTCCACATCATCACTTTCCTCCACGCTTATGTCGCCATTGCGCGTAATGCGAAAGAGCGAAACCGACTCAATCTCAATATTTCTATACAATTTATCAATTTTCCATCTAATAATCTCCTCAATAGGCAAGAATCCAAGCTCTTCATCGCGGTCAAACTCATAAAAGCGTGGCAAGTTTTGGGGAACTTGCACGAAGGAAAGTTTGCGTTCATTTTTGCCATTTTCGAGGCTATGCGTTACCACACCGAAAATCAGTGCCTTGTTCATCAACACAGGAAAGGTATGATAGCCGTCATAGAGCATAGGCGTAAGCATCGGAAAAATCATTTTTTTGAAATGACGCGACACCTCCGCCAATTCGTCTTCAGTTAGGTCGGCTATTTTCAAGATACGAAAGCCATTCTTGGCAAAAGTAGGAAAGAGTTCTTCGTTGTAGAGTTGGTTTTGGTCTTGATAAAAGTTTTGGCACTCTTGAAATAGCAACCGCTTGAACGGCTTTTCGCGCAAGCCCGAATAATCTACCCGCTCCTTGTCGTAGTCTATGTAATTGTAGAGGCTTCCTGCCCGAATCATAAAAAACTCGTCAAGGTTTGAGGCAGTGATGCTCAAGAATTTGAGCTGTTCGAAAACACTCCTTTTCTTCTGTTTGGCTTGGTCAAGCACGCGCATATTGAAACGCAACCAGCTAAGGTCGCGGCTGATGTAGTTACTTTGGGTGATGAGATTAGAAACCCGTTCTTTGGTTATCATAGCACAACATAATTTTTCAGCCCAAATATAGCTAAAAAACGAAACAGCCACAAAATTTTTGTGAATTTCAAAGGAAAAAAGCGTTCCTAACAAAAGTTTAATATTGCAGTTGCAACGAATTACTATAAATTTGCACTTCAAAAATAGAGAACATGAAAAAAATTACGCTTTTTGTCATAGCTTTTTTGGGCTTTTGGGGGGTATCGGAAGCACAGGTAAACCTTTCTTTAGTGCCTCGCGTGGGTGCTTCGTGGGGGAATATGTCGTTTACGAACCAACTTACGAGCCACGTTACGCGCTACCCTGTTTCTTCTCCTCCTCCTGCTGGAACGATAGTACCTCCTGCCGAATTCAGCAAACATGGTTTGCGTTCTCGCATGAATGACCAAGTTACAAGAGTAGGCATCACAGGCGGTTTGGGTTTGAATATTGCCATTACCGAAAACTTTTCCGTACAGCCCGAACTTCTATTCGTACAAAAAGGCTCACGTTACATCAACAAAGAGTATGTAGCCACTACTGACTCTGTCAATAACCTCAACCAAGAAACAACCATCAAGCTCAACTACATAGAACTTCCTATAGTGTTGCGTTATGATTTTTCTTTGAGCAAAAATATTCCTTTGAAAGGCTATTTGTCTGGCGGTTTGTCTGTAGGTGCAGGGTTGAGTGGCACATACAGTGCTTCTCGTGCTTATGCGCGTGATGGCAAAGCGTATGAAATGACCGAAGAAGGCAAGATAAAATTTGGCGCAGGCATCAATACCGAAAAAGGCAATACTGACCGCGCTTTTGATACACGCTTCGACTATGCTGGACTTGTAGGCTTTGGCTTGCAGTACGAAGTAGGCGCAGGCTCTTTGGTGGCAGATGTGCGCTATAGCGTATCTATCAACAACCTTTACAAAAAAGGCTCTACCAATATTCCTGTAGGCTATGACAATGTTTCCAAAAATCGTGTGGCACAAATTACTTTGGGCTATATGTTGCCCATAGGAGGAAGCAAGGAGGCAAGCACTCCAGCCTCGCCTGCCACAGGCAAAAAGAAAAGATAACTTGCCTACCCCATAACAAACAC
>RDXI01000281.1 GCA_004292795.1 Bacteroidota bacterium | reverse complement strand
CGGTAGTGATTATCGACTTGCCTGACCCGAATGAAATCAGCTTAGGCAAGCTCTACAGCGAAGAGTTTTATCGGTTGGTAGGCAAGATTTTAGCCAAAGATGGCATCATCATCACGCAATCGTCCTCGCCTTATTTTGCTCGCAAGGTTTTTTGGTGCATAGGCGAAACGCTGAAACAAGCCTTTCCTTATAACTTGCCTATTACCTTGCACGTGCCTTCGTTTGGGCAATGGGGCTTTCAAATTGCTTCTCGCCTGCCCTTAGACAAGGCAGAACCGCGTTTGCTTCGCTACATAGGCGAGCTTGAGAAGGCGAAAAAATTACGCTATTTGCGCACTACGCTGTGGGAAGGTTTTAAACTTTTTGACCCCGATATTGACAAGGTAAAAGTTGAGCCTAATAATCTCTCCACGCAATACATTATCCAATACTACGAAGATAGCTGGAAACAGATGAATGATTAAAGAACGCTGTCTAAAAACTAACATGGAGGTACGGAGAACCACAAAGAAACACTAAGTTCTTTGTGTAACTTTGTTCCTCTGTGGTATTTTTTGTAGGCAAGGTAAGTTTTATTTCATACTAAAATAATTCTTACCTTGCGCCTTTGTAGCACACCCTTTCTAGGGTGTGTTCATAGCAATCGACACCCCGCACCCTAGAAAGGGTGCGCTACGGTCTTTTGTTATATGCACTTTAAAATTTATTTTAGTATTACAACAAAACTCCTTTCAAAATATCATAGTCAATCAACCCATGCGAGGCATTGTAAGTAGCTTGCTCGCCTTCTATGAGTAGCACTTGGGGCGACTGATGCACCACGCCAAACATTTCCGCAATTTTGTTCGAAACCTCGCGGTAGGTTTTGAGGTCTAAGAAGTAAGCTTGAATATGAGCCATTTCTGCCTCGTCCCAATCTCTTTCCAACGCCTTCAACACGCCACGACTTGTAGCGCAAGAGGTGCTATGTTTGAAAATAAGCACTTTTTGTTGCGAAGAAATAGCCTTGATTTCTTCGAGTTGCTGTAATTCAGTGAGTTCATTCCATTTCATAGCCTAATAACTATTTTCAGGTTCGAAAAGTTCGTACCTTGCCTGCCCTATTTTTTGCCAAAAGTACGGCTACGCACTACAAACCACAAAACGCCAAACAACACGACCATCAAAGGAGGCAAGACAAGCGCGAAAACTTGCCAATAGGTGCGGTCTTGCTCCAGCTTTTTCTTGTCTAAGGGGCGCAACGTAACTTGTTTTTGTTTGGCAAGAATAACGCCCTTTTCGTCAATCATATAGTCTATAGCATTCATCAAAAAATCCTTGTTCGAGAAAGTAGTTTGAAAGAGGGCATCATAGCCAAGCGGGTAGGGCGTGCCGTTCTTTTTGCTTACTTCGTTTTTCAGAATATCGCCATCACTGCACACCAAAATCTTAGTGTTTTTGCCTTTTTCTATGAAGTCCTTGCGTTGGCTGTAGCTTTTGCTTTTGTAGTTAGAAGTAAACGCGCCCTCGAGTAGGTAAGCGGCAGGCAAGACTCCCTTCTTGAAGTCCTTAGAAGTAGCATCTTTGCGGGCTTCTTCATACGAAATGAGCGTGGGCGTGGAACGTATGCGCGTATAAGGCGAGGTAAACATCAAAGCTGTTTTTTTGATGCCTTTTGCCTTCACTGTGTCCATAGTGCTTAACATTTTGAGCTGAACGGTACTCAAATTGCGCGTAATGGGGTGTTTCGCAAAGTTGTTGATAAGCGGGTGATATGTCCAAGGAATAGCCTGCACATTGGGCTTGCCTTCCGCCAAATTGCCCACCACGATAGGCATAGGCGTACAGTTGATGTCTTGGATAAGGTCGCCATTGATGCGCACTCCATAGTGAAAAAGCAAGTCCGTTAGGTTGTGATTGTAGGGGAAAGTAAACGCGCCCTTGTCGCGGATAGCACTGTCCAAATACACACCTGCCCCATCAAGGCAGAAAATAGCCTTGCCTCCCTGCATGATGAATTGGTCAATCTTATATTTGTCTTCGTCTTTGAAAGTGGAGTCAGGTTGGGCAATGATGATAGCATCAATCTTAGGATCGAGCTTTTCAACTTTGCGGAGGTTTACCTTGCCTACCTGATAAAACTGCGCAAGCGACATAGCGAGGTCGTAGGTTTCGATGTCTGCCAATTCGCCATGTCCTTCTAAGAAGGCAATATTTTTGCGTTGTTTTTGGGTAAGTTGGCGGATAGCCGAAATAAGGTTGTACTCCACATTTTCGACTGATTGGTTCAAAATCTGTTCAGGCGTATTTTTGTTGTCAAGGCGTTGGTCGACAGATTTGAAGAGCATAGCCGAGCTTTCGTCGTTTTTGTAATACAACAAAGCACCGGGGAACACCACGCGCTCAACGCTCTTGCCTCCTTCTTTGTAG
>RDXI01000280.1 GCA_004292795.1 Bacteroidota bacterium | reverse complement strand
GGATTTTTTTTTTTTTTTTTTTGGTTTGGCGGAATCCACCCTTGCCAATCGTGTTCGGGGTTTGAGCCATCAAGGATAAACTTGCCCTGTCCGCGCCATTTAAGCGGATATTTACCGTTGGGCGTAATGGCAATGTCGTTATGCACGTCTGCGAAAATAAAGTTTTGGGCAGGCGAAACAAAATGCACGATAGCCTTTCGGTAGTCGTCATAGTTTTTGGCGCGGTTCATTTTATAAACTGCCAAAAATTCATTTGAGCCATCATGTCCTATCCAACGCAAAGCCGACTCGGTAGGCACGCGGTTCTTGCGAGCCAATGCCGTATCATTTGCCATTGCCACTACGGGACCGTGATGTGTGAAAATAATTTCTTCTTCTATAGTTTCACCGCCACGAATTTTTATCAACTCTTTGCGCTTTTTGGTAGTTTTCCATTCCTTGTTGTGTAGGTAAGCCTTTTTCGAGTCGTCTTGAAATTTGATTTTATACCAATCCTGCACATCTGCATCTACATTCGTAACGCCCCACGCTACTTCTTGGTTGAAGCCAATCATCACACAAGGCGTACCCGTTACCGCCACGCCATACACATTGAGTTTGGGCGTAACTAATTGAATTTCGAACCAAATAGAAGGCAAGTTGAGGGAAAGATGCGGGTCATTGGCAAGCATAGGCAAGCCCGTTGCGGATTTCTCGCCTGCTATAGCCCAGTTATTGCTTCCGTTGTTTTCTTTCTCCTTGTCAGGGTTGAACAAAGCGGCTTGCCTGCCTCGCCTACGTTCTTTTTCTTTCGGAGCGGTGGAAATATAAGAAATTTCTTTAGGCACTTTTGGCACAGGCAGTTGTGAACGCTTGAAGTCAAACTTTGTACCCGAAGGAATGATAGGCGATTGATAGCGCGAACCATGCGGAAAAAGCTCATTCACAAAATCCCTCCCGTTTTTCTCCAAAAGGTTTGTCATAGGAATATCATCAGTGCGCATAGCAAGGTCTTGCGCCATGTACTTCAAGATGAGAGCCGTTTTGAGCGGAGTCCATGCTTCAGGGGCATAGTTGAATAATTTGTACTCCAAAGGATAATCTTTAGGCGCGAGTTGGCTGATGTAGGCATTGATTCCTTCCGTAAAATCCTTCATTACGCGGTTGCTTATCGAGTCCGCTTGTATTTCTTTCAATGCGTTTTCTGCACCATAGACCATACCAATACGCCTTTGCATACGGTCATATTCTACAGTAGTCAATCCATTTTCTTTTCTCAAAACGCGGTCACCCATGATTTCCGACAAACGCCCACCTGCCGCGTAGCTTATGAAGTCCATTTGCCACAAACGCAATTTTGCCATCACATAGCCTTGCATAAAATACAAGTCGTGTTCGTTTTCAGCAAAAATATGAGGCACCATTTTGTCATCAAAAAAAACCTCTACCTTGTCGCGCAGGGCAGGCAAGTTCGCTTTCCAAGTGCTTGTAGGCGTTTTCGGTTCGGCATTCGACCAAAACCCACCAAAGGGATTGAGGAAACGCCCAAACGCGGGTATTTTCTTGTCCTTGTCCAAACGCCCCAAAAGAGGCACTTCTGCCAAACGGGTGTCGAGCAAATAGAACAACAACAACGTGCAAAGCAAGCTAAAGAAAAAGCGAAGAAATTTCATGTACAAGACCTTTGAGATTATGCGTGTAAAGTTAGGTGTGTTTTTTGACATTTACAATTTCACAACGCCAATAAGTCCGCATCTTGCCAATACTTTTCAAAATCATTGTCTTCGCGTGCTTCTGCAAACCAATTCATGTAGTTTGATTGTTGGGAGGCTAATTGCAGGTAGGTTAGCATTTGTTCCTTATTGCCCATGTTCGAATACGCACACGCGATATTGTAAAAACCGACTCCACTTCCATATTGGGGATTAAGAGTCACTAATTTCAAGTTCGCCTCTATAGAACGCTCATACAGTCCCGCATTGACGCAGGCAAGCCCCAAACTGAACCAATAACTATCGTCATAAATGGCTTCAGGCACTTTTTCCAATAAAGTAATTGCTTTTTTAGCAATCGCCTTTGCCGCTACTCGCGTGCCGTTTCGTTGGGTATGTTGGCTTTGATGCGACACTTGATAGCCCTTCGTTTTGTACCAAGCACCCATAGCCTTGGGGTAAGCACGCGCCAAGCCACTTAGCACTTGAGTAGGCAAGTCGGCAGGAAGCACGATTTCGTCGAGAGGCAAATTTTCTAAACTTTCGGGGATATGCTGGAGGGCGTTTCCTTGCAAGTCCAGCGTGGTCAGGGCAGGCAAGTTTGCCATTTCAGCAGGCAAGGTATGCAAATGAAAGTTGAACAAAGACAAATTATTTCGCTCTGTGTTTATCAACGTTTTCAAAATAATGTTGGTAGGCAAGAGCGCGTTTTTCATAGC
>RDXI01000082.1 GCA_004292795.1 Bacteroidota bacterium | reverse complement strand
TGCCCATAGGAGGAAGCAAGGAGGCAAGCACTCCAGCCTCGCCTGCCACAGGCAAAAAGAAAAGATAACTTGCCTACCCCATAACAAACACAAAGCACGCAAAACAAACTTTGCGTGCCTTTTTTTATTCAAATGTAGGCGTTTTATACTAAAATAATTCTTAACTCACGCCCTTGTAGCACACCCTTTCTAGGGTGTGTTCATAGCCATCGACACCCCGCACCCTAGAAAGGGTGCGCTACAGTCTTTTGTTATATGCACTTTAAAATTTATTTTAGTATTACATGGTTAGTACGACCTTGCCTATTACTTGCCTATTGGCAACAAGGCGCATGGCTTCTTTAGCTTGTTCGAGGGGATAGGTAGCGCAAATATGGGCTTTGAGCTTGCCTGCTTCGAACATTTGCAACATATTTTGCAAACCTGCTTGGAACAAGGCGGGCTGTGTGGCAGTGAAAGAACCCCAAAAAACGCCTACTACAGAAGCCGATTTGAGCAAAGGCAAGTTCATAGGCAAGTTCGGGATATTGCCCTCTGCGAAGCCCACTATCAAGTGCCTGCCTCCCCAGCCTATAGTTCGAAAGGCTTTTTCTGTAAAATCTCCGCCTACAGGGTCATATATCACATCAACGCCCTTGCCTCCTGTGATTTGCTTTACGCGCTCTTTGAGGTCTTCGGTAGTGTATTGTATGGTTTCGTCTGCGCCATATTCTTTGCACACCGCCAATTTTTCAGGCGAGGACGCACACGCGATAACCTTCGCGCCTAAAGCCTTGCCTATGTCCACTGCCGCCAAACCTACACCTCCACCTGCGCCTAAAACTAACAACGTTTCGCCTGCTTGGAGCTTGGCTCTGTCCACAAGGGCGTGGTACGAAGTGCCATAAACCGTTAGCAAGCCCGCCGCTTCTGCAAAGTTCATGCTTTCAGGAATACGAAAAACGCGCTCTGCATCTGCTACGGATTCTTCAGCATAACCGCCTGTCCATGTGCCTCCTATGACCGAGTCGCCCACTTTCACATGGCTTACTGCCTCGCCTACCGCTTTGACAATGCCCGCTACTTCGCCTCCAGGCGAGAAAGGCAAGGCGGGACGCACTTGGTACTTGCCTTCGATGATGAGAATATCAGGGAAATTTACGCCTGCCGCCTTGACGCTTATCAGGACTTGGTTCTTGCCTACTGTGGCAGGGCTTGGCACTTCTTCGTAGGTAAGTGCATCAATATCAGCAAAAGATTTGCAAAGAATGGCTTTCATGGGGTGGAAAGTTGAAAGTTGAAAGTTGAAAGTTGAGAGATGAGGGTTGAGAGATGAGGGTTAAGGGTTGAGAGGTGAGGATTAAAAGTTGATTTATTGAACTCTTATCTCTCATTTTTCAACTCTCATCTCTCATCTCTCAACCCTTTCTCTTACCGCTTGTTGTATTTCAGGAAAAAATAATTGAAAATCATTTTCAAAATCTTGGTAATTATTTTCTAATAAGGGAATTGTTTTTGTGAGGTCTTGCACATATTTGAGCCTTCGCGTCAAGCCTTGCAAAGCCTTCGTAATGCCATACAAAGAGCCATAATGCGTTAGCCAATCTTCTTCTCGCATATAGGGCAAAAGTTCTTGCACGCGGGTAGGCAAGATGTCATGGTGTTTGGTCAAAATATCGTAGCTATTTTGGGCAAAGGTAGGCAAGGCAACCTCCGAAAGTTTACCAAAATTTTGCGCCAAGCAATAATCATAAAAAACATCTGCCACAATACCCGCAAAACGCCCCACAATCGGCTTAATTCTCGCTATACTTTGCAATACAACAGGGTGTGTATCTGTAAAGTTATCGATGAAGCGGTGTAGTAAAATGCCCTCTTGTATCTCTTTGGGGTATTCTTGCCATTGTTTCCCCTTCACAAAATCGCCTATAAAATTGCCTACAACGCGCTGTTCGTTGTCGCCAGAAAGATATATGTGGGCAAGAAAATTCATAAGCAAAGAGAGAAGGTGATTTTTTTTCAAAGTTAGGTCTTTGGTAGCACTTTTTTGTTAAATATTTGTTATCTAAGCCGTATTGCTAACTTCGTGGGTGAAAGTCAATCAAAGTTTGGCGCAAAAATTCATTGTCTAAGTGGGTGTAAATTTGGGTTGTTGTGATGGATTCGTGTCCGAGCATTTGTTGCACAGCGCGAAGGTCTGCCCCTCCCTCGAGCAGGTGAGTCGCAAAACTATGCCTGAATGTATGCGGACTGATGTGTTTCTGCAGATTTGCCTTAGCTACAAGGTCTTGCAAATTCATAAAAACCATTTGGCGCGAAAGCGACTTGCCTAACCTGCTGATGAAAACCTTGTCGGCATGGTCGGGTTTTATGGGAAATTCGGGGCGGGTATGTTCGAGGTATAGTTGCAAATATTTGATAGCACTGCTTCCTATAGGCACAAACCGTTCTTTCCTGCCTTTGCCCATTACTTTCACAAAACCAATATCTAAGTATAAATTGCTGACTTTCAACTCGATAAGTTCCGAAACACGCAAGCCACAACTATACAAGACCTCGAACATAGCCCTATTTCTTGCTCCATCGGGGCGCGACATATCTATTTCTGCCAAAACTTTGTCTATTTCCAATACCGACATTACTTCGGGCAGTTTGAAGCTCGAAGCAGGCGGTTCTAAGAGTTCGGCGGGGTCTGTTTCGCGGATATTTTCATAACACAAATACGCAAAAAAGGCTTTGATTCCTGACAATACTCTTGCCACAGAACGCCCTGTGATACCCATTTCAGCCAAGTACGCCATCATTTGTTGTATGTGGATTGACTCCACTTCTTTAGGCGATAATCGATAGCCTGCTATGAGTATATACGCCTCTAACTTGCCTACGTCCCGCAAATATGCCTCTATGGTGTGGTATGCCATACCACGCTCAAGTTTTAGATAATCTCGAAAGCCTTTGGTTGCAAGTTGCCAATTCATGGGATAGAAAAAAGTGTAGCGTACCCTTGAGATACGCTACCGTTTTGTTTTATTTGTCTTTAAACTCTTCAAATTTTTCTATGTTTTTTCGAGGAAACGAATTGTTATTCAGTTGAATATCAGCCGTTTCTTCGAGGGGGTCGAGTTGAAAAGAGATAGCGGGTTTTTGGGTGATGATGGTCTTGTGTACTTCGTTTACGTTTTTGCGCCAAATTTCAGCAGGGATACGCACTATTTCTTTTGTGCCATCTTCATAATTGATTTGGAAAATAACAGGCATTATCAGACCGCCCACGTTTTTGAAATGCAAGGTATAAAAAAACTTGCCTGCACTCAACGCTTCTTCGTCTGCTTTGGTAAATTCTATGCCCAATGCCGCTAAGGTTTTGCGTTGTTTTTCTACTTGTTCAGGCTTGTAATATTGCGTCAGGAAAGGGCTTGCCTGTGCTGTGCCTTGATTTTTCTTGTCGGCTATCAAAGTCAAACGCACATTCTCAAGCGAGATGTCGCAAGGCTCTGTAGTATAGAACCAACCGCGCCAAAACCAATCCAAATCCACTGCTGAAGCGTCTTCCATAGTACGGAAAAAATCGGCAGGTTCGGGGTGTTTGAACGCCCATTTTTGCGAATATTGTTTGAAGGCAAAATCAAAAAGCTCGCGCCCCATAATGGTTTCGCGCAAGATATTCAAAGCGGTAGCGGGTTTGCCATAAGCGTTGTTGCCAAACTGCAAAATCTGTTCTGAATTGACCATAATAGGCACAAGTCCTTTAGGATTGCCACTCATGTAATCCGTAATATTTTTGGCGGGACCACGGCGCGAAGGAAAGCCTTTTTCGCCATAATCCTTTTTTGCCCAAGGCATATCTTTTAGCTCCATTTCTGTCAAATATTCGCAAAAACTATTCAAGCCTTCGTCCATCCACGTCCATTGTCTTTCATCAGAATTGATAATCATAGGAAAGAAATTATGCCCTACTTCGTGGATAATCACGCCCACCATAGCATTGCGCGTAAAGTTCGTGATAGTGCCATCGGGTTCGGGGCGACCGCCATTGAACGAAATCATAGGGTACTCCATACCAAACACAGAACCATGCACTGAGATAGCCACAGGATAGGGATAATCTATAGTGTAGCGCGAATAGACGCGCAAGGTGTGTGCCACGACTTGCGTGGAATATTGCCCCCACAAAGGATTGCCTTCTTTGGGGTAGTAAGACATTGCCCAAACTTTCTTGCCTGCCAAGTCGATGCGCATAGCGTCCCACACAAATTTACGAGAGCTTGCCCAAGCAAAATCGCGTACATTTTTGGCTTTGTAAATCCATGTTTTGGTAGCAGTGGCTTTGCTTTTCTCGGCTACTTCTGCCTCTTGTTGGGTTTGAATAATTACAGGTTCGGTAGCGGTTTCTGCCTTTTTCAAACGCTCTATGTGCGTAGCTGAAAGCACTTGCGTGGCGTTTTGTAGCTCGCCTGTAGAGGCAACTATATGGTCAGCGGGGACAGTTATCGCCACTTCATAATCGCCAAAAGTAAGAGCGAACTCACCATTGCCCAAAAATTGTTTGTTTTGCCAGCCTGTAGCATCGCCATACACCGCCAAGCGTGGAAACCATTGTGCCATTTCGTACAAGGTATTGCCATCTTTGGGGAAATATTCCTTGCCTCCCCTACCGCCATATTTGCGCTGTTCGGGTATTTTGTACGACCAATCCAACGAAAAACTTATCTTGCCTCCTTTGGCAGGCAAAGCAGTAGGCAAGTCAATACGCATCATGGTTTTGTTGATGGTGCATTTCAAGGGCTTGCCATTCACGTCACGCACATTGCCAACTTTGTAACCGCCTTCGCTATTCGAAGCAAACACCCAACGCATAAAAGATATATTGAGCGAGTCGGCAGGGTTGAGCGTTTCGGTTTTGTGTGTGTCCGAGTCTTTGTCAAACAAATTTTGGTCTAACTGTAGCCAAAGGTAGGCAAGCGGCGTAGGCGAGTTGTTGTAGTACGTAATGGTTTCTGTACCTTGTACGCTGTGGTCGCTTTCGTTCAAAGAAACTTGAATTTTATAATCCGCTTTTTGTTGCCAATAGTCAGGACCAGGCGAACCGTCAGCAGTGCGGTACGTATTGGGTGTTGGTAGCATTGTACCAAGTTGTTCGAATTTCGAACTCGGATATGGCGCGGGTAGTTGCGTTTGGGCATATAGGAAGCCTACTCCCCACCACAAGCCACACAAAGAAAGAAAAATTTTTCGCATAGGGATATATGGAATATACAAATTGAACTACAAATAACGCTATTTTTTGGGGGAAAACAAAATTTTGTGTTTTTTCAGTTGTCAATATTACTTCCTTGTGTTTAGCTCCTTCTGTGCAAGGTCGGCAAACTCCCTTGCCTGCTCGGTGTGCCAATACCAACCACGCATCACGGCTTTTTTGCCATCTTTTTTTGTGATGATGATAGCAGGAAATTGCGTAAAACAGATGCCCGCCACAGGCAAGAATGGCAATGCTATCAACCAAGACCACGTATTCCAAAAACCGCCCAATAACAGCCCGCCTAACAAAATACTGAAAAACACGCCACTCGCCAACTCGCGGTTGGTTTGGAGTTGAATGTTCGCTATGGAGGCAAGAGGCAATGTTTCTTCCTTGCCTGCCTCGAAATAGTCGCGCCCTTTTAGGTAGGTAAGTTGCTTGTTGGTCAGTTTGCCAAATTCGTTTTCGAACAAAGAAACTTCGGGTTCTTGCGTTACTACAGGCTCGCGCAGGGCTTCGGCAATGGCGGAATTTTGCGCAAAGCTAATTTCTGTTTTGGCTTCAGGCGAGGCAGATTTACGTATTTTCCACTCTACAGTATGCTCTGGGTCGGCTTCGTGGGGCAGTTTTTTCAGAAAATTTGGCACAACAGGCTCAAGCGTTACTTGCAAGGCTTCAATAAATTGCGTGATGTATTGGTAGCGCGTACCCACTGTTTTTTGGGTGGCTTTGCTGATGACTTTCTGCCAATACGGGTGAATGTTGGGGTACAGTTCGCGCAGGGTAGGCAAGGGTTCATGCACGATTTTATGGCTAATTTCGTACTCCGACTCCAAGTGCTGATACGGATTTTGCCCCGTAAGCATCTCGAAAAAAAGCACGCCCAAGCTATAAATATCGCTCCTTCTGTCCAATTCCTTCGCCAAAACTTGTTCGGGACTCATATAATAAATCGTACCGATTTTCAAGCCTACTTGCGTAAAGGCGCGTTCAGACGCATAGAGGTTTTTCGCAATCCCAAAATCCAAAATTTTGACATTTCCCTCGCCTGTAAGCATAATGTTGGCGGGTTTCAAATCTCGATGCACAATGCCCCTGCTGTGTGCATAGCCCACGCCTTCCAAAATTTGCTTAAAAATAGCGACTGCCTTGTCTTCAGGAATGATGCCCGTAACATTGCGGATATAATGCTCTAACGTAATGCCTTCCACGTATTCCATGATGAGGTACACACCTTGAGGTGTTTCCATGTAGTCGTGCAACGTTACCAGATTAGGGTGATTGAGGTTTGCCATCAGTGCCGCCTCGTTCTTGAAGCGAAGGCGCAAGGCTATATCTTTGCTGTATTGGGGCGCGAGTTCTTTGATGGCTACGAGCTTGCCTATTTGGGTATGGCGTGCCAGATACACCACGCCCATTCCTCCTTGTCCGAGTATGCGTTGAATTTGATAATTGGCTAAAAAGAGGTTGGATTGCATAATACAGGCTATCGAAAGGCAAAAGTACAACTATTTAGGCATTTTTGCAAAAATAAATATATGTATGCCCTTTCGCGCCTCTTTGTAGCGCGAACTTGCCACAAAACATTGTAATTTTTGTGTGCTATGCAAAATATTTCAGTTTTTCCGCTATATTTGCTTTATATTACGCCACAAAAATTGTCCAAGAACCGAAAACTTTAACAACCCAAAACCCTCATTGCCATGACTCAAATCAGTTTGCAACATCTTTGGCACGAGATAAGCCTCTTGCCTGCCGAAAGCCTGCCTTACCTACAGGCTGTAGTGGAGAAATTGCGTAGCCAAAACTCGCCTACCGAAGTCGAAAACATAGATTGGGACGTATTCCTACAGGACATTCACACACGCAGGCAAGAAAACAATCAACGTTTGATGCAAAGTGTAAACAATTTAGATTTTTGATATGTCACAGATATTGCTTGATACTGACATCATTTCGTACTATATGCGTGGTGATGAGCGAGTTGTCGCAAATTATGCGCAACACATTGATTTATATGGCTTTGTGTATGTAAGTCGCATATCTATTTTGGAGATTCTGGGAGGATTGAAAGTTAAAAACGCTACAACTCAGATACAACGATTTAGAAATTTTTTGGCGCAGAACCAAATTCTCGAATTGACAGAAAACGCCTCTGAAATAGCCTCTGACGTATTTGCGACACTCTACAAAATGGGGAAACATAGCGGAAATTATGACATTTTGATAGCAAGTATCGCTATTGAGAACAGCTTAACGTTGTGTACCAATAATCTAAAGGATTACCAAAACATTCCTAATCTGAACCTCATAAATTGGAAATAACCACTTTACTCCTATGTTTACCAATCTAACAGAAGCCCTCGACCACAACCGCAAAACCAAAGAACCCTACCTTGACTTAGGCAGGTTAGGATTACGAGGCAACGAACCCGCACTCGACCAACTCAAAAACTTTACTTGGTTGGAAGTTCTTAGTTTTTCATATTATTGGTATGAATTAGATAAAGAAGTAAATGAAATAGAAAAACGTAGAAGCAACAACGAAGGAGAACAAAACCAACTTACCTGCTTGCCTGCTTTGCCTTCTCGATTAGAACAGTTATTTTGTAAGCATAATAAGCTTATTGATATAACTCCTTTACAGGGTTTATCTGCTTTGATAAATTTAGACCTTGGCAACAATCATATTACAGACATTACTCCTTTGAAAGAATTAAGCACTTTGGATTACTTATTCCTTCACAACAATCAAATCATAGACATTGCCCCATTGAAAGAGTTAAACGCTTTGAATACCTTAGACATTAGCAACAATCAAATCATAGACATTGCCCCTTTGAAATATTTAAATGCTTTGACTGATTTATTCATATACAACAATCCTTTTTGGGAGAAAATACCACAAGAAATACAAAGAAAAGACAGTTTAAAAATTTTGCGTTATTGGTTCGATAGCAGGCAAGCCAAACCGCTCCGCGAGGCAAAGGTGGTCTTTGTAGGCGAGGGCAATGCAGGCAAGACTTCCCTGATGCACGCCCTGCTGTATGGCAGGCAAGAACAAACCACGCGCACTGAAAAGATAGAGATACACACCAACGACACGCTTTTTACTTATGGAAAGAAGAAAGAAAAACTAAAATTGCGCTTTTGGGACTTTGGAGGGCAGGACATCATGCACGCTACGCATAAGTTCTTCATGAGTAGTCGCACCTTGTATGTATTGGTGATAGATGGGCGCAAAGAAGAAACAGAGGTACTGCAAAACTGGGTGGAGATGCTCAAAAGTAGCATAGAAGACTCGCCTGTCCTGCTCGTGGTCAATAAATTAGACGAACCCAAAGACACGCACCGCTTAGGCGACTTAGGGCTGAAGGCGCAGTTTCCGAATTTGGTCTTGCCTGTGATAGAAACCTCATGGCAAACGGGCAGAGGCTTAGACACGCTGAAGGAGGCTATCCAAAACGAACTACAAAAGATGCCCCACTTTCAACAGGATTTTTCGGCTATCTACCAAAGCATCAAGGCGCAATTAGAAACCATACAAGAACCGTACATAGACTACCGCAAGTACGAAAATCTATGCACAGACATAGCGAAGCAAGAAGGCGAAAGCAGTTTTGAGCAGGCAAGCCAAAGCCTCTTGGCGGACATCTTGAACGACTTAGGCGTGATGCTGAACTTCCGCAAAAAGAGCGATAAATTGGAGGATTTATTGATTTTCAAACCCGCGTGGATTGTGGACGGGGTGTATCAAATCATCAATGCCCAAGAAACCCAAGCCCAAAAGGGCAAAATACATGAAGATACTATCACAACATTACTCAAGGGAGTAGGCAAAAAGAAAGATTATCAAACAGCACAAGAAAGGAGTTTTATCCTCGAAATGATGAAGCATTTTAAACTTGCCTACCAACAACAAGAAAATGTAGGCAAGCATTGTTACCTAATACCAAGTTTGTTTGACAAAAACCCTCCTGCTGATTTTTCGGTGTGGCAGGCAAGTTCGCCCTTGCGTGTGCGCTTTCAGTACGAGATTTGGCGCAATGATTACATTTCGTATTTCTTGGTAACGCAACACACACATACTATAGTAGTCACGCATTGGGCAAATGGTGCAATCTTGCGATATGGCGAACAGCAGGCAAGGATGGAGGCAGTGCGCCACCAAAAGCACATAGACATACAAGTCGTGGGAACGCAAGACAAACGCTATGCCCTTTGGCGCATACGCGAGGCATTGGCACAAGTCCACGCTATGTTTGATGAGGCAAAATTGGGCATCTCCATGTGGGTGATACATGAAGAAGGAGGCAAGGAAGATGAATTTGAATATGACTATTTAAAGGTAGCCTTGGAAGAAGGTGAAACACAGATTTTTAGCAAGGTTTTTCGTAAAAAACTATCTATTCTCGCACTTTTAGAAGGCGTAAGCCTCAACAAAACTGAAACGAAAGAAACTCTACAAAAAGCCCTTGCCTACCTCGAAAAGGCAAACTTGACAGGTTATTTTGCGGAAATGGACAAAGTAGAAAAGGATTTTCAACAAAATATAACCTACTCCCAACTGAAAAAGGATTTCGTAGATGGTGAAAAAAGTAGCTATTTCGCGGAAAGATTGGGTACGTTTGCAAAGTTGTTTGTATGACATTGGGCAAAGCAGAAGCCTCATTTTAACTTGTAAGCCATTGATTAACAATACTTTGTTTTCTTTCGCGCAACGTAGTAAAGCATAAAACAGTCATCAACGCGAATAGACATAACCTTGGCAGTGGCTTTAGCCCAATGCTATCAAGCTAACAAATAGAAGACAGGATTAGCAGGATTTTTTTCTTTTCTTTAGAGCATCAAAACAGTAAAAAAAGCCCAATTTACCTGTAAATCCTGTAAATCTTGTCTAAAACTCCTTAATAGTTTAGTCCTGCCTATGGTTAAATGCTTAAAGGCGAGTAGGGGCAGGCAAGGCGCGAACTTGGTGTTTTTATAAAATCGAAAAGGCGGTTTGGCGAAATTTCCAAAAAAATCACTAATTTTAGCCCCGAATTGAATTATTGAGCTATTGAGTTATTGAATTAGCGAGTTATTGAGGTATTGAGTTATTAAGGCATGAAAGCTTACCACTCCTTCACTCACCCATTCACGCACTCCCTCACTCTTTCACTCCTTCACTCCCTTATAAGGCTTATGTCGTGGTTTGCTTCCCTTGAAGATGGCTCTCGTCGTCATTTCAAGACTATTATTATATCAGACGTTCACCTTGGCACTGCAGGTGCGAAGGCAAAAGAGATTGTGCGCTTCTTGCGCTACAATACCTGTGATACGCTTATTTTGAATGGAGATATTATAGATGGCTGGGAACTCAAAAATTATGGGAGTTGGAAAGTGCCTCATACGCGGTTTTTCAAAATGGTAGTCAAAATGATGGAAGAGTGCAACACGAAGGTTATCTACCTGCACGGCAATCATGACGACTTTTTAGACAACATCTTGCCTGTGCATATCGGCAACTTGTCTATCTTGATGGACTACATTCATGAGAGCAACGGCAAGCGGTTTTATGTGGTGCATGGCGACATTTTCGACTCCGTTACAAGCAATTTGAAATGGATTGCTAAGTTGGGTTCTATAGGCTATACTTTCCTCCTTTGGCTGAACAAGGGCTTCTATGCTATCAGGCGTTTGTTTGGCAAACAGCCTTATTCCTTCTCGCAATACATCAAAAGCAAAGTAAAGTCGGCAGTCTCGCCTACTTCTTCGTATGAAAAACAACTTTCCTCGCTTGCTAAGTTCAAAAATTGTGAAACCATCATTTGCGGACACACGCACAAGCCCGCTATGAAAATGATAGGCGACATTCAATACATGAACTCTGGCGATTGGGTGGAGTCTATGACTGCCCTTACCGAAGATTTTGAAGGAAACTGGAACTTGGTCTATTACCAAGACTTGCCTGAAGCCAAGCGTAGCCTCTCTACTACTCACGAAAATATGATGGACGAAGAAGCCGAAATAGACAAAATGGAGAGCTTCTATCTCGCAGGAATAGCCAGAGCAGGGCTTAAGATTTAATTGTTTTTTTGTTATATGGTTATATGGTTGTATGGTTGTATGGTTGTATGGTTATATGGTTGTATGGTTGATTTGTTGCATACCCATTAACCCTTCCACCCTTCTCCCTTTCCACCCTTCCACCCCTCAACCCTTCCACCCTTCCACCCCTCAACCCTTCCACCCTTCTCCCTTTCCACCCTTCTCCCTTTCCACCTTTCCTCCCCTCAACCCTTCCACCTTTCCACCCCTTCCCTTGTTCACTTACGACCACACACTTCGAGTCCGCTATGTAGAAACCGATAAAATGGGTTTTGTGTATCATGGACATTATGCCACCTACTACGAAGTAGGCAGGGTAGAAACTTTCCGTAATTTTGGCTTTCCTTACAAAGAAATGGAGGAACAAGGCGTGATGATGCCCATTTTTGAGCAAACAGTGCGCTTCCGCCAACCTTCGCGTTATGATGACGAGCTAACAGTGCGAAGCATTATAGAAGCCCTGCCCGACACGCGCATGGTCGTGAAAGGCGAAATCTACAATCCCGAAGGCAAGCTCATCAATAACTCACTTACTACTTTGGTATTTGTGAATACGCAAACGCACAAGCCTATGCGTTGCCCTGCTCGCTTGGTGGATTTGTTGAAAGTACATTTTTAAAAAACTTGACATGAAAAAACTCCTTGCCTTTCTGCTCCTTGTGCTATGTTTTGCTTCAATGGCAAATGCACAAAAACTCACGATACAATACAACCCCGAAACCAAAAAAGGGTTTTTTAAAAAAGAAATTACAGTGCGCTTTGGCTCGAAAGAGGACATCAAAAGGCGTGCTACTGCATGGGCGAAAAAATCGCTGGGCGGAGGTAGTTTCGAGGCAGGGGCTATTTGGGATATGGTCATCACAGGTTCAGGGCTTCGGGCTGATGTGTTCGAAATGGCAAACAAAAAAGGGACGCTTGCCTACAATTTCCGCATAGAAGTTGCAGAAAGCAAATGCACCATACACATCACAAACCTTATCAACCGTGACCAATTACTCATGAATGACCTAGAACGCATTGCCTTCAAAGAAGATGGCACACGCAGAACGAACCTTGCGCGGGTGGAAGTGGTAGAAAGAGTAGAAAGAGTCATCAATGAATTGGTCGACTCTTTGGACAAAGCAGTGAATAGTTGGTAAACAAGGCTATGAAACAAATCCTTCTTTCTCCTCCGCACTTGGCAGGCAACGAAAACGAGTACATACAACAAGTATTGGACAGTAATTGGATTGCGCCTGTAGGCAAGATGTTAGATGCTTTCGAGCAAAGCGTGTGCGACTACACAGGCGCGAAATATGCCCTCGCTACGAACAGTGGCACAGCCGCCATTCACTTAGGGCTACGCCTTTTGGGGGTAGGCAAGGGCGATTATGTGATATGCCCCACGCTTACCTTCATAGCTACAGCCAATCCCGCACTGTACTTGGGTGCGAATCTTATCTTCGTAGATTGTGATGAAACGGGCAATATCTCGCCTGCCTATCTCGAAAAAGCCCTTGCCTACTGTGCGCAAACAGGCAAGCAAGTAAAGGTTGTAATTATTGTGCATTTGTACGGACAAAACGCACAAATATCCGAACTTTTGGCTATCACACAAAAATATGGTGTAGCGGTTTTGGAAGATGCGGCGGAGGCATTGGGTAGCACTTACGAAGGCAAGGCTTTAGGAACGTTTGGAGATGTGGGCGTTTTGTCGTTCAATGGCAACAAGATTATCACCACGTCTGGAGGCGGAATGTTGCTCTTGCCTACTGCCGAAATGCGCGAAAAGGCTCTTTTTTGGGCAACTCAAGCCAAAGACTCCGCGCCTCACTATCAGCATAGCGAAATAGGCTACAATTATCGTTTGAGCAATGTATTGGCGGGCATAGGCGTAGCGCAAATGCAAGTCTTGCCTACCCGCCTACAACAAAAACGCGCTATTTTTGAAAAATGGGTAGAGGGGTTGAAGGGTAGAGGGGTTGAAGGGTGGAGGGGTAGAGGGGTTGAAGGGTTGAAGGGTAAAGGGAATATTAGTTTTCTTAATCCCATGATGCCACCTTTACCACCTTTCTACTCTTCCCCCTTTCCACC
>RDXI01000081.1 GCA_004292795.1 Bacteroidota bacterium | reverse complement strand
GTACTTTTGAAAAAGCTCGCATCTCGCGTACCCACACAGCCCGTAATGGTAGGCAAGACCGACATCGCACTTTCAATTCCACTTCCGAAGCCCTGATGTCCTGTGAGGTGCATCACATACACCGTATCCGAAGCCGATATATAAGTCGCGTCATTCGTAACATTGTTTAGTTCGTATGTTTGCTTGGCATTGATGTTGCCTACAGAAGTACCGTTTATGCTCAAAGCTGTATTGTTTTTTGTACCCAAAATATAAATTCTATCTTGGTTCGCGCCTGTCAAACCGCGCAAAACAATGTATTCCTTGCCACACTTCGTTATGGGGAAAAGTTGGTCGCCTATCAAATCCTGCGAGCCATCGCGGTTGATGGAGTCATCACTTATCGTAACGGCAATAGGCTTGTTAGAGGTAATTTGTGTGCCACGCATCGAAAAATTTTCGTTGCCTGTAGTAGGGCGAAGGCTAAAAGTTTGCCCTTTGTTCAGTGTAACATTGTAAGTAGCTCCTACTTGATAATTGCTCGGACTTCCTACCAACTCCGTAGAAGGCGTAAATTGAATGGTGGTGTTATCTTCACTTGCCACGATGTCCACCGACTCTGTAGAGTTGAAGGCATTGTAGCAAAATTGTTGCCCAGGTATCAGAAAATTTTGCCCAAGTGCGTTTTTGCCCTTCAAACCATAAATTTCGGGGTTCAAAGGAAAGTTATTGGGCAATGAACCCGTAGCCAATACCTCATAATAGACGCTTATGGGATTTGTGGCTACAATTCTCAAACCCGTACTCACGATTTGCGCAGTGGGTTGTGTTTCGATAATGCCAATAGAACTTGTAAGCTCCACCGTTTCCCCACTGTTTGCAGGAATATTGCGCACAATAGGCGTGAAACCTGCATTGGCGGGTTGGCTTATCGTAACGGTAGTGGCATTAGCAAAAGTAGCTATACGCAAAAAGATAGGGCGGTCTGCATGGCTTGTGGTAACGTCAGGCGCGGCAAACCAAAATTCAGTATCTACTTGAGCCTGTGCCAACGAGATAGAGAGTAAGAAGCACCCCAAAAAGTGCGTGATATAAGCGGATAGACTTGTTTTCATAGACTCAAAAAAATACAATAAAATATGGGCTAAGTTATAGTAGTTTTTTGGAAAAACCATACATTGAATACAATCGGTTGCGAAAACGATATAGTTTCGGTTTGGTGTTGCAACTTTGATGGCATAGTTTTGTGTGCCTTGCCTGCAAGGAATGTGAAAACTACTTAAACATTTTAAAAAATATCAGTTTTGGCACTTACCCTTTCCCCTCAAAAGGCATAAATAGGTAGATGACTAAAATACGGCTTACCTAACTGTATGACTTCTTCTCATTTATACTACTCCATGAAAAAATTTGAATATCGTGTTTTGCTTGCTGACTGTAGGCATCATGACACCACGCCCCACATAGAACGGATATTGCATCAAGAGGGAAGAAACGGCTGGGAGTTGGCGGGTAGCACACGCGACCAATACCCCGCAGATGCCCAAAAAAACACGCAAGTTATGCTCGTCCTCAAACGTTTGATAGGCTCATAAGAACGCGATTCGGGTTTTTCCAACCACCTTTAGCTTGCCTATTGTTTTTCTAAATTAAAATGGTAGTTTTGCAAGATTTTTTTGCAATATTCTTTCTTGCGTATGGAAACCCTCGTCAATAATAACTCCGTTTTTATACAACTTGCTCAATACGAACACGAGCAAGTAGTATTCTGTCAAGACAAACAGGCTGGGCTAAAAGCTATCATTGCCATTCACAATACCGTACTCGGTCCCGCCGCAGGGGGAACGCGCATGTGGGCATACAACAACGAAGCAGATGCTTTGCATGATGTATTGCGCCTATCAAGGGGTATGACCTTCAAAAATGCTATCTCTGGCTTGAATTTGGGAGGAGGCAAGGCGGTTATCATAGGCGATGCCCGCACCCAAAAAACAGAAACATTGTTCCGTTCTTTTGGCAAATTCGTTGAAAGCCTGAATGGAAAATACATTACTGCTGAAGATGTGGGCATAAGCACCGCAGACATCGAATATATCGCCATGCAAACGCAACACGTGGCAGGTAAGCCCGAATACATGGGCGGAAGCGGGGACCCCTCACCTGTTACAGCGTATGGCGTGTACATGGGTATGAAAGCCGCCGCCAAAAAAGCCTACGGCTCGGATAGCTTGCAAGGCAAACGTATCTTGGTGCAAGGCGTTGGTCATGTGGGTTCGTACTTGGTGGGGCATTTGGTCAAAGAAAATACCAAAGTTTTCATCTCTGACTTTTATGAAGACCGCGCCAAAGAAGTCGCTCAAAAATACAAAGTGGAAGTAATAGATAAGGAATCAGTCTATGACCTTGATGTGGACATCTATTCGCCATGTGCCTTGGGCGCAACGCTCAACGACAATACGCTTGCTAAATTGAAGTGTAGTATCGTGGCAGGCGCGGCAAACAATCAGCTCGAAGACGAAAAACGTCATGGCGATATGTGCAAAGAGCGCAATATTTTGTACGCTCCCGACTTCCTCATCAATGCAGGGGGTATTATCAATGTGTATTATGAAATCGTGGGCAATTATAGCCGAGAGCGCGTAAACAAACACGCAGAACGCATTTATGACTATACCCAAAACATCTTTGCGACTGCCGAAACCGACAACATCAATACGCATCAAGCCGCCTTGCAACTTGCTTTGAAACGCATTGAGGAAATGGGCAGACTCAAAATGAGTAGGTAAGCCTTCTGCACTCGATATACGAATTTATCTCGCACCTCGCTTATTGCCTACTGCGCAAAGCGGGGTGTGAAGTTTTAAAAAAATGAATACCTTTGCAAATAAAACCGCTTATGTTCCGATTATTAGCCATCGACACTTTGCACGATTCTATTTTCGAATTGCTCAAAGCCTTGCCTACCGTTCAGTTTGAGTATCAGCCCGACTGGAAACGCGCTGATATATTGGCAAATGTAGGCGAGTTTGAGGGCTTGATTGTGCGTAGCAAAACGCCCATCGATGCCGAGTTTCTTGCTCACGCACCTCGCCTACGCCTCATAGCAAGGGCAGGTTCAGGCTTAGATTTGATAGACCTCGAAATAGCCAATAGGCAAAAAATTACTTGTGTCAATGCTCCTGAAGGAAACCGCGATGCTGTAGCCGAACACGCTATAGGCTTGTTAATCAATCTTTTGCACAAAACCGCCGTAGGCAATGCCCAAGTCAAAGCAGGCAAGTGGCTACGCGAAGCCAACAGAGGCTACGAACTGAAAGGCAAAACTGTAGGCATTGTGGGCTATGGCAATATAGGCTATGAGGTAGCCAAGCGATTAGTAGCTTTTGGCTGTGAGGTACTCGCCTACGATATACGCCCCAAACATCACGCCATAGCACAAGCACAAGAAACGGACATGGCAACCATTTTTGCCAAAGCCGACATACTCACGTTGCACGTTCCGCTTACCTCCGAAACCAAAAAAATGGTAGGCGAGGAATACATAGCGCAATTTGCCAAACCCATTTGGCTAATCAATACCTCGCGGGGCGAAGTAGTGCAGTTGGGCGCGGTATGCAAGGCTTTGGAGGCAGGCAAGCTCTTAGGCGTGGGATTTGATGTGTTGGAGAACGAAAAAATCAATGCCCTCACTACAGAACAACAAGCGCATTTCGACTATCTCGCACAAAGCGAACAAGCCATTCTCACGCCTCACATTGCAGGGTGGACGTTTGAGTCTTATCGCAGAATAAACGAAGTTTTGGTCGAAAAAATAGGCAAGTTCCTTGCAGGCGTTGCACACATCAAATAAAACTGTATATTTGTGTGATGCTTTGACAAGCAAAGCATTTTCAACCTTTACAATAACTGCTATGAACCTGAAAGCCTTTTTGTATGCTGCCAGAAGCTACACCTTTGCCTTCTTGGTGTTGCTTGTCTTCACTTCGGCAACCGCGCCCAAACCCGAAGCCCCGCCAAAACTCAAGTGGAAAGAGCGCGTCTTGCTCAATATCGTGCAAAAGAAAATTGAGAAACAACAACGCAAAGCCCTTTCACCTAAACCCAAAAAGGCAAAAACAGAAAAAAGACCTGTGCATTGGGCAAACGTAGCAGCCTTGATATGCGGTGTTCTTGTTTTTTTCGGAGGCATTACTGCTATTGCCGCGTTAGTATTTGGTATTATAGGCATCAATAATTCGGGTGAGGGTACTGAATATAGTGGAGAAGGTATGGGTATTGCTGGAGTTGTGTTAGGTGGCTTGGTTATTTTGCTTGCGTTAGCAATCCTCATAACTTTTTTGGCTATCTTTCTTTAACTGATATTTTGAAAATATAAGTAAAAAACTTTCTTGCCTGCTGTGTAGGCAAGAAAGTTTTTTGTAAGTTTTACACTTTTTCTTATATCTTTGCGAAAACTATTGCATTATGTTGTATTTTGTGCTTAGGCGTATAGGATATGGTTTTTTGGTGGTGCTTGGGGTGATTATCGTCTTGTTCTTGCTGTTTTATGTATTGCCCGGTGACCCCGTTTCGGCTATGATGGGAGGCAAGGGCGATGAACTGACGCGCCGTAACCTTGAGCGAGAATTGAGTTTGGACAAACCCTTGCCTGTGCAATTTATATATTATGTGAACGACCTTTCGCCTATAGGCTTGCATGAACTCACACCCGAAAATCAAAAAAAATATACTTATTTTGGACTTATTCCTTTAGGTTCGTATAGTTTGGTGTTGAAAGTGCCGTATTTGGGGCGTTCTTACCAAAACAACAGGCGCGTAGGCGAGATTATTTGGCAAGACATAGAAGGCACGATAGTATTGGCTATTACGGCTATGTTCTTCGCTACGGTGATAGGCATGGGCATAGGCATCATTGCCGCCTTGCGTGCCAACACGTGGATAGATTATACTTTAGTTTCGATTTCTGTCTTGGGCATTTCCATTCCTTCGTTTGTGTTGGCTATTTTGGTGTCGGTCTTTTTTGGGTTTTATTTGGCAGATTATACAGGGCTGAAACTCACAGGCTCGCTTTGGGACTTAAACCCCTTCACAGGCGAGAAGGAGCTACGACTCAAGAACCTTGTCTTGCCTGCTTTCACGTTGGCATTGCGCCCGCTTTCTATCATTGTGCAACTCACGCGCAGTTCGATGCTGGAAGTTTTGTCGCAAGACTACATACGCACAGCCCGCGCCAAAGGCGTACATTTCCGCAAAATAGTATTGAAACACGCCCTCAAAAACGCCCTCAATCCTGTAATTACAGCCGTTTCGGGCTGGTTGGCAAGTTTGATGGCAGGAGCATTTTTTATTGAATATGTGTTTGGTTGGCAGGGCTTAGGGCGCACTACTATAGAAGCCGTAGGGCAACGCGATATGCCTGTTGTCATGGGTACTACTATCGTGATAGCGTGTGTTTTTGTGGTTATCAATATCATTGTGGACATTTTGTACGCACTCATAGACCCACGTGTGCGTTTGGAATAGCCTCGCCTTGCCTACCCATTGCGAACAAAAAACACCCAAAAAGTGTTATCTTTGCACCATGCTTTTTCAGAAAATAGATAAACCCTTGTCAGGCACGCGCTGGGTAGTGTCTGACGTACATGGGTGTGCCAAAACATTGCAAGTTTTAGTTGAGGGACTAAACTTGACAAGACAAGACCAACTTTTTTTGCTTGGCGACTACATAGACAGAGGACCGAACAGCGCGGAAGTGTTAGATTTTTTAATAAACCTGCGAGAACAAGGCTATCAAGTATATGCTATTCGTGGCAATCACGAACAAGAGTTTATAGAAAACTACCAATTTTTCAGTACCCTCTCCACGCGAAGCAATCTCGAAGCGATATTTGAGATGTGCTTAGAGAATCGAACCGAGAAATTATTGGACAATACTTTCAAAGTGATACCGCGTTATTGGCATTTTTTGACGCACCTGCCGTTCTTTTTGGTGTTGGAAGATTTTTATTTAGTGCATGCAGGGTTTGATTTTGCCTCGCCTGCCCCTTTCCAAAACTACGAAGAAATGATTTGGATACGCAATTTTTCCAAATCCGAACTTGCCTACGAACAAACCCAAAACAGGCGTATTGTGGTGGGACATTCAATCCAAAAAATATCCGATATTCGGGCTTGGGTGGAGAATAAAAACATTATTCTCTCCTTAGACAATGGTTGTTTTGTGCCTTTGCTCAACGAACCAGATGCACGTTTGGCGGATTTTGGCAATCTCTGCGCCTTGAATCTGGACGACTTTCGTTTAGTGGTACAACCTTGTTTGGATTTTTAACACATTTTTTTTGCGCCCTTGTGTAATAAACTTTAAGTTCTTGCGAATAATATAGTACCTTGCAATACATAATAGCTTTGCAGGGTAGAAGGGAGGAAAGGTAGAAGGGTAGAAAGAAAAACACCACTTCACCCTCCGAACCTCTCAACCCCTCAACCCTTCCACCCCTCAACCTTTCTACCTCAAAATGATAGACCTTCGCAATATCAACAAATATTACACAATGGGCAAAAACAAACTGCACGTACTCAAGGGTGTGAATATGCACATTGGGGAAGGCGAGTTGGTGTCCATTATGGGTTCTTCGGGTTCGGGCAAGTCCACAATGCTCAACATCTTGGGCATACTCGACGACTACACATCAGGCGAGTATCGCTTGAACGACACCCTTATCAAAAATCTTTCTGCCTCCAAAGCGGCATTTTATCGCAATCGCTTTTTGGGCTTCGTCTTCCAATCCTTCAACCTGCTATCCTTTAAAAATGCTATGGAAAACGTAGCATTGCCTTTGTATTACCAAAAAGTAAGCCGTGCCAAGCGCAACAAAATCGCCCTTGAATATTTGGACAAAGTGGGCTTGCGCGAATGGGCAAACCACACACCCCAAGAAATGTCGGGTGGGCAAAAACAAAGGGTTGCCATAGCCCGCGCCCTTATCTCACAGCCCAAAGTTATTTTGGCTGATGAACCCACAGGCGCACTCGATTCCAAAACTTCGCAAGAGGTTATGAACATTTTTAAAGATGTAAACAGGCAAGGCATGACTGTAGTTATCGTAACCCACGAAAATGACGTAGCGGCACAAACACAGCGCGTTATCCGCCTGAAAGATGGCGTAATAGAAAGTGCGGATTATAAAATAGAAGTAGTTTAACATTTTATTTGTTTTCTGTTCAACAAAAAATAACAACCCAATAACTTACCAATGAAATCCACTCTTCTTTCTTTTCTACTTTCCTTAGCTTGCCTACAGGCAAGTGCGCAAGATTCTTTGCTGACAGTGTTAGCCCGCCAAAACGTAACAACTTTTGAGTGGAAAGACAATGCTTTTCAAGGCGTGGCTTGGGAACGCTTGACAAACGAAATGAAAAAAACAAACAACGTTTTGATAGGCGAAGATCATTTTTTTCAAGAAATACCCTTATTCACAAGCGAAGTAGTGAAAATTGTCAAGTTTGATAATTTTATTTGTGAAATAGACACCTATACAGCTAAGATTTTAGAGGCGAGATTGACAAAACCTGCCCAAAACGAAGCCTTTTTCAAACAATACAAAAGCGCGTTTTCGTTTTATGCACTTGCGCCTGAATTTAAACTGCTGGAGCAGTTGGCAAAGGACAAAGTGAAGTTTTGGGGAACAGACCAAATAACAGCTATGTCTGATGGGTTGATTTGTGCGGAGTGGGCAGGTAAGACCAAAAATAAGCAGGCAAGGGCAATTTATGAAAAAATACAAGCCCAATCGAAGGACTGTATGGCGAAGTTCTTGCAAAACCCACAAGAGCCTTTTTATATGTTCAAGCCCGATTTTAGCAAGGATTTGGAGGCACTTTTAGCCTTGCCTGTGAGTTCCGAAGAAAAAGAACAAATCGAAGCACTGAAATTGAGTGTGCGTATCTATACCGAACAAAATCACGCCTTGCGCATACAACTTATGAAAAACCAATTTTTCAAAAACTTGCCTGCCCTGCAAAACAAACGAAACCTTTACAAATATGGTGCAGTACACACCCCGAAAGGCGAGTCGAGCAGAAAGTCAATACGAAAGATGTCTTCACCGCATGATTGTAGGCAAAAATGGCACACAGGGATATCCTTTCGAGGGTATGCAAGCACGTACCTTGAACCCCGAAAATGGCGATTTAGCTTTCCTGAAACCCTTTTTCAAGGCAACCGAAGGCAAGGCATGGCACTGCTTTGACCTTTCACTTATCAAAAAAGAATATGAAAAAGGAAAATTGACTATACAAGAAAAAATGCTTGTGCGCGCACTACTTGGCTACGACTATCTCATTATCATTCCCGAAGTTACCGCCTCAAAATACTAAATTGAATTATTGAATTGACATTAATTCACTCATTCACTCATGCAAATCCGCCTCATTAAAAAAGGTTCGCGTACTTTGATGATATGCGACAGGAAAGACAAAACGACAGATACTATAGACTTGGGCGATTCCTTTCCTGCCCATGACTTGGCGCACTTTGTAGTGGAAAATACTTTAGGTATGCAACAAGGTTTTTATGGCAATATTTGGCAAGGCTACACTTTCGCACAACTGAACGATAAGCACGTTATCAAAACCTTGCCTACCGAAAGTATGCACGCAGAAGTGATAACAAGAGCCTTGCAAACCCTCGCTTCAGGGGCGTGTAGGCAAGACGATTTTCTGAATATGCTATACTTAGAATTACAAACAGACAATTTGCCTTACCGCATCTTGCCTGAAACTATAGAAAAAATGCAACAAGAATACGAAAAATTACTCCAAACATGGCAACAAAAAAACGAAATAACCCTTACCCTCGAACTATAACTTACCCCTCAACCCTTCTACCTTTCTTCCCTTCCACCCCTCTACCCTTTCCTCATGTTTGACTTAGATAAATGGCAAGAAATATTTGATACCATGCGCCGAAATAAACTGCGCACTTTCCTGACTGCCTTTGGCGTATTTTGGGGGATTTTTATCCTCATTGTATTGCTGGGCGCAGGCAAGGGTATGGAAAATGGTATCAAACGCGAGTTTGGCGACCGCGTAAGCAATTCCTATTGGCTGTGGGCTTGGAAAACTACCGTACCAAGTCATGGGCTAAAACCCGGTAGGCAAGTTATTTTTGACAATCAAGACGTGAAAGACCTGCAACAATACGTGGAAGGCGTGGAGTTTGTAGGCACGCGCAATAATTTGTTTGGCGAGTATGTAGTGAAGTACAAAGACAAAAATGGTTCTTTCCGTATGTTTGGCGCGTCAAGCGAGTTTTTTGCTATCAATGGCGAGAAGCTCAACAAGGGGCGTTTGCTGAACCAACATGACGAAAGAAGCCGAAGAAAAGTAGTGATGCTGGGCGAGAAAGCCAAGAAAATACTTTTTGGTGATGATGATGCTATAGGAAAGTGGATAGACATCAAAGGCGTTTATTTTCAGGTAGTAGGTATTTACAACAGTAACGAAAACAACGGACAAAACGAAGAACGTGGCTACATTCCTTTCTCTACGCTACAGCACACATTCGGGCAACAAAACCGCGTGGAGC
Source organism: Bacteroidota bacterium (assembly GCA_004292795.1). GTDB lineage: Bacteria > Bacteroidota > Bacteroidia > Cytophagales > Microscillaceae > RDXI01. The sequence continues at coordinate 26,939 of RDXI01000081.1, read as the reverse complement.
GCATCACATTGGTAGGCAAGAAAGGCGAAGAACCCAAAGAAATGATACACAAAATCAGAACCTACATGGCGAAAAAGCACAAATTTGCCTTAGAAGAGGGGCTTGTCAGTGCGATTGCAACGTTTGTTTGGGGAATTGGCATTATGACCTTGATAGCGGGCATTGTGGGCGTGAGCAACATTATGCTTATCATTGTGCAAGAACGCACACGCGAAATTGGCGTTAGAAAGGCTTTGGGCGCGACTCCTTTTTCTATAGTGAGTTTGATTATTCAAGAGTCTATCGTTATCACAAGTTTGGCGGGATACTTTGGTTTGTTGGCAGGTTCTTCTTTGTTGGCGTTGTTTGCGTGGTTGATAGACATGGCGGAGGCAAGCGGAGCGCGTGTTGGTTTCTTCTATCGTCCCGAAATAGATATTGCTACGGGTTTGAATGCGATTGTGGTATTAGTAATTGCAGGAGCGTTTGCAGGGCTTATGCCTGCCTTACGTGCCGCAAACATTAAGCCGATTGAGGCTCTAAGAGCAGATTAACTTTCAACAAGCTATCTTCAAAAATTGGGTTCTCTGACACTTTTGTAGCAGAAGGTTATTTGATAAATCAAATACCTACATTTCCACAAAAATTGTCCTTCCACCTTTCAACCTTTCAACCTCTTACCATGTTCGATTTGGATAAATGGAGCGAAATATACGCCTCCGTAAAAAAACATAAATTGCGTACATTCCTTACCTGCTTCGGTGTGTTTTGGGGAATATTCATGCTCGTGGTAATGCTGGGCGCGAGCAAAGGCTTCGAGAACGGCGTAAAATCCACGCTTGACGTTGCGCCTAATGCTATATTTGTGTGGTCGCAAAAAACGTCTATTCCCTACAAAGGGCTGAAAGTGGGGCGTTTTGTACGTATGAAAAATGGCGATATTGAAGCTATCAGGCGCGAAGTACCCGAAATAGAAGCACTTTCTCCTCGAAACAACTTAGGCGCGGGCTTTACCGTAGAGCGCAAAAACAAAAATGCGTCTTATGATGTGTTTGGCGATTATCCGACCTTGCCTAAAGTAGAGCCTATCCACATCTTAGAAGGGCGATTTATCAATCAATCGGACATAGACGAAAGGCGCAAGACCATTGTCATAGGCGAAACAGTAGAAAAAGAACTTTTTACCAAAGATGAAAAGCCTTTGGGGCAATACATCAAAATCAAAGGTGTTTTCTTTCAAGTCGTGGGCATTTTCAGAGCCACAGGTGGTGCGCAAGATGTAGAGCAAAAAGGCAAGACGATTTATATGCCTCATAGCACTATGCAACTTACCTACAACCAAGGACAAGATGTGTATTGGTTTGGTATCTTGCCTAAAAAGGGCGTAAAGGCTTCTATTGTAGAGGAAAAAGTGAAAGAGGTTTTGCGCAGGCAACATAGCGTATCCCCTGATGACCTGAAGGCGTTTGGTTCTGCCAATGTGGAAGAAGAATTTGGCAAAGCGCAAAACTTGTTTGATGGCATTGCGACATTGAGCTGGTTTGTGAGCATTGGCTCTATCTTGGCGGGCATTATTGGCGTGAGCAACATTATGCTCATCACAGTAAAAGAGCGCACCAAAGAAATAGGCGTTAGAAAGGCTTTGGGCGCGACTCCTGCTTCTATCATCAGCCTTATCATTCAAGAGGCGGTTGTGATTACCTTGGTAGCGGGCTATTTGGGACTTATGGCGGGTGTGGGTTTGGTAGAAGGTATCAATATGCTATTGAAAGCTACAGGCGCAGACCAAGGAGGCTTTTTCGCTAATCCCGAAGTCAATACTTCTGTAGCCGTAACGTCTTTGATTATGCTCGTATTTGTAGGTGCTTTAGCGGGTTTGATTCCTGCCCTGAAAGCCGCCAATGTAAACCCTGTAGTTGCTTTGAAAGATGAATAATAACTTGCCTACCTACCGCGAAGCCACCACAGCAGACATTCCACAAATGATGGAAGTCCGCTTCGCAGTCAAAGAAAATGTGCTTTCCAATCCTGCCTTAGTAACGCCTGCCGATTGTGAGGAATACATCAATCAACGGGGCAAAGGTTGGGTATGCGAGGTAGGCAAGGAGATAGTCGGGTTTGCTATAGCAGACCTGCAAGAAAATAGTATTTGGGCGTTGTTCGTCCACCCTGATTATGCCGAACAAGGCATAGGCAAGGCTTTACATAAAATTGTGTTAGATTGGTACTTCGCACAGACTATTAGCACTATTTGGCTTAGTACCTCGCCTGCCACACGCGCCGAAAGGTTTTATATCCAACAAGGCTGGCGTGCAGGGGGCGACATCTTTGTAGCACAACGGTTTAAGTCTTCCAAAGCCCCAGCGGGGCGACATCTTGATAGTGCATAGATGTCGCCCCGCTGGGGCTTGTAGGCAAGGCTGTTATAGGGCTACAAAGATATAGCCCCGCTGGGGCAAGCCTATTCAATCCATTGATTTACAATATTTTACATTTAAATCTAATTCCGAACTCACGTTATAGTAATAAAAAATAATGAGGCTGTCCGACTTTTCGGACAGCCTCTCTTTGTCTATACCAATTCCATTACATTCACTTCTTGTATTACTTTTTGGGCAAGTTCTATCACATATTGCGTTTGCTCCTCGATGGTAATGTTGCTTGAGTCAAGCTCTATGGCATCATCAGCCTTACGCAAAGGGCTTTCGCTTCTTTGGGTGTCGATGAGGTCGCGCTTTTGGAGGTTTTGGATAATGTCGGACAGGGGTAAGTCCTCGCCTTTTGCCAACAATTCGGCTTGCCTGCGTTCTGCACGAATATCAATGTCTGCCTCCATAAAAATTTTGAGTTCTGCTTGTGGGAATACCTGCGTGCCTATGTCGCGCCCATCCATGACAATGCCCTTTTGCAAGCCCAATCGTTGCTGGAGCATAACCAACGCCTCGCGTACTTCGTGAATTTTGCTCACATCACTTACCTTGTCCGAAATAGCCATAGAGCGTACTTCGCCTTCCACGCTTTCGCCATTCAGGTAAGTTTCGCTCTTGTGTGTGTGGGGATTGTATTCGAAGCGTATATCGATGCGTTTGAGGGCGTTGATAACGGCTTCTGTGTCGTCGAGGGGAATTTGGTGGCGTAAGAAGTAGAGCGTAACTGCCCTATACATAGCTCCAGAGTCTATATACACATAGTTGAGCTTTTCTGCCACTATCTTGGCGGTGGTGCTTTTGCCACAGCCCGAATAGCCGTCTATAGCGATGATTATCTTTTTCATGAACGGTCTTGGTTACCGTTTGCAAAATTACGCAAAAAAAAGCTATGCTTCATAAAACCGCCGTTTTTTTCTCAAAAAAAGCGATAAACTACACGAAAACGGGGGTAAATGTATGATTTTTTATTTTTTTGAGGAAAATTCTTACTTCGCTCTGATAGCTTCTACAGGATTCATGCGCGAGGCGATATAGGCAGGAATGATGCCCGATATTACGCCCACAATGGAAGAAATGCTAAGGGCTGTGATGATATTTTTGGAGGTAAGCGTCAAAACCAACGAACCCAAAGGCGCGAAAGTAATGAGATACACCAAAAACAAACCCACCAAACCGCCTATCAAACTCAAAAACAAGGCTTCGAACAAAAATTGGAACAGAATAAAATAATTCTTAGCTCCCAATGATTTTTGAATACCTATGATGCTTGTGCGCTCTTTTACGGACACGAACATAATATTCGCAATGCCAAAACCGCCTACCAAAATAGAAAAACTGCCTATCACACCGCCCGCAATGGTAATGACACCAAAAAGTGATTTAAGCAAGTTGGCGAAAATCTCGGTGCGGTTCAGGGCGAAATTATCTTCTTCGTTGGGTTTTAGTCCGCGTTTGGCTCGAAGCAAGCCTTTTATCTCGCCTTCGAGTTCGAACAGCCCTTTGTCTTCGGGTGTGCCTTTGAAAGCTATGGAGGGTTCGAGTCCGCCCTTGCCTACTTTGAAAATTTTGGTGAAGGAAAGGAAAGGAATAATCACACGCCTATCGAAAGAACTTTCACCAAAAATATTGTTGCCTTCGCGCTTCAAAACACCTATCACCGTGAAAGGTCGCCCTTTGATTTTGATAGCTTTTCCGAGTGCGTCTTCGTTGTTGAATAATTTTTCGGCTACTTCGTGACCTATCAAGACTACATTTCGGGCATTTTCTGATTCTTGTTGTTGGAAATATCGCCCTTCGGCTATCTCAAAATTGACCACGCGGTTATAGCCAAAAGTCGCGCCTGTAGTGGCTATTTCGCTGATGCTACTACTTTTGTACTTTACGGTTGTTCCGCCACGTACTGAAACCATAGCCACGCCTGCCGTATTGCGGACATTGTTTTCCAAAAATTTGTAGTCGTTGTAACTATTCACAGGGCGCATTTCGTATTTCCAAAAAGGATAATCTCGCGGGTCTGCAAAGATAAAAGGGCGTTTTTGCAAAAACATGACATCACTGCCTATAAAGTCAAAGCTACTTTTGATGTTTCGCTCCAAAGAGTCCACAATCGTAAACACCGAAATAATGGCAAAAATGCCTATCGTAACCCCCAGAAGCGACAAAAGTGTACGCAAAAGGTTGGAGCGCAAGGCTTGCATAGCAAAGCGCAAACTTTCCCATATCTGAATGAAGAATTTGAACATGGCGTTGGGGGTATAGATACTTTGCTGTATGAGTAGGCAAAATGAGGGTTTTGTTACAAAATAAACCCGTTGCTTTTTCGTTTTAGGTTGTATGAAAAATACGTTAAAGTTAGGGATTGTTCTTTTTATCAGTGTCCTTGCCTTGCCTGCACACGCGCAAGAAGGCATTTGGAAAGACCTTTTGGCGGTAAAGTCGCAACAAAAACGAGATGCACACATTCCTTTGTTTGATGCCAAACAACGTGCTTATGATGGCAAACAAGTTACGGTTACGGGCTATATGTATGCCTACGAAGAAGCTCCTGTTCACAAATTTTTTATGCTTTCGTTTTATCCTGTGAGTATGTGCTATTTTTGTGGAGGCGCGGGACCCGAATCGGTCATAGAAGTTACGGTAAAAAAACCGCTCAAATTTACCAGTCGACAAATCACGCTCAAAGGCACGCTCAAACTCAATGACAGCGACCCCGATAAATTATTTTATCTTTTAATCAATGCGGAAGAGGAATAAATATTTTGCCACATAATTTGGTGTTTTGTTGTCTTTTGTTTAAATTTGTTTCATCAAAAAAACAGTATTCTCATGGAAGAGTCACTCACAGAAGCATTGGGCTTAGAAGAAACTTATACCCTCGTGTATGAAAACGAGGAAACGGAAATCTACGCCCATACCTTGTATTATGAAGTGCCGAAGTTTGATTATGACAAATTCGTAACCGAAGACGAAACGCCTGTGGACAATCTATTTTCTGAAACCCAGCAAAGGGTTTACATTGACCCGTTGTATGCGAGTCAATGGACAGACCGCGATTTTATGGCTTGCTCGAATGTAGCCATTTATTACAAACCCAAAGCCTCGCCTGTAGTGCCTGATATGTTCTTGAGTTTTGATGTTACCAAACCCAAAGAATGGCACGACAAAAAGAACAAATGTTACTTCTTGTGGCGTATGAAAAAAGCTCCTGAACTTGTGATTGAGATTGTTTCGAACAAGGAAGGAAACGAAAATACGACCAAGTTCGACATTTATGCGAGTATTGGCGTGCTGTATTACATCATTCACGACCCTTACAAAGAGTTGTATCAGCAAGAACTCAATGTTTTTCAGCTTGTGAATGGTAAATATGAGCCGTATCAAGCGGAGGAGCATTGTTATATGCCCGAAATAACGCTTGGTTTGCGTTTGTGGGAAGGTATTTTTGAAAATGCCTCTGCCCCATACATACGTTGGTGCGATAAAGCGGGGACTGTGCTTCGAACAGGCGCGGAAGGCATTGCCGAAGAAGAAAAGCGTGCCAAAGAAGCCGAAGAGCGTGCAGAGCAGGCAAGATTACTTGCGGAGCAAGAGTCGCAACGCGCTGAACAAGAAGCACAACGTGCCGAACAGGAGTCGCAACGTGCTGAACAAGAGTCGCAACGCGCCAAAGAAGCTGACGCGAAAGCTAAAAGAGAAGCTAAAAAGGCTGAAAAAGCGGAGGCAAAGGCAAAAGCAGAAGCCCAACGCGCCTTAGAAGCAGAGGCGAAAGTGCAAGAATTGTTGAAACGACTGAAAGAAATGGGATTAGAGCCTGCACAATAGTTTTGTTGAATTGGTGTATATATCCCAAAAAATGCTTTTTGGGATATTGTTTTTAATGTCCTTGTATGCAACTTCCCATTTTTGAAAGGTGGCAAACTATTTTGCGCCCTGATGTGCAAGCCTTCTTAGCCACGCACAGCCAAACGCCCATAGACAAAGTGGCGTTGTTGAAGCCCAAATTTCCTGATGTACCTTTTCCCGAAGTCTTGGAACAGTTAGATTCTTTGCGCAAAGTAGGTGAGAAAATGCCTGCTTGGGCAGGTAGGCAAGGGCTTTTGTTGCCTTCGCTTGCCTTTCAACAAGCCTCTTCTGAAGCTACAGCTTTGTTCAAAAACAACCTTGTTCGAGGCGAAAAAGTGGCAGACCTTACAGGCGGTTTGGGCGTGGATAGTTTTTATTTGGCACAGACTTGTAGGCAAGTTTTCCATGTGGAGGCAAGCCCCGACTTGCAAGCCATTACGAAACACAATTTCGCGGTCTTGGGGCAAGAAAATGTAACCTTTTGTGCGGAAATTGCCGAGAGCTTTTTGGAGCGTTACACCCAAAATAACGAAAGTTTTGATGCCTTTTACATAGACCCCGCGAGGCGTGGCAAAGAGGGGCAAAAATTGGTCTTGTTGCAAGATTATTCGCCTAATGTGGTGGCTCTCTTGCCTGCTATGCTCGAACTCGCGCCTCATGTGTGGCTCAAAACTTCGCCTTTGTTGGACATCTCACAAGCCATCGAAACGCTTGGCAAGGTGGCGGAGGTGTTTGTATTGGCGCACAAGCAAGAAGTAAAAGAGTTACTTTTTCATCTTACGCCCTCGCCTGCCTTGCCTACTGTTCATGCGGTGTCATTGGAAAAAAATCACACTTTTAGCTATAGTATATCAGAGGAGGCAAGTTCCTTGCCTACCTACAGCGAGCCTTTGCGGTTTTTGTATGAACCCTTGCCTGCCCTGATGAAAGCGGGAGCGTTCAAGGTATTTGCTACGCGCTATGGTTTGGCAAAATTGCACCCACATACGCACCTATACACGAGTCAAGACCTGCAAACGAACTTGCCTGCAAGGATTTTTGAAATAAAAGGCATTTATCCTTACAAGAAAAATGCCTTGCCTACCCAAAAAGCGAACATCACCACACGCAACTTCCGCGACTCAGTGGCGCAAATTCGCCAAAAACTACGCATAGCCGAAGGAGGCGAGCAGTACATATTCGCTACAACCTTGCCTGCAGGCGAGCAAGTGCTTATTTTGACCGAAAAGATGTAATACATTATGCCACCGCTAAGGCTTGCTCAAGGTCGGCTATCAATACTTCGGGAGCTTCTAAGCCTATGCACATACGCACCCAATTCCAGCCCAAGTCAGGCGAGGGATAGTTAGGCGAGCCGTACAGCGTACAAGCAGGGAAGGCAAGCGATTCGTAAGCACCCCACGAAACCGCCAACAAAAAACGCTTCAAGGCATTGCAAACGCGCTCTACTTCGGCTATGTCTTGCGCCTTGATAGCTATAGTAAACATACCCGCGCCTTGTTTCATTTGCTTTTGAGCAAGGTCGAACTGCGGATTTTGCGCTTGGAAGGGATACCAAATTTGCTCTATTCGAGGATGTTTCTCCAAAAACTCTATGACCTTTGCCGTTGTGTTGCTTACGCGCTCCAAACGTACTTCGAGGGTACGCAATCCACGCAAAAGTAGCCACGCATTGAAGGGCGAAATGATGCCTCCCAACGTCATAAACTCGCCTCTGAAAATTTTATCGGTCATTTCCTTCGAAGCGCATAAAACGCCCGCCACTGTGTCGCTGTGTCCTGCTATGTACTTCGTAGCCGAGTGCGTCATGATGTCTATGCCATACTTCGCGGGTTGCTGAAAGAGAGGCGTGGCATAGCTGTTGTCGATGATGCTTACCAAATTACGCGCTTTGGCTATCTTGCCTACTGCTTCGAGGTCTTGCTGTTCATACGTCCACGAATTGGGGCTTTCCAAAAACAAAACCTTCGTGTTGGGCTGAATGGCTTTTTCGTAATTTTCCGCTTCTGTGCCATCAATGTACGTAACCTCTACGCCAAAACGCGGAAGAAGCGTGCTTAACAACTTGCGCGTCCAGCTATACGGCTTCTGCACCGCTACGATATGCTCGCCTGCCTGCACATTCGCCATGACCGCCGCCGCAATACACGCTGAACCACTTGCAAAAATAAGCGCGTCTTCTGTGCCTTCGAGTGCCGCCATTTTTTCGCGCAAGATGTTCGTAGTCGGGTTATTGCCCCGCGTATAAAAAGGCTGATGTTGTTCGTTTTGAATCATCAAACGCATAGCCTCCACCGTAGGCGAGGCAAACATAGCCGTTTGGAAAATGGGAGGCGCGACAGAATTGAGATAATCTTCGCGGTTCTCGCCTAAATGATTGAGTATGTAGGAAAGGTCGAAATCCATAAGGAAAAGAGGAATAAAGAAAGTTTAGTTCTTTTGGACAGGATTACAAGATTTGCAGGATTTTAGGGCTTCGAAAACAATAAAAACACGCAAAAATTACTTGTTAATCTTGTCTAAAGATTTTTGTACTATTTTTTAATGCGATTGCGAAGTATTGAAACGTTTGTAGCCTATGATTTTATCGGCACGACTGCCCAAAGGCTTGTGATATACGAACACATCATAGTCGTTTTCGGTAGTTTGAAAAGTGCCTTCAGAGGGTACACTGTCCAAAGTTTCGCCATCTTTGATAGCATACATATAGTTGTACTCGCCTTGTTTGAGATACACTTGCGTTTGATAAGCCTTGAGTTTTTCGTCATATTGTAGCAAGTTTTCTTCGTTGGTTTGCCAATTATTGAACGCGCCTATCACATACACAGGCGAGTCTATTTTAGGCACTCGAAGCTGAAACTGCACCCGCACATAGTCGGCTTCTATATGTGCTACTTGGGCATCTTGCCTACCTACGATAAAATTGCCATTGAAATCGGGAAAACGAAAATACGGTGTATTGCCTCGACTCACATCTGGCTCTACTTCGAGAGAAAGCGAGTCCTTCAAATTCAAACCGCTAATTCTGTAGCCCAAAAAGCGCGTGCTTCGAGCATCAAATCTACGATGTTCGTTCAAACCTGCAAAATAATTTTCGCCATTCATAGGCGCGTATTCGGCTATATGGTCAAACTCGCGTACTGCGGTAGGTTTGAGGTTGTGGCGAGCATTGTTCCAACGATAGTTTTGTCGAATGGTAATTTTGAACTCTTCAGTGGCATTGATGACGTTGTAGTCAGTGTATGAAATGCGCAAATCAATCTGTTGCTTGCGCTCCCTTGAGTCTGCTTCCAAAGGCATACGCACTTCTGGCGTGATGTGTACCTTGTTTTCATACACCATAAAGCGGTGTGCAAGTATGCGGTCTTCTTGGTTGTTATTTTGGTAAACTACCAAAAGATAATTGCCCGAAATTTTGACTTTGGGAACAGTGAATTTATAATGCAAATAATTGACTTTGGTACGAAAAGAAACCTCGTAGCGTTGCACCTGAAACTCGTTGATTTCATTGATAAACTCCATATCCAACAGTTTCGAAGGAGTCCAATCTTGGTTGCAATGCACAATTTTGGCTTGGTATTGCGTAGGCGAGTGTCCCATTTGGTCGAACTCAAGCATTATCGGTTCGTTTTGTCCCAAAGGCACTACAGGCGGGTTGAAATATTGCTTCGGGTTGGCGGAAGCCTCGCCTGCATACATACGCACTGTTTTGATGGTAGCAGGTTCGTAGATGTGATTGTAGGTAAGGAGCGGTTTGTTCAGCGACAAAGCTGTAGGCGAGGAGTCGGCTGTTTGTTGGATAGGCAAGTCGATACACCCTACCAACAGGCAAGCCAACCCTGCCAACACGCCCATCTTACCTAAACCAATAGGGGAAAATTTCATTTAAAACACTGTTTTTGAAGATGATAGAAAGTAGCAAGGCTATGCCTCCCAAAATCAAACCCCACAAGAAAAATTTGCCCATATTCGGCATTCCACCAAACATAGCAATAAATCCACCCAACAACAGCAAAAGCCCAACCATTGCAAAGATACCAAATTTTATAAAATATTCGTATCCTGCTACAGTGTCCACCGATTCGCTATTTGCCAAGAGCCAAAAAAACAATGCCAATGCAAAACCTATAGCCACCAAAAAAGCCCAGCCAAACGTGAGGTTGCTGATGCCCCTGAACAAAAACCAAATCAACAACAAGAAGCCCATTCCTATCACAAAAGCCAAGCCCACCATAAGCGGGTCAAGCTCGATGAAATTTCCTTTAGGGCGTTTTTTATTGTGTTTTTTGCCCAATTTGTGAGGCGTTTTTTTGATTTTATCGCGCCAAGTACGGCTGTAGTAGGTGTCGGTAGGCGAGTCTGACGCGGGCAAAAGCCCCTCTGTGTCTTTGCTTTGGGCTTGTTGCTCTTTGTCTTTGAGCGTGTCGCGGGCTATGATGCTCTTTGCCCACACGCAAGAAGAACCCAACCAAAAGAAGCACAGCAAAAGAATGATTTTTTTCATATTGCAAGATAAACGACATACAGTCTAAATTCTATGCAAATTTATTGACAAATTATCGTTTTTGTCTGATATATTCTTGCAATTCGTCCACGCTCATACTAAAATCAAAGACATCATTCACTTGATAAAAATTTTGCTGGTCGTAGGTATAGTCATACACCCATTTTGCAAATTCGAGGCGTGTTTGCTCGAAGCTAAAAAGTTTCAAAATTTGCCTTGCCTGCGCCGAAGACACGCAATAGTAGCCTATAGCTTGTTTGGCGGTGTTTTGTTTCGTATCTTCGAAAGATTGCGCCCTGATGTTGTCGCGCAGGCGGTCAAACGTCATTTCGTCCATCATCACATTGCAAGTGCGTTGTGGTTGGTGCGGGTTGTTGTTGGGGTTAGGATTGGGGTTGTTGTTAGGATTTTGCGGAAAAGGGTTAGGCAAGTTGTTGATGTCCACTTCGGGAAAGGGTAGGCGAGGCAAGCGGAACGTGCCTCCTGAGCCTTTGATGATTTCCACCATTTGGTTAGGAAAGCCCGTAGAGCTAAATAAACGCATTGTGTAGGGGCGGTAGGTATATAAATCGACTTGCCTACTTCAGGCAAGTTCTCATTCTCGAATACGATTTGGGCTTTCCAAGCACTGCCTGTCAAGTTCGGGATTTTTACGTTTTGTGTGGCTTGTTGGTTTTGGCGCACTCCATTGATAACCACCCAAAAGCGTTCTCCTTTTTCAGAAAAGAAGGTCATGGATATTTTCGGGGCGTTGTTGCTTTGAGCAAAAGTAGGCAAGCAACCTATCAGGAAAACCACAAGTACATAAGATAAGCGTTTCATAACCTCGATAATTTAGCTGTTTCTTTGGCAAATTTACGCAAAAAAACACGAACTATTGTTATCTATAGCTCGCTTTAACCCAGCATTAACAGCACTCACGAAATTACTCAAATTTGTCAAATGTTGGAAAGGCGCGAAACGTATTTTCGCAGAGCAACAAAGTAAGAGCAACTTTTATTGGTGGAACTGTTCGACTTATGCCTTGAGCGTCAGAAATTCGGTGATTTTGGTGATAGTTCATCACAAGAAAGACTTTGGTTTTTTCAGCTTTTTTGCACAATTTTACAGAAAAACCTCTTAAATTCCAACAATATTCGCTCCTTGCCTTCGCTATGCCTCTACTTTTTCCGCTTGATGCTCGCCTACAAGCCATTACCGAAACCATCAACTTGCCTGCACCCGCGCTCCAAGAGGATTTGTATATCGTTTTGTTGGAGTCTATCGTGAGCCAACAGCTTTCTGTGAAGGCAGCGGATACGATTTTCAAACGCTTTTTGGCACTCTTTCCTGACGCATATCCCGCTCCCGAATTGTTGATGCAAGAAACCTTAGAAACCCTGCGCAGTGTGGGGCTTTCGCGCCAAAAGGCAACCTATTTGCAAGAAGTAGCCAAGTTCCACAGCACGCATGGCATGGCTTATGCGGACTTGGTAGGCAAGACTGATGCCGAGATTATCGCTTACCTGACGCAGATAAAAGGTGTAGGCAAGTGGACTGTCGAGATGTTGCTCATTTTCGCCTTGCAACGCCCTGATGTGTTTGCGGTTGATGATTTGGGTATTCAACAAGCTATCAAAAAACTATACACCCTCACAACAGAAGGCAAGGAACTCAAGAAACAAATGCTTGAGCTTGCCGAAAATTGGAAGCCGAACCGAAGCCTCGCCTGCCGTTATCTTTGGCGGTGGAAGGATAGCCTGTAGTTTGGGGTGTAATGCCACAAAGTTTTTTGTTTTATTGTTTTGTTAGATAGTTTTCGTTATATTTGTGTTAAAATAATTAGGCTGTATGATGCAATGAAATATTGGTGGCTATTCTGTATTTTTTGGGGCGTTTGGCAACCTTGCATTGCCCAATACGACTATGCGTGGAAAAAAGCCAAACGCGACATGAAAGGGCATATCGTTGTGCATTATTACGATAATTACCCTTTTGTATCTACTATAGCTAACCACAAGATAGAAGGTATCGAGTATGATTTGATGCTTGCCTTCGTCAAATTTGTTAATGAAAACTTGCAGGTAGAACTTTCGTGTGAGTTCAGGCGAGCCAATACCTTTCAAGAATCATATAACCGCGTAAAGGGTTCGCCCCGAAAGAACGATTTTGGTATTTGCTCCTTTTCTATCACAGAGCAAAGAGAAAGGGAAGTGCTTTTTAGCCCGCCCTATATGGCTGATTATGAGCTACTTATCACAAGCAAAAATATTCCTTCTTTCAGCGACAAAAACGAATGTAATCAAGCCCTTGCCAATATCAAAGGACTTTTTGTGGAGGGTAGCACCTTTCAAGAAAATATGACTGCCCTGCGGTCTGTAATCCCCCAACTGAAAACAGAGATTTCGCCCTCGAACCAAGACATCAGGAAGCGCGTGGAGGAGGAGGATAATTTGTTTGCCTACGTAGAATTGCCTGCTTACCTGCTGGATATGAAAAAGGGGACGAAAATCACACGCCAAAAATTTTACAAAGTTGGGCGCAAAGGCTATGGCGTTATTCTGCCCAAGCAAAGTGATTGGATAGAACCCATGCAGGCTTTTTTTGCTTCGAAAAACTACCCAAACATCATACAAGATATTTTGAAAAAGCACTTTGGCAATGATGTAAACGAAACAATCCAAAAAATAATACGCGACTCCACGAACAGCGATTTAGGCAAGGAGATTTTGCTCTTGAACAAAGAAAAAGAATTGCAAAGTGCGGAGTTGAGCAAAAAAGAGATACAACTCAAACAGCAAACTTTTCAGCGCAATGTCTTGTTTTTGGGCGTGTTGGCGTTGGGTTTGTTGGTGTCTTTTGTGTTCTACAATTACATAGCCAAGCAACGAAGCAACCGCCTGCTGGCAGAGGCAAACAAGCGATGGCAAGACCTGAACCGCGAAAAAGACCAACTCCTCAATATCGTTGCACACGATTTGCGCTCGCCTGTGAATAGAATAAAGGGCTTGATGGAAATTATGAAAATCACCAACGATTGGGGCGAAGAACAGATGCAATATTGCCGTATGATTGACAAGGCTATCCAAGACAGTCATCAACTCATTGACGACTTGCTCGTGATAGGCAGGGCGGAGTACGAAGGGGAAAGCTTGCCTACCGCGCCTGTGGAGCTACAGCCTTACCTGCAAGCGTTGATTGAGCATTTTTTGCCACAAGCCACCGCGAAAAATATACAATTACACCTCATAGCACCGCAAGAGCCTATAATCTTGCCTACAGACGAAGACACGCTTTCGCGCATTTTGGGCAACCTATTGAGCAACGCTATCAAATTCTCGCCTACTGACAAAAACGTTACGTTGCGCCTCGAAGGGCAGGCAAGGCAGGTGCGCCTTAGCATCGAAGACGAAGGACAAGGCTTCACTATAGAAGACAAAGCAAAAGTTTTCCAAAAATTTCAGAAACTCACAGCTCGCCCCACTGCAGGCGAGAGTTCCACAGGCTTAGGGCTTTCTATTGCCAAAATCTTGACCGAAAAATTGGGCGGGCATATCAGCCTCGAGAGCGAATGGCAAAAGGGAAGCACGTTTACTTTGAGTTTCCCAACTTTTGCCGTATCTTTGTAAAAAATCAACGATGATTGTTCAATTATACGTACCCAAATCGCTCTCTCCCTCGCGCCTTGATAGCTACATGGCGAGTGGGTGGTTTCGTAGTTCGTATATGTTGTATAGGTCGGAAGTGATGTGCATTTCGGAAGATGTGCGCGAGGTTATCAATATTCGGCTGAATTTAGAAAGGCATACTTTCAAGAAAAATTTGCGCAAATTATTGAACCAAAACGACAAAAGATTTACGACTACCGTACAACTTTTGGAGCTAAATGAGGAAAAAGAACGCCTCTATCAACAACAAAAAGGCAAGTTCAAGGGTTTTATATTCGATAAGTTAGCGCATTTTTTCAATGTTTTTCCTGAAAATGCGCAAGGCGATACTATCTTCGAAACCTACGAAGTGTGTGTGTATGATGCGGACAAATTGGTGGCGGTAAGTTTCTTTGATGTGGGCAGAAAGTGTGTAGTAAGTTTGTTGGGTTTGTATGATATGAATTATACCAAATACAGTTTGGGGACTTATACAATGCTCCGCGAAATACAATTTGGGCAAGAAACAAACCGTAAATTTTATTACCCTGGGTATATCATTGGTGGCGACAATGCCTTCGACTACAAACTGCGCATTGGTACGTTCCAATATTACGATTGGCGCGGTTGGTGGAAAGGTATGCACAAATTGCCTTTGGAGCGTGGCAATGTTACGCTTTACAAAGAACGTATGCAAGAACTCGAGGAGGCATTGATAGCAAGCGAAGTGTCGTTCAAAAAAATATTGTATCCCTTCTTTTCTTTTGGCTATTTGAGTTTTGGGGTAAAAAATCCTTCGTTTTTTGCTATCAATTATGATAAAAATGCAGACGTTTGGCTCGCGGTGGGCTATTTGGTAGAAGATGACTGTTATACGGTGTGTTTCATACGCCAATACATGGACGTGGAAGTGCCGAATATGACTTGCACTACCGACTTCTACGAAAATGACCTATACTGTATGAAGATGTTGGACTACGAAGAAATTATCCTCGAAACGTCTAACTGCGCCCAAGCTGTAGCCAAAATTAAGGAGATGGAAGGGGTAAGGGTGGAAGGGTAGGCAAGCTAACAACAATTCAACTTTCAACAATCAACTTTCAACAATCAACTTTCAATAATTCAATAATTCAACTTTCAACAATTCAATGCGTAATTCAGAAATCAACATATCGGTAACCCTTGATGATGACCAAGTACCTGAACGTGTACGTTGGATGGCAGACGACTCGCCTGCCGAAGGGTGGCAAGAAGCCAAAGCGGTAGCCCTTGCTATTTGGGACGGCACGGCACAAGGCACGCTTAAAATAGACCTTTGGAACAAGGAAATGGAAGTCCGCGAAATGAAACGCTTTGCTATAGAAATGATGGCGGGCATTTCTGAAACGCTCCGCCGTGCTACGGCTGATGAACTGATGGCAATGGACATAGACAACCTGTGCAAAAGCCTTACGGCTCGCCTTGAGCGCGAATTGGAGGGGCAATAATAACTTGCCTACCAAACAACGACTGCCTACAGCCAATGCTATAGGCAGTTTTTTAATCTACATTCTCCTGCACATACAGTTGCCATGCGTCAAGGTCTAAGGCGCACAAAGAGCCAAATTCTCTTGTTTCGTTGTATTCTTTGCAACCCATGTAACAGCCATTGTCTAAGGGAATACAATCGTGGCGTTCTTCTACGGCGCGTTTGATGTAGGTAAGCATATATTTGGTATGCCCGAAAATGAGTTGTTTGCCTCGCAAAAACTCGCCTGCATGGTGCGTTTCGCGCTCCCAAAGCATATATTTATAGTTCTCCAATGGGTTTGCAACGCTTGTATCTATAGCCCCATGCACCAAATAAAAATTATTCAAAGCAAAAAAATAAGGCAAGGCTTCGAGCCACGCTTGTTGCTCTTGGTTGATGCTTCGAGCCAAAGAAGTATAGCCCATCAAAACTGTATCTTGGGAAAGCCTATCACGCATAGAGATTTTGTCAAGCAACATTTGTTCATGATTGCCCCGCAAAGCAAAGACTTGATAGCCTTCCGCCTGCAAACCCATGATAAACTGTAGCACACCCATACTATCGGGACCGCGATTGACATAATCGCCCAATAAAAATAATTGGTCTTGCTTGGTAAGTTGTAATTGCTCTTTGACGAGGGCTTGCAAGGTAAGGTTACAGCCATGAATGTCGCCTACTGCAAATCGTCTGCCTTCTTGGGGCGTGGGTATGGCATACCATTTTGGGTTCATACAAATATTGGATACAAAGAAAAACAAAAATACAAAAAAAATACCTCTTTCAAAATATTTTGAAAGAGGTAGAATTATAGGAAAGAAGCAATCGCCTTATTTTGCGTAATTCACAGCACGCATTTCGCGGATAACCGTAACTTTGATTTGCCCAGGGTATTGCATATCGCGTTCTATTTTTTGCGAGATGTCGAAGGAAAGTTGGCTTGCCTGCCCATCTGTAACGGTGTCCGAGTCCACAATCACACGCAACTCGCGCCCTGCTTGGATAGCATAGCACTTATTTACGCCTGTAAACGAAACAGCTAAGGCTTCCAAATCCTTCAAGCGTTTGATGTAGGCTTCCATCACTTCGCGTCTTGCGCCCGGTCTTGCGCCTGATATAGCATCACAAGCCTGTACGATAGGCGAGATGAGCGAAGTCATTTCTATTTCGTCATGGTGTGCGCCAATGGCATTGCACACTTCAGGATTTTCTTTGTATTTTTGGGCAAGTTGCATACCCACGATAGCGTGAGGCAATTCGAGGTCTTCAGGAAATACCTTGCCTATGTCGTGCAAAAGTCCTGCACGTTTGGCGAGTTTGGAGTTCAAGCCCAATTCTGCCGCCATGCTTGCGCATAACTTGGCTACTTCGCGTGAGTGTTGCAAGAGGTTTTGCCCATACGAACTGCGGTATCTCATTCTGCCCACCATTTTCACTAACTCGGGGTGCAGTCCATGAATACCCAAATCCATCACAGTACGCTCTCCTATTTCTACGATTTCGTCCTCTATGTTTTTGGTAGTCTTGCCTACGATTTCCTCGATGCGGGCAGGGTGAATACGTCCATCTTGCACCAAACGCTGTAGCGATAGGCGAGCTATTTCGCGCCTCACAGGGTCGAAGCCCGAAATAATGATAGCCTCTGGCGTATCATCAACGATAATCTCTACGCCTGTAAGCGACTCAAGAGTACGGATATTGCGCCCTTCGCGCCCAATGATTTTACCTTTGATTTCGTCAGATTCGAGGTTGAACACCGACACACAGTTTTCGATGGCGTGTTCGGTAGCGGTGCGTTGTATGGTTTCTATGACCACCTTTTTGGCGGCTTTGGTAGCCGAGAGTTTAGCCTCGTCCATGATGTCTTTGATGTACGAACTTGCACGGCTTTGTGCTTCGTTGCGTAGCGCGTCCACAAGTTGATTGCGGGCTTGTTCAGCGGTAAGTCCAGCGATTTTTTCGAGGCTTGCTACCTGCTGACTGCGGTATTTTTCGGCTTCTTCGCGTTTTTTGGCGACAAGTTCGTTTTGTTCGGTAAGGCTTTCTTTGAGCGCGTCAATCTCCCCTTCTTTGCGTTTGATTTGTTCTAAGGCTTTGTTGTGGGCTTGTTCTTTTTGGGTGAATTGTTGTTCGCGTTGTTTGAGCTTGTTCTCGTTTTGTATGAATTGTTGCTTGCGTTTGTTGGAGTCTTCTTCCACTTCCGCCTTCATTTTGAGGTATTTTTCTTTGGCTTCGAGTAGTTTGTTTTGTTTTTGGTTTTCGGCTTCTTGTTTGATGTTGTCGGCTTTAATCTCTGCTTCTTTGATGATGAGCCTTGTTTTTTCTTGAGCCTCTGCCTCTTGCCTGTCGAGGACTTTTTTGAACATAGAGCGGTCAACCGCTACACCTATTCCCACCCCTATCAGGAGGGCGAGTAGGGCATATATTAGAATTTCCATGAGTGATTTTAAAGGTTTAAGGGTTATGTATAGATAGAGAACCCCTTAAGCCTATAAGAGTGAGGCATTGTAAATTGCCGTGTGCCGTTCAGACAAACGATACTTTTATGACCTATCCAAACAAACAAATATGAGTTCAGCATAGTCCAAAGGGCTATGTCGAAACACTAAAAGTGCAGATGCTGATATGAATACAAGCGTTTTGTTACAAACTCAAAAAAGATGAATTTATGAACTATTATATGAAAAGACTTGCGGAACACCTACTTATTAAATATATATAGTTAAATTTGAAAGGAAAAATCTCGCTGACCAATCGTAGGCACACACCCGCACACACCCTCATTTTTGCCTAAGCTGTTCTTTCAGTCCACAATGTTAGTGCTTTTTTGGCAATAATACAAAGATTCCTTTATTTTTTTATATAATTGTTTAGCAACAGTCCCATGTATAAAGGACTTTGCTAAAATCACGGTTGCGCAAGTCTTCGCGCCTGATGAAGAAATTGCCCACGCCCACATCTCCCCAACATATCTCGTCAGCTTCGGTTGAGTCAATCTGCAACAATAACTCATAATCTGAAAACAAGTCTTTGCTTCGTATATCCCACTGCGTAAAGCACGCATAGCCTCCTATTTTGTGTCCGCTACTGTTGTAGTGGTCGTTGTAGTCGCGCCATAATTCTTCTGTTCCTTGATTGTTAGAAAAAACGAAATACTCTTGCCCAAAATACTGTTCAAAACGCCAATCGGTAGAGGGGACATACTCCTCGCCTACGCTGAACTGCAAGGCGTGTTCTTGAAAAACAGGGCTAATAATGCGCTCTGCATCAAAAGTAGGCAAGGCGGTTTGCGCTTGGCTTGCCTGCACTTTTTCGTGAAAAACTACTCGAAAATCTTTTTGTTCTATGGTATTTTCGGGATAATTTCTACGAAAATCTACGCCATGAGTATCGCTATAGGGGTGAATGTAGAACTGCAAAATGCCTTCTGTTGGATAGTCATCGAGGGGCGGAAGTTCTGCAAAGTTGATTTGCGCCAAGAGCATCAAAGGCGTGCCATCACTCGCCAAAGGGTAAGACTCGCCTACAGGCAGGTAAGGCTTGCCTATAAATTTGCTGGCAGTAAGAGGCAAATCTTGCGCTACAGTAGCCTGAATGTGAATAGTGTTCGTTTTGGAAGGCTCTAACAAGCGCATCAAATCGTTTTTATCAAAAGTATTTTGCATAACCAAAAGAAGCTAAAAGACGAAGGTACTACAAAAGTAAAGAATCCTTGCAAACTTATGCAAGGATTTTCGACTATATCGAAAAAAGATTATTTCTTCATCTACACTGTGGCAAAACCTGTTTTTCAGGCTGTAGTGGTGGGTATTTGATACAAATGGCGGTTTTCGGGCAAGAAATTCAAGGTACTTACTACCTTTCTGCCTGTTTGGGCTTCGAGCTGTAGGCGAGATTGCCCTGCAAAATCGCCTCCATCTTTGGCACAGTCTTTCATATCTTGGTAGGTTTGCGCATCACGCGCTTCCGTAAATTCTGCTGTAGCACCTTCCGCCAACGTCATAAAAATCAACTCAAGGCGCGTCATGTGATTGCGCAAAGGTTGTTTGTTAAGTCCTTTTAGCTCGCTGTGTTCTTTGGGCGTAAGGTCAAAAACACCTTTGGAAATAATACTTGTCAAAACAGCATATTGTTTGGGCGTACTCACTCCGCGTTTGCACCAAATAGCCTCCAATTCTTGCCTTACCTCTATATTTTTCAAACGCTCCTCAATCCACGCATCATTGTAGCCTTGTTTTTTGTAGTAGAGGCGTTTTTTCTCCAACACATCAACACTTTCGTTGATGACTTCTTGCAGGAGAGCTACTTCATTGCGGGCTTGCACAAAAGCCACTACCAAACTTTTCTTGAACGCCACCACTTCAGGCGAGTTGCGACTAAGCGTTACCAACAAATGCGCTTGCAGTTCGTTCAGATAGCAAAAGGTTTCTGGTCTGCCTCCTTTACTTTCCTTAGGAGGTTTCGCCGTTTCAAACGGCAAAACTCCCAAGTCTTCGAGGTCTTTTTGGTACTCTCGGATTGTTTCCATCAGGCTTTTATGATTGATATTCAAGCCATTAGCGATGATACGGCTATCTATTACCTGTATGCCGTTTAGGTTTTGGATTTCGAGTTGATGCTCCATGTTATATAAAGGTTTAGGTTATTTTTACTTGGTAAGGGCTTTTTCGATAAGGATAATTGATAAAATTTCTACTCATCTACTTCCAAAATCCATTTTCGCAAATCGTCTGCATTAGGTAAGTAAAGTTGGTATTTTGCTACTAAAAGTTGGCTACTCATACCGTACATGGCATATTCGACCATAAGTTCGTCTTTGTCTTTGGTTAAAATAATGCCTATAGGCGGATTGTCTCCTTCTACATTTTCCTCATTGGCAAAATAGCCTAAATACATATTCATTTGCCCTATGTCTTGGTGGTGCAATGCAGTGATTTTCAAGTCAATCAGGACATAACATTTCAAATAACGGTGGTAAAATACCAAATCCACCTAATAATGTTCGTTGTTGATAGTGATGCGGTATTGCCTACCCACATACGCAAAGCCTTTGCCAAGCTCGAGCAGGAAAGGCTGTAGATTGTCAATTAAGCGGGTTTCAAGGTCTTTTTCGGAGAGATGATAGGGTTCGGGTATTTTCAAAAATTCAAAAATATAAGGTTCGCGCATCAAATCTTCAGGCGAGGCTATTTGTTGTCCTTCTTGCGCCAATTTTAAAATACCTTCCTTGTCCTTGCCTGCCGCGAGGCGTAAAAAGAGGGCTGTTTTCTTTTGGCGTTTGAGTTCGGCAAGTGACCAACTTTCTTTCAGGCATTGTTTTTCGTAAAAACCACGCTCAAGCACATCACTTATTTTTACCAATTCGCAATAATGCGACCAGCTCAATTTGTGAGACAGTGTTTCACAAATTGGGTAAAACAAATACAAGTTGCGCATATAATTGAGATTGGAGCGACTAAAGCCCTTACCGTACTTGATAGAGAGGTCTTTTGCAAGATTTTCGAGGATAGCTTTCCCGTACTTTGCTTTTGCATTGCCTTGTTGCTCGAACTCTACAATGTAATGCCCTGTCCACCAATTAGTTTCTACTAAAGTGTGGTTGGCATATTGAAACACTTTCTGCCTCCCCTGCTCATACACATTTGAAATTTGAGCAAGCAGGCAAGACTCGCATCTTGCCTACTTTTGCTTTAAAAAACAAACCCTTGCCTACAGAGCGCAGGCAAGGGTTTTCTATGCGTTGGGAAGCAAATTATTTCTTCACTTCTTCATAATCTACATCAGTGAAACCGCCATCTTGATTGGGGTTTTGGTTTTGGTTCGGGTTGCCACCCATACCGCCCATACCATCAAAAGGGTTGCTTGGATTAC
Source organism: Bacteroidota bacterium (assembly GCA_004292795.1). Classification (GTDB taxonomy): domain Bacteria; phylum Bacteroidota; class Bacteroidia; order Cytophagales; family Microscillaceae; genus RDXI01. The sequence continues at coordinate 5,180 of RDXI01000081.1, read as the reverse complement.
CGCCTGCATTGGCATACATTTCTGTAGAAGCCTTTGCCCACGCATCATTCAAGGCTTTCATAGCAAGGTCGATGCCCGCTATGTCTTGCGCTCCATGTGCGTTGCGAAGTTGTCCGAGTGCGCCAGATATGGCATCACGGTTAGCAGGCGAGAGTTTATCGCCAAATTCTGCCAACTGTTTCTCTGTTTGGAAAATCAAAGAGTCAGCTTGGTTAATTTTGTCGATGCTTTCGCGTGCCGCCTTGTCAGTGTCAGCGTTTGCTTCTGCTTCACGCTTCATACGCAAGATGTCCTCTTCGCTCAAACCAGAAGAAGCCTCGATGCGGATTTTCTGCTCGCGTCCTGTGCCTTTGTCTTTGGCTGATACGTGCAAGATACCGTTTGCATCAATGTCAAACGTAACTTCTACTTGAGGCACACCACGAGGCGCGGGAGGCAAGCCATCAAGGTTGAAACGACCAATAGTGCGGTTATCTTTTGCCATAGGGCGTTCTCCTTGCAATACGTGCAATTCTACTGAAGGCTGATTGTCGGCAGCCGTAGAGAACGTTTCCGATTTTTTGGTAGGGATAGTCGTGTTCGACTCAATCAATTTAGTCATCACACCGCCCAACGTTTCGATACCCAAAGAAAGGGGCGTAACGTCCAACAAAATCACGTCTTTTACCTCGCCTGTGAACACACCGCCTTGAATAGCCGCGCCCACTGCCACCACTTCGTCAGGGTTTACACCTTTCGAGGGCTTTTTGCCAAAGAATTTCTCTACTTCTTCTTGTATGCGGGGGATACGTGTAGAACCACCCACCAATATTACTTCATCAATGTCTGCAATTTTAAGGTTCGCATCTTGCATTGCCTTTTTGCAAGGCTCAAGCGTTCTGCGGATAAGGTCATCAACCAACTGCTCAAACTTAGCGCGTGTAAGCGTGCAAACCAAGTGTTGAGGAATGCCATCTACAGGCATAATATAAGGAAGGTTGATTTCGGTTTGTGCCGAGCTTGAAAGTTCGATTTTTGCTTTTTCAGCCGCGTCTTTCAAACGTTGCATAGCCATCGCATCTTTGCGCAAGTCTATGCCTTTGTCGCGTAGGAACTCGTCAGCCAACCAGTGAATGATACGCTCATCAAAGTTATCACCGCCCAAATGCACATCACCATTCGTAGATTTTACTTCAAATACGCCTTCGCCCAATTCAAGGATAGAAACGTCAAAAGTACCACCACCCAAATCGAAAACCGCGATTTTCATTTCTTTGTGGCGTTTGTCCAAACCGTAGGCAAGAGCCGCCGCAGTAGGTTCGTTGATGATACGGCGCACAGTTAAGCCCGCAATTTGACCAGCTTCTTTCGTAGCTTGGCGTTCTGCATCATTGAAGTAAGCAGGCACCGTGATAACCGCTTCGGTAACTGTCGTTCCCAAATAATCTTCTGCCGCTTGCTTCATTTTTTGCAAAATCATAGCCGAGATTTCTTGGGGCGTATATTGGCGGTCGCCTATGCGCACACGGGGCGTATTGTTCGCGCCTTCTTCCACTTTGTAAGGCACCATTTTCAATTCTTCTTGTACTTCAGTGAACTTTTTGCCCATGAAGCGTTTGATAGAATACACAGTATTGTGTGGATTGGTAATTGCTTGACGCTTTGCGGGGTCGCCCACTTTGCGCTCGCCATTGCCGTTATCCAAGAAGCCTACTATAGAAGGAGTTGTGCGCTTGCCTTCGCTGTTTGCAATTACTACAGGTTCGTTGCCTTCCATTACCGAAACGCAAGAGTTCGTAGTACCTAAGTCGATGCCAATAATTTTTCCCATAACGTAATTAAAACTATAAATTGGAGGTTAAATGAGTTCTTTATTGACTCTTTTAACAACCAATATGCCAAGTCATATAATCTGACATTTTGTCAGTTTTTTGGCAAGCAATCAGATTTTAAAGACTTCTTTGGCACAGTTTGGCACAAGCTATCGAGCCTGTAGTGCTTTTGTGTCATACAAAAAACGCTTCGAAGACTGCGGTCTTCGAAGCGTTTGGCGCGTAGGGTAGGCAAGCTTGCCTGCTTAGGCGAGCTGAATACTTTGTGAGTCCGTGAAGCGGATTCCTAAATTTCGCGCCTCTTGATAAATTGGGTCGCCCAAAAAGCCCATATTTGGCACATCAGACATACAGTCGGCTATTACTGTGATTTTGTTGGCAAGGTTAGGCGCGTATTTGATGGCTTGTTTCAAACTTGTGGCTACACAATGCGACTTTGCCTCGCCTGCCAAATATACATTCTGATAATTCTCCAATGTTTTGATGAGCGATTGATTAAGTTGCGTTTCAGGGCGGTCTGCCACAGGGATTTGCGCCATGAAGATACCGAAGTGTTCTGTTAGCGGATACGTGCCTTTGGTTACGGCTTGGTAATACTTACCCTTGCGCGTCCATGCTTTCAGGGCTTCCATAAGTTGCTCATCAAGCGAAGCCCCTTTCGAACCTATGAGGCAGTGTTCAGGCCAGATAAGATGCGGGAATTCGCCTTGCGACTCGAGGTCAGTCAAATATTTGATAGCCTCTTTAGGATAAAAGCGAGCCGTCCACTTGCCTTCGTTCACGTCTTTGAGCGTGATTTGGGTGAAGGGCGGAGGAAAGTTGCCATCTTTGTCTTGCCAAAAGGCGGGGTGCGAAATGTCATTCACAGGGTGCGAGTCTAAGGTTACGCAAATATGGTCGACCTTGTCCAAGTTGTTCAGAATGATATTTTTCAGACGCTCCATGTCCTTTTCCGCTCCCGGCACGTAGAGCGCGCCATTAGGGTTGCAAAAGTCATATTGGGCATCAATGATAAGAAAGGCATTTTGATTGCGCATAAGGCATTAGGTATAAGGTTAAACTTAGCAAATATAGCTTTTTCTTCAGAAAAAGCTATATGTTTTAAAAGCTATATGTTTTTGCCTGCTGTAGCTTTTTCTGAAGAAAAAGCTATATGTTTTTGCCTGCTGTAGCTTTTTCTGAAGAAAAAGCTATATGTTTTTACCTTTATGGCTTCACAAACTTTTGTAGGATAGGTTTTATTTCGGCAGTTTGTTCGGGCTTGAGTGGGAAAAGGTGCATAAAGAGCGGTTTTTTATCTACCGTTTTCTCCAAAGCAAGGTCTTTGTTTTGAGCATATATCTTTGCCCATTCTGCCCTTGCTACCGCCCAAAAACCTTGATTCTCTTTCCACCATTTTTGCGCAAACGCACACTTAGAGGCTTCTACTTTCTTGTAGGTATCCTCGCCTTTTTCTTTAGCAATGAGCCTATCTGCTTGATTATCAGCGCGTACTATTTTTTCATTGTCTTGTTCATGCACCCAGCCCCAAGCTGTGATTTCTTGGCGGTTTCTGCGCTTTAGCACGTTGTAGTCGCTTCGGTGTGTGAACTCCCTGCGGGGCAGAGGCGTGTCTGCAAAGGCTTCCCAATAGTGTTTGCCGTCTGTATGCACCCACGTAGCCGAGCTTTCATAGCGCGGGCTATCGTCCACCTGATACACTTTTTGAGTCCATTGCCCTTTCACTTTTTCTTTGGGCAGGCGAGCAAATTTCCACTTGTTTTCTTTGTCAAAAAGATAGAAGTCGGTGTTTTCAAACAACCAATCTTGCCTCCAATGCTTCACAAGCTCTTGCTTGCCTGTGCTGTCTGTAACGATAAGCAGGTGTTGCAATACGATTTTGCCCTTGCTGTCCTCCACCAATTCCACCCATTCAAGCCCTTTAGATTGGTGATTGTCGTGAAATTTGTAGTCCTTGTCAGGCGAGAAGGTTTCGCCAAAATTGAACGTAACTTCGTGGCAACCGCACATACTTTTGATGGCTTCGTTGTCGCGCTTGTCTTGGGCAGTCGCTCCGAAGGCAGTGCCAAGAGCCAAAAACGCAGTGAGCAGTAAATTTTTCATAAATACTTGGTTTTTAATGGTTTAATGATTTTTTTGAAGGATTGATGTCGCAAAAATAATTTTTATTTAGACTAAATCCAAATAATTTCAGAAATTATTTGGAATAATTCTAAATAGTACATAATTTTGCAACGTCTTATTTAGATTTGTTCTAAACAAAGGTTTATCGCAAAACCTTTCTCAAAATGAAACCGCTTTCCGCTATGCGTGCCGTACTTACTTGTTTATTTGCTTCATTTTCAGCGTGTTGTGTGTTTGCCCAAACGGACAGCTTGCAAGCTTTGTCCGAAGTCGTGGTTACGGCTACTCGCACCGAAAAGGCTCTTTCGGCTGTGCCTCTGCCTGTGTTGGTGATTGACAAAGCCCAAATAAAGGCTATGGGGAGTTTGCGCCTGAACGAAGTATTGCAAGAGCAAACGGGGCTTGCTATTGTAAATGAGCATGGGCAAGGAATCCAATTACAAGGGTTTAGCCCTGATTATACGCTCATTTTGATAGATGGCGAGCCATTGGTGGGCAGAACGGCAGGCACTTTGGAGTTGTCGCGCCTTGCGGTGGGCAATATCAAACAAATAGAAATCATCAAAGGCGCGAGTTCGAGTTTGTATGGTTCAGAGGCATTGGCGGGCGTTATCAACATCATTACCGAAAACCCACAACAAACTAAAGCTACTTTGTCGAGCCGATATGGGAGCAATCAAACGCTTGACGTGGGCGCGAACCTTGCCTACAAAAAAGAAAAATGGGGAGCTAATATTTTTCTAAATCGTTATAGTACAAGCGGTTACGATTTTACGCCTGACACGTATGGGCAAACCGTAGAGCCTTATCACAATTATACGCTCCAAAGCAAAATCCATTACAATCCAAATACGCGCCTAAAACTCAAAATTTCGGGAAGGTATTTTGTAGAAAATCAGCAGGCAAGGTTTGAAGTAGGTACTGCCCAAAACCTGCAAAACGTATCGGGGGCAGGCAAGGTGCAAGACTATAACCTCAATCCTACAGCAGATTATATTTTTTCGAGTCGTTTCAAAGTGCAGGCAAGATTTTACAAAAGCCAATATCTTACAAGTGCCTTCCTTGCCTACAATGCAGACCAAAACCTGTTCGATGAAACTTACTTCAGGCAAAACTTTACACGCCCCGAAATACAAGCGGACTATGTTTGGAACGAAAAAAATGCCCTCACAATAGGCGTGGGCAATATTTGGGAAAGCGTAGAAGCGACTCGCTACACGGACAAAAAGCGGTTTATGAATAGCT
>RDXI01000080.1 GCA_004292795.1 Bacteroidota bacterium | reverse complement strand
CTACAATGTTGATGTCGCGCAAGCCAATCTTGCCTCCTGTGAAGCTATAATAAACGTGCTTGGCTTCGAAGCAAATTTTGGTTTGGTTGTGGTCTTGGAAAAAATAGCCTACAATGTCGCTATAGTAAACGGGATTGCTCAAATCGCTTTTGATAACCGAGCCTGTAGGGAAGTTGTAAGTATGTTTTTCGCGCAGTCGAAAGCCATTGAGCGTCAGCGAACCCGAGCCACCATAATAGCGCAACATATACATTTCTACGCTTGGTATGCGCAAAACGGCTAATTTCGCATTGATGTTGGGGCGCACAATGTGCTTGATTTTATCAGGCAAACGCTCTTGGCTAATGACCAAAATATTGGACAAGCCCAATGTGAGTGCGTCCTCGTCTGTGATAAAGGCTTTGAGCAAATTATATTCGTGAATATCAATCTTGAAAGACTCAGCTACCACGTCCACGAACTCGAGTTCTTTCTTGTCCATAGCTCCGTCCACGTGTGCCAATTCCAAAAGGTGCATCATCACGATAATCTTTTGGCGTTGATTGAGTTCTACGTTGATACGGTTGCAGATGTTGGCAGGTTCTATGTTGCCAGAGAGCGCGATGTCTGCATATTCTCTGAACAGCCCCATGTAGTGCTTGCCTGCTTCTTCGTTGAGGCTTTCTTGTATAAAGTCCCGTATTATCCTATGCTCGCCTTCGGTGATGATGCCATCGAAGGTGCAGGATATAGCCATTAATTTTAAAATAGACTTTAGTACGGGTTCGCTCATAGTATCGGGCTACAATGATTTAAATGCAAATCTAATCATTTTACAGAAAACAACAATTTTGCAGTAGATTATTTTGCGTTTCTGCACAGTTTTGTCAGGTAGGCAAGCAGGCAAGGCGTTGCATCGAAGCCCACCGAAATAACGCCTTGCCTACCTGCACAGTAGGCAAGTTTACCTTTCTACCTCAAAAGTCCAAACGCTCCAATCTATCTTTTTCTGCCTCTCCAATGCGTTTTTGGGCTATATCAAAAAATTTCTCCTCCAATTCATAGCCTACAAAATTACGGTTTTGTGTCATACAAGCCACTCCTGTAGAACCACTACCCATAAAAGGGTCTAAAACAGTTTGCCCTTCCCAACTAAGCAATTTGACCAAATGCTCCATCAGACGCACAGGCTTTTTGGTGGGGTGATTGTTGAAGTTCTCTGCATTTTGGCGCACTTTTGATTTGAAAATAAACTTTTCAGTCAATTCTACATCTGCCAACTGCACACCAAAATACTTGAAATATTCTTTTTCAAGCTCGTCTGCTGTCAGGATATTGCCCGCCACACGCCCCAAAGGGTGTGGATTGTGTCCTACTTTTGTTTCGCCATCAAGGTACGGAATGCGTGTTGCTTCCAAGTTCAGCACACCCACGCCATGTTTTATAATGTTTTCGGCTGTGCTTCCTTCAGGGCGTTTTTGCACCAAAATAATAGGCTCATAAAAAGGCTTCACATTCGTTCCTGCCCCCTTGTATTTTTTGCCCAACTCGGAAGAAGGTTCTAAAATAGGTTTTTCTTGTTGTACTTTGTAGGTTTCCGCGCCATTCTTTTTGTAGCCTTGCACATATTTGTACGTGCCTACGACCTCGCTTTTCACATTTTGCGCCTTGTCGAGGTCAACCCCAATATTGCGCGTTTTGGGCATACCATTGAAATACACCCAAGAAAATACGTCTTTGATTATAAACCCTTGTTCTTCTAAATGCCACATCACACGGTGCATCACACGCGGAAACGAAAATACTAACCCAAACGCCCCGGGTTTTAAGACACGCAAACAGTCGCCCCAAATTTTAGGATTGGGTATTTCTTGCTCTTGTGGCTTATCCCAAGTTTCATTGAAAACCGAGATGCCATAAGGCGGGTCTGTAATGAGCGCGTCTATGCTGTTGTCTTCTATCCCTTCCAAACCCATACAACTTTTGTTGTATATTTTGTAGCTGTTAGAAGTTTCATTTATTTCTTGTAGCATTTTACTTCTAAATCTTTGTGATACAAAAAATGAGAGGTAGCATATTTTACGCTACCCTTACTTTTTCAACAACTCCACTTCCACCTTTTGAATCATACGCGGATTGGCAGATTGAATGGTAAATTTGAAATTTTCGTGGATTTTTTCCTCGCCTGCACGCGGGATTTTGCGCCACAAGACTACTAACAAGCCGTTCAAGGTTTGCGAGCCTCGCCTGACTTCGTCGAAGGTATCTTCGGGTATTTGGAGCGCGTGGCAAACGTTCTCTATAGAGTCCTTGCCTTCGAAAACAAAAGTGTGTTGCGTAAGTTTAGAAAATTGGAGCGTTTCGTGTTCATCAAATTCATCTTTCAAATCGCCCAGCACCTCCTCCACCAAGTCCTCCATCGTAACCAAGCCCAGCGTAACGCCCAACTCATCGACCACCATAGCGATATGCACACGCTCCGTTTTGAAAGTACGAAAAACCGAAATAAGCGTATCCGTTTCTGACACTATGATAACAGGGCGCAGTAATTTTATCCATTCAAATTCATCAGTTTGGTGTTGGTGTATGAGCAAATCTTTCAAGTACAACATACCCATAATCTCATCAACATTTTCGCCATACACAGGCACACGCGAAAAGCCCGTATCACGTACTTTTTGCAACACTTCCGAGAAAGGAGCGGTTTCTTTGATGGTAAACATTTTTTGGCGTGGCACCATCACTTGCCTAATGGAAGTAGTCGTAAATTTTACAATCTCGCGCAAAAGTTGTTTGTCCGTTTCCACTGCCTCGCCTACGAGTTGTATTTCGTCCAAGACTTCAGGCAAGGTTTCCAAATCCACATCATATTTTTGAGGCGCGACTCTCTTTTCGAGCCATTCGCTTATCAAGCTGATGACTTTGGCAAAAGGATAAAACACATAATAGCTCAAAGAAACCTCGTAAGCGTGGCGTTTGGTAAAGCGTAGTTGCTTCTGATGCGCATACACACGCGGAATAAGCTCACCAAAAACCAACAACAACAACGAAAAAAGCACTACCAACACAAACCATTCCTCGACAGACTCTTCAAAAAAATGTTCTATAATAAAAACTGCAATCGTGATAAAGGTTATTTTGACCAACCGCAACACAATGATAAACGTTATTTGGAGATTGCGCGGTTTGGAAAGTAGGTAAGCTATTTGTCGTTCTATGCGGTGCGGGCTGTCTTTGAACGCCTGTATCACGTGGTCAGGCAAGCTAAAATAACTAATTTCTGCCCCAGATACGATAGCCAAGAAAAAAAGAAGCGCGACCAAGCCAATCAAAACAACAAAAAAAGCCCAAAAAGCGTATTCGCTTGTTTCGACAAAAGGAACTTGTAACAAAAAAAGAAGTAACGAGGGCATTGGGTTCTACGAAATTGAAAGTGCGAAACACAAAATCGTCTGCAAATTAACGCAAAAAATCTTGATAAAAACAAAAACCTACAAAGTTATTACTTCATAGGTTTGAGTAAGTAGATGTTTAGAAAGGCAATTCGCTTTCGTTGTCTATGGGCGGTTGCTCCATTTGCGCATCATCTGTTTTAGATGTTTGGTCATATAGAGGCTTGCTATTCGTGTTATAGCCGTTTTGTTCTTGTTGGGTAGGCGAGTATGCACCACCTAAGCCCCCTGTGCCAAGCAACGTGAGTGTTTGCCCACGCACTTCTAAAGAAGTACGACTACGCCCTTCTTTGTCCAAAAAATCGCTTGTGCTTAGTTTGCCATCTATATAGACTTGCGAGCCTTTTTTTACAAATTTCTCCACAATGTCGGCAGTATTGCCCCAAAAAGTAACGCGAAACCACAATACTTTTTCTTCGGGTGGATAGCCATCACTGCGAATGACTTTTTCGTTTACAGCTAAGGAAAAGGAAGCGACTTTGTTGCCCTGAAAGTCTTTTATTTCGGGGTCGCGCCCTACGTTCCCAATGAGTGAGATGCGGTTCAAGCTTGCCATGTTAATCTTGAGCTAAGAGTGATGAGATATAAGAAGGGTTAATAATGAAGCAAATATAGTATTTTTTTCGATATACCCCAATGTTTGTACTTTTTTTCAAAAAAAAATTAAGCAACCAAGTTTCTTTTGATATTCCAATAATTCGCCCCTGCCACGAGGCAGGCAAGGCACAAACCGCTCAACCATATCCACCAAAACAAGCCTTGTGGCACATCTAAGCCCATTCCCACCAACACAGGCGAGCAAAAAGCCTCGCCTACATACAACACCGCGAACACCGCAAAAACTACGATAGCCAACATTATCACAAAACTACGCATCAAATACTGCGTAAGCATCTTGTGCGTGTAGCCCAACTGCAACAAAAGCATTATTTCTTGCTTCGCCTCTGCCAAAATAGCCCGAAAATTCATCAAAAACAAAAAGCCCGACAACAACATAAACAACGCCCCTACTACGCCTATGCCCGACATCAAGCCCTGCACAATGCCTCCAATCTTGCCTACCCGCAAGCGGTCTTCGTTTACTTGATAGCCGTTGTTCGAGAGGTAAGTCGTCAATTCAGGCGAGGCAGAATTGCGCACTTTGAGCAACATACGCGAAGGCACAAAAGGCTTGCCTGCCCCCACGTTTTTGTTCGCCCACTTCATAAACGAAACAGGCACTAACACGCTTGAGATGCGTTCCGAAAAGCCCACTATGCGCCCTGTAAAGCGTTTTTCGCCCTTTTCGCCCCGTAAACGTATGCCTATAGAAATCAGCTTGGCAGTAGTTGTCGAGATTTGGGGCAAATTTCCGCCCTTGCCTAATGCGAACCCAAAATTATAAAGGTCGAGCATATCTTTCGCCAAAATGATAGGAATTTCTTTCTGCCCTTCCTTCCATTCAAAGTCTTCTACTTGTTCGTCCAAAAATTTCTTGTCTATCGCCTCAAAAAATAGTTCAGAATAAAAACCTGCTTGCTCCGCATACGCCATCACTTCAAACTGATTGGACACCAAAGGAGCAAGCGATTCTACAAATGGTTGCGCCTTTATATCCTCCACTTCCGAAGCTGAAAAAGTGGGACGACTAAAAAACAAGGTATTGCCCATACTTACCTGCTTCGATATGAGGACATAACTTCCCATTTTTTTCGAATCGCCCAACACCGCGCCCAACTGTCCGTATAGTTGCAACGCGCCCAGCAATATCAACATACCCAAAGCGAAGCCTATGTAGGCAAGCCAGACCTGAAAACCTGTTTGTTGTGCTTTGAATATGGTAGGCAAGGTAGGATTCATACAAAATAAAGTTGGTAATTTGAAATAGAAAAGTTGTAGAATGTAGGCAAGTTTAGAGTTTCAGCGTTTCATCGTAGGCAAGCGGATAATCGTAGCCTAAGGAGGTAAGCACAAAACCCGCGCCTTGCGTTTGGCACGCCTCGTTGATGAGTTCGGAGGCAAGTTTCACATTTTCCGCATCCAAATGACTGAAAGGTTCATCAAGCAAAATCCACTCAAAAGGCTGTTGCAAGGCTCTGAGAATGGCTATACGTTGCCGTTCTCCATACGAAAAAAGCTGTGTTTTTTTAGTGCTTTTCAATAAATGCGAGATTTGCAACCTTTCCGCCAAAGCATATATTTTCGCTTTGTCGGGCTTCGTTTGGGTAAGATAAGCCTTTGCTAAGATGTTTTCTTCGGCTGTGAGGTGCAAAAATAACCGCAAATCCTGAAATACTACAGCTATTTTTTGTTGTCGTAGGGAAGCCCATTCTTCGGGTTTATATGTTCGTATATTAGTTTTTTCAAAAAGAACCTCACCTTGAAAGTCTTGCCTAAGCCCGTACAAGATATGGAGAAAAGTCGACTTGCCCTTGCCTGATTGGGCTTGCATGGCATATTTTTTCCCTTGTTGCAGGGTTATAGTTTGAAGCCACACTTCCGAAGGTTGTGGCTTGTGTTGATGCTGTTCGGCAAGCGGTTGCGGGATAACATTGTGCAAATTGATGTGCATAGGTGCAAAAATAAACAAAAAACCACAAACACGTAGTTTGTGGCTTTCTGTTTTTTCACAAAGCAAGATTATTTGCGCGTGAAGGTGTGGGTATTTACATCTTCATTTGCTCCTGCGGCTGTTTTTACAACGTATGGAACAACCATTCTACCTGTTGTTAGGTTAAGCGTTCCTCCTGTTCCAGATACAGACCTTGTACCAAATGTTTGATTGGGTATGGAAACTGTACCAGTTAAGGCATTGATAGTGTAGTTAATTTTCACACCACCCGCATCCCAAAAATTATCATTTTGAATGGTTGAGCAATTTATTTGCGAGAAATTACAAGGATAAGTGCCGTAATTTGGCTCAAAACAATCAAATGCACCCAATAATTGCCCTATGCTAGGAATACAATCATCATCTGCTATAGTAACAGTAACTGTCTTTCCTAAAGATGAAGGACCTGGATAGCCCAAATTTAAGTCTTGTGATGTGGATTGAATTGTAACACCAATCAAGCGATTTTTCTCAAGCGCAGTATTTCCCTTGCTTGTGAAAGAAATAGTGGCAGTTGTTTTACCTGCGGGGATAACAACCGAAGAGGCAGTTCCACCATTGTCACCTAAAAGGGTAAAAGTATTAGATGCATCTCCTGTTGCTCCATCAAATTTTGCAGATGTAACAGAAAAATTAACAGTTAATGCCGCTGCAATATCAGGCGAAGCCCTTGTAACAGTTAATTTCAATGTATTGCCCACAGCACCATTGCCTTCTGCTACAGAAGCTTCAGTCGCTGCAAATGCTACAAAGGGTTTTTCCTTGTAGTACAGTTCAGAGAAGTCTGGTTCACACCCGAATAAGAAACTTCCCAAAATCAAGAAATAAATATTTTTTTTCATACCAGAGTTTAACTTTGATTTGTTATTTGAGAAAACTAATTACACTTGAATAGTTATCTGAAGTTTAATAATTTTTAAGAATAGGCAAATTTTTGAACTAACTTATTTTTACTAAATAAGTACAAAAATTTGCCCTTCAGAGCATAAAAACTATGCTAATAACCAGGATTTTGTGTCATTTTAGGATTAGAGAATATTTCAGCTTGTGGAATAGGATATGTAAACCTGAAATTATTAGCAGGCAAACTACAAGTAACTCCATTACAATCTGTTCTTGACATCGGTTGTTGCTCTCTTATCAGGTCAAACCAACGATGTCCTTCCAAGAAAAGCTCTTTTCTGCGTTCTGTCATAATAGACGAAATGAGAGCCGTTCCAGCTTCTGTTCCTGTGTTTGTATTTCTTGCAGTACGCAAAGCATTGAGGTCACTCAATGCACCTGTTTCATTCGAAGTACGCGCTCTTGCTTCTGCGCGTATTAAATACATTTCGGACATACGTAACACTTTTATATCAGCAACTCCCGGAAAAGCATTATTTCCTTCATATTTCTTGATAACATAACGATCGGGTTGCAAATTTGTATGTAATCTGAAGAAAGAGGTCAAGCGAATATCTGTAGGTTCATACAAACTATAAATATCGTTGGTTGGTGCAAATATGTCTACACCAGACGGTAGATTCCAGTAGTTTGCTCCTAATGAAGCTGAAGAGCCTCTTGCCATTACAAGCTTAAATATGTTTTCACCATCAAGATCCTCAGGTGCCCACATTTTTGGATAGTCAGTAACATTTGACAAAGAAGGTCCACCTGTAATGGCAGCGGTAGCAAATACTTCTGCATTTGCCCAATCCCTCATATACAAAGCTACACGTGCTCTCAACGCATTAGCTGCTCTTTGTGTAAAGCGTCTAGGAGATGCTGTTGTGGGCAATATAGGAGTTGCGGTGCTTATATCACTTATAATCTGGTCATATACCTCTTTTACCGTGTTACGAGCTATAGGCGCAATCCCTATATCTGTCTTTGCTGGAACTCCTTCATGTGATGCATCAGGTGTCGCATCATACCGTCTTGCAAATGTCCGCACCAAATCGTGAAGCGCAATAGCACGTATCATAAGACACTCAGAACGTATTTGTTGTTTTTGCGCATCTGTCATCTGTCCTTCATCTACTTTAGATAGGATGATATTAACCCTATAAACAGCAGCATAGGCTTGACGGTAAAAATCTAAGAACTCACCGCTATCAGTTGCGTAATTCAGGTTATACAGAAATTGATATAAACCAGTTGAGGCACCTCCAAATTTAAGATTGTCAGTCGTTACATCACCTAAAGCGATGAATGTACCACCATAGTACGCACCAGCAGTCAAAGACCCATAAGCTCCGTTCAAAGCTGTGGAGAAATCTGTATATGTTTGCAAAGCAACATCTTCAGTAAGCAAATCGGTAGGCTTTATATCTAAGAATTGTTTACAACTCGTTAGATTGAATACAGCCATTAAAACTGTTATATATATAGCTTTTTTCATATTATTGAGTTTTTTAGAAGATTAAAAACCAAGGTCAAAACCAAATGTGAATACACGTGGAACTGGATATTGGGATAACTGAATGTTGTTACTGTCTTCAGGGTCAAAACCAGTAAATTTACTAAATGTAAGAACATTTTGCCCAGAAATATAAGTACGAAGTGTACGTATTTTCATGTTCTTCAACCAATTTGTAGGAACATTATACGCCAACGTAATATTTCTGAGACGTAAGAATGATGCGTCTTCCAAGTCACGGCTTGAGAATTGACGTGCTGCATTCAAACGAGGGATATCTGTAACTTGCCCTGGTGTAGTCCAAGCATTCAATAACCTTTCATCTTTGTTCATACGAGCTACGGGGAAGCTAAGTACATTTTGGTTAAAGAATGTTTGGTTATTAAACAACTGTTTCTCCATTTCATATATAAAGAAAACGGACAGCTCTAACCCTTTGTAGCTAAACGTGTTTGTAAAACTACCAAATACAGGTGCTACCCATGTCCCAAATGCTTGGTTATTATTTGCATTGTAGTTGGGGGTAACATTGTTTTCTTTATCATAATACAAAGGATCACCGTTAGAAGGGTTAACACCAGCCCAACCCACTACGTAGTGAGAGCCATAAGGGATACCAACACGAACAATGGATGTTCCTAATACATACTCAGGCTCACCACCAAGATCGATGATTTTATTACGATTGATAGTGTGTATCACATTTACATTCCAAACAAATGACTTACCCAACTTCAATACATCAGCGGATAGATTTAATTCTAATCCTCTGTTTCTCATAGTGCCTACGTTGCGCGTAACAGAGTTGAATCCTGTTGTGCGTGTAACCTGTGCATCAAGGAACAAGTCTTTTGTTTTTCTTGAATAATACTCTATAGTACCTGTAATACGGTTTTTAAACAATCCAAAGTCTAAACCAATATTGTAAATGGCTTGTGACTCCCATTTTACATCAGGGTTTGCAGGTGAACTAGGTGCAATACCAGCAACGCCAGCATAACCGCCTGTTGCAGCAAACGTTGAGAAATACCTAAAATCATCAGCAACGGCTGTTCCAAAAGTTTGATTACCTTGCTGACCATAGGTCATACGGACTTTAGCATCACTAACGATATTAGCAATGTTTTCCATGAACGATTCTTTATCAAGATTCCAAGTACCTCCAACATTGTAAAACAGCCCATATCGATTGTTTTCACCAAATCGTGAAGATCCGTCACGACGAATACCCGCCGCAAGAGTATATTTGCCATTGTAGGTATAAGATGCATCGGCAAACACTGATGCCAAACGATTGGCTGTATTAAAACCTTGATCATTGAGAACACCATCTGCATTTCCCACTATAGCAATAAAACCATTACCTGTAGTACCTTGTGTAAAACCACCAGGTGAGTCTCCAAATTTAGGATTTACACCATATGCTGTGTAGCCGAATCCATTCAATCTTCTTGCAACTATCTCAAAGTTAGCAGAGGCAGTGATGTCATGTTTATTACCTTCACCAAAAGTATTGCGGTAAGTCAAGCTATTAGTACCAACAAAGCTGTTTACCAAAGTGTACTCTTTACCCATTCTACCCTGATTACCTCTTTGGTTGATAGCACCTTGGTTTTGGGCATCAGTGGGAAGTACTGTCGCACTGTAAACATCTATAGCTAAGTCACCGCCCCAGTTTGTTCTGAAAGAAAGGTTTTTGGTAAAATCATACTCCAAATAAAGCCCTGAAACAAACTTATACCCGTTATTTTTCCTAGTAAAAACATTAGCTGCTATAACAGGATTTATGTCATTCAAAAACCTTGTTTTGTCTGTTTCTGGTGTATAATATGGAAGTGATAAATATGAACCAAATACAGGGTTAAACAAACTGTTACCTGTTTCAGAAGCTACAAGTGAACTATTGGCATACCCAAAAGAGGTTTGCAAGCCGAAACGGAATTTTTCCGTTGCATTATGTTGGATATTGGCTCTAAGTGTATAGCGATCAAGGTTAGACTTATTGATAATCCCTTCCTCTCTTCTGTATTGCGTACTGATGAAAAAGTTAGTTTTCTCATTACCGCCCACAGCACTAAGGTCATGTGATTGTATTTGTCCCGTTCTGAAAAACTCTTTGCTCCAGTCTGTATCCACATCACGAAAAGGTGCTAATTGACTTTGCAAGTTTGAATACGCCAGTCCACTTGTGGGGCTACCCGCCAATATCCAAGTCTTCCAAAAAGGGGCTGTCCTGATTGGATTAGCATTAGCATTAGTTACCGTATTATTGAAAAACAAGTTCGTATTGTTTGCTACATCATGTTCCGTCAACATACGTTCAAACTCAAGACGCTGACTTGTATTCATGTTGCTAAACTTACTAGTAGTTCTTGTTGTGTAACCTTGTTGAAAACGATAATTGAGTTGGGTAGTACCCGATTTACCTGATTTAGTTTTTACAACAATTACACCATTCGCGCCACGTGAGCCGTACTTAGAAGTAGATGCGGCATCTTTTAAAACAGTTACCGATTCAAAATCATTGGCATTGAGTGCTGAAAAATCACCCGCCGCTACAGGTACACCATCTATTACATATAAAGGTGTATTGCTACCTGTGATAGAGCCTGCCCCCCTGATTGTAATGTTAGCGGAACTGCCCGGCTGTCCACTACCTGCTCCACCTTGTAATCCAGGTGTGCGACCTATCAAAACTTGGTCAAAACTTGCAATTGGCACTTGCTCTATTGCTTTCGCACCAACCCTTCCTGCTGAACCCGAAAATGTTTCAGCTTTCTCATTACGATACCCTGTAACAATTACGTCTGTTAGGACGTTATCATCTTCTAGAGTAATTTGCAAATTGGTTTCTGAACCAACTTTAACTTCTTTTGTTTTGAAGTTTACATAAGAGAACCGCAAAGTATTGCCTGTTGAGGCTTTTACTTTAAAGTTTCCATCAATGTCTGTAGCGTTACCTGAATTGGTTTCTACTACTAACACTGCTACACCAGGTATGGCTTCACCTTTGGAATCGGTAACCTTACCTGTTATTTCGCGCTCTTGGGCGAGGGCTGGGGTTATGCCCAACAAGCCAAATAAGAGCATGGCAAGTATCCTTTGTTTCATGCTTTTTTAGGTTTTGATTGAATAAATTAAAAAAGAGTTTGCAATATTACACAACAAAAAAGAAACTATCAAACATTTTAACAAAGATTTTTTGGGTATAAGCCTTATATACCAAATATTCAATGTGAGTTGCAACCGTTTGCATTATTAAAGCATTGATTATCAGTATTTTACAAAACTAACAAACTCACCTTTGCCTTGTCATTTATTTTTGTGTAGTTTTGCAATAGAATCGCGTTCTTTGCGACCTATATCCGTTCATTTCTTTTAAACTACCCTTTTATGCTTTGTTTCAAATTTTGGACTGAAAAACGCGCTCATTTAGGCGAAGATGCCTTGCCTACTTTAGAAGCGGGTGATGACCAAACTTGGCTCTTGGCGGTGTATGATGGGCTGGGCGGAGCGGGTAGTACACTATATACATTGCCACACACAAACAAGCAATTTTCGGGGGCTTACCTTGCCTCCCGATGCGTCAAATCTGTTGCAGAGGTGTATTTTGGCTTATGGGACAAGGAAGGCGAGGATACTTTTGCAGAAGGCTTAGAGCAAGCTCTCAAGTATAGCCTTGCTCAATATCGCAAAGAATTGAACGCCCCTGAATCTCGCCTAAAAAGCAAACTCATCAAAACCTTGCCTACTACTTTGGCGGGCATACTAATAGAAGAAAATATACACAATGATAGCACTACTTCTTTAGATGTTACTACTTTTTGGGCAGGCGACTCGCGTTGCTTCTTTTGGCAAGCTGATGGCTTGCATCAAATTTCGGTAGATGACTTGAATGGCAACCCTGATGCCTTAGCAAATTTGCGCCTTGATGCTACTATTACGAATTGCGCACACGCTGAAGGGAATTTTACTATCCGAAGTGTAGCCCATGTAGTTGATGAGCCTATTTTGTTTTTGGTGGCTACTGATGGCTGTTTTGGCTACGTGCAAACGCCTATGCACTTCGAGTACATTTTGCTCGAAACCTTGATGCAAAGCCATTACGATATGGAAGATTGGAGCGAAAAAATGAAAGAAAGCCTTTTGACTATCACAGGCGATGATATGAGTCTCGCCTTGTGTGCGTGGGGTTTTCAAAGTTTGGAGGCTATTAAGTCTTACTTTTACACACGCTACGAAACATTGCAGAAAGACTATATACAAGTTTGGCAAGAAGGCAAGGAGCTTGACGCTGAATTAGAAAATAGACTTTGGGAACGCTACAAGGAAAGTTATTATTGCTATATAGAATAGCCTACCTTCACGCCTATCACAAGCCTGTCATCTATTTGTTTTTCATTCGATTCCTTGCTCCAAGCATTGATTTGTATTTGCAAGTGGTCTTTTTGCTGTTTGGCAGGCAAGTTATGAATTTCGAGCAACATTTCGCGGAAGCGTGCTATAGAAAACTTGCGTCTGTCCTTGCCTCCAAATTGGTCTTGGTAGCCATCAGAAAAAATGTAAAAAACGGTAGGCGAGTCAAGGCTAAAAGTTTGGCGTGTAAAAACGCGCTCAAGTTCGGGCTGAAAACCGCCCACCGAAAGCCTGTCCCCTTTGACATAATGCAGTTTTTGGTCTTGGATAAGCACAAGCGGACAATGCGCCCCTGCAAATTCCAATCTCTTTTGGGCTATGTCCAAAACCACTATCGCCAAATCCATGCCGTCCTTGTTTTCGTTGTCTTCTTGGCGCAAGGTCTTGCGTATTTCGCGGTGCATTTCGTTCAGGATAAGGTCGGGGTGTTTCAGGGCTTTGTCCAATACGATTTGGTTCAGGAGTGCGTCCCCCATCATACTCATAAACGCGCCCGGCACGCCATGCCCTGTGCAGTCTATAGCCGACAAGAACAACAAACCTTCTTTTTCCTGAAACCAATAAAAATCGCCTGACACTACATCACGTGGTTGAAACAAGATAAAATGTTCTGGCAAGAAATGTTGTAATTGCGTTTGTGTAGGGAGCATTGCCTCTTGTATGCGTTTGGCGTAGGCTATGCTCGCGGTAATGTCGTCATTGATGCGTTGAATTTCATTTTTTTGCGTTTGCAAAAGCGCGTTATCTCGTTTTTTGCGCCTGTTGGCACGATACAACACCCATACGAACA
>RDXI01000279.1 GCA_004292795.1 Bacteroidota bacterium | reverse complement strand
ATTTGCGCCATTTGGGCTACCAAGTCCGATATGTCCGAAACATTACAGATGTTGGGCATTTGACAGGCGATTCCGATGAGGGCGAAGATAAAATTTCTAAAAAAGCAAAATTAGAAAACCTCGAACCGATGGAAATTGTCCAAAAATATACCGTAGGTTTGCACGAAGTTATGCAAATGCTCAACAATTTGCCACCAAACATAGAACCTTCGGCAACAGGACATTTGATGGAACAAATTGAAGCCACGCAAAAAATTGTAAAAAATGGTTTTGCTTACGAAGTAAACGGTTCTGTTTATTTTGATGTAGAATCTTTTAGCAAACAACATAAATATGGCGAACTTTCGGGCAGAACAGTCGAAGATCAACAAGCAGGTTACAGAACTTTGACAAGTCAAGACGAAAAACGCAATCCTGAAGATTTTGCCTTATGGAAAAACGCCTCAAAAGAGCATCTCATGAAATGGGAGTCGCCTTGGGGAATCGGTTTCCCTGGTTGGCACATCGAATGTTCGGCAATGAGTAGCAAATATTTGGGCAAACAATTCGATATTCATGGCGGCGGACTCGATCTCAAATTTCCGCATCACGAGTGCGAAATTGCACAATCAGTAGCACAAAACGGAGAACAACCCGTGAAATATTGGTTACACGCCAATATGCTGACCATCAACGGTCAAAAAATGAGTAAATCTTTGGGAAATTCTATTTTGCCTCACGAACTTTTTTCGGGCAATCACGCACTTTTAGATCAAGGATATAGTGCCATGACTTTGCGGTTTTTTATGTTGCAAACGCATTATCGCAGCACAATGGACATCACCAACGATGCCTTAAAAGCGGCGCGAAAAACCTACAAAAAAGTCATGAACGGTTTGCGAGTGATCAAACAAATGCAATACAAAGAAGACGAAAACATTGAAAAAAATGAATTGTTAAACGCACAAATTCGCAAATTTATTGCAGGTATGTACGAGGGCATGGACGATGATTTTAACACCGCTAAAGCCTTAGCATCTTTGTTTGAAATTCTCAAAAAAATCAATTCTTTGCATACCGATTCTATTTCGATTTCTGCCTTAGAAAATGAAGTTTTTCTGGAAATGAAAACCGCTTATTTGGATTTTATAGAAAATATTTTTGGTTTGAAAGAAGAACAACCTGCCCAAATTGAATTGGTGGAAGCACTTTTGCAAATTTACAGAGAGGCAAAACAAGTCAAAAATTACGGACAAGTCGATGCCATTCGTAGCCATTTAAAGTCGGTTGGAATTGTGGTAAAAGACATGAAAAACAGAATTGAATGGGAGTATGAAGAATAAGTTTTTTGTATCTTTCCAAAAGTTTTTAGATTTTTGGAAAGATATTATGTTTTTTAAAATACTATTCCCCTCCATCAATTTTTGCTCTGCGAATGGCATATTCGCCAATACTTTTTCCGCAACGCAAACCTATTTCGCAATCCATTTTGTAATGAATTCCGCCATAAAGCCTTGAAATGGAGGCTTCCTCAGCCATTTTTTCTACGGCAGTTTTTTGTGAAGGAAAAAGATAGCCCAAAATGGTCGCAGCAGCACCCGAAAAAGTAGAATGTCCCGAAGTATAAGCAGGAAAATTAGGTACGCCTGTAACAGTTTTGATCGAGGCATCTAGTTGCGAAGGGCGAGGAAAAAAATACAAATATTTGGTATCCCAACAGCAAACAGCCGCGTCCATCATTGCCATGTTTAGCAATGCGAAAGTGCGAGCTGTGCGAATATCACTAAATTGCGCTTGATTTACAAAATCGGCGGCGATGGCGTTCCAATGTCCTGGTGGAGTGTAAGTTCCCGCACCGTCTGCCCAAAAATGCACCATTCTAATTTTTTCGCGATCCAAATTGTCTGTTGCTTCTTTAACCATCTGAATTTCTTGTTGCATTTGCAAAGATTTGGTCGAAGGCGGCGTAGCAGGTCTTAATTTGATCACTTCGGCATCATCAAAAAGCCAAGTTTTTACTTTTCCAAAAACAGGCAACATGGGCGGTCTTTTTGGACTTTCCAAACTAATCCAAGGGGTTTCGCCTTTGGCAACTATGTCATCTTCGAGTTTTTTCCAAATGCTGACATTTCCTACTGCTGCGCCCATGCCGTCGCTTTTTACTCTGGCAATCACTTTGTTTGCAATGGCTTTGCCCAATTCTGTTCCTGCTGTCAAATCACTTTTTACGGCTCTGCCTGTCCATAAAGCCACATTTTTTTGTTCTTCGGCTTTCAAAGTCAAAAAATCTATTTCCGTAGGAAACAATAATTTTAACATTTCCAAACTTACACTCGACATCGTTGCCTCTTCGGAAGGATACGCAGGAAGTTGAGTTTCATTACTAATTAATCGAATACTTGGATCAATTTGACTTGGTTTGGCACGATTAAATTGCTTTTTGAACTGCCAAGCCGCTACCATTGCGTCATATTGCGCCAC
>RDXI01000278.1 GCA_004292795.1 Bacteroidota bacterium | reverse complement strand
ATGGGTTTGGTATCAAACACTTGTTTTTGTCTTCGCAAGACTCGGTTTTGCGCATAGAAAAGGCATACCTAAAACCGCTCTTGCCTGCCCAAGAGTTGGCACAAAGTCTTGCCTACCAAAGCATCATATCAGCAGGCGAGTTGCCCTTGTTGATAGCCCGCAAGGTAAATTTTGAAAAAATGATTTACCAACAAATGTTCCGCTTGGGCAGTCTGCACCTGTATTCGCCCCAATATGAGGCATTTTTGGACGCTACCAAACCCAAACAACAAGGGCAAGAGTTCAGGAATTTCGAGCAAATGCTCCGAAGCATACCGCTTGATATTCAAGCCGACACGCTGGCAGTGCATAGCGCGAAGGTAAGCTATCGTTCTTTGCAAAAAACCCGCAATGTGCAGGTAGAATATGACTCTGTGCCACGCATAGCCACGCACTCCCTCGAAAAATTGGATTTTACAGTGTTGAAAATAGACCTTGGACGCGCCCTGCACGAGTCGGCTATAGAACACATTGACACCAAAAAATTGAGTCTTACAGCACAAGGTTACACTTACACAAACGCAGAAGGTGCTTATACGCTGAAGGCAAAGACTGTAGAAGCCTCTGCGCACAAACGCCTCATCAGTGTTTCGGGGCTTACGCTCTTGCCTACTGCCGAAAATGCCCGCAATGGCAAAATCAACTTGTACGTCCCGCAAATGCGAGGCGAGGGCATCGATTTCGTGTCGTTTATGCTGAAGCAACAAATGGATTGGGATAAATTGGTAGTCGAGAACGCACAAGTGCAGATTTTCACTACCGAACATACGCGCAAAAAAGATAGGTTTTTGAAAAAATTTGAATTGGAAAATGCCCTGCAAACTATGCCCGCGTTTGTGCGCGTGGACACGCTACAACTCAAAGGCGCGACTTTTACCCTCGAAGAGGCAGACAGGCAAGGACAACCGAAGGCAAGACATCAGGTCGAGAATGTGGAGGTGCAATTATTGGATATTGGCTTAGGAAGGGCTACGCATTACACGCTTGACTCCTTGCCTATTTTTTGGAATGAGGCAAGTTTGGCTTTTGCCTTGAAAAAATATACATACGAGGCACAAGGTCTTACCTACAAATTTGCCTTGCAAAATATTCAGAAAAACGCCTTTGCCCAACAGTGGCACATAGACGCGCTTTCGTGGAAATCCGCGCTGACTGTGGCACAATACAGAGAGAAATTTCCGACTCGAAAATGGCTCGCAGAGGGCGGTTTGGGAAGCATTACCTTAGATATTCCTAACTTGGAAGAAATTATTTTTCACCGCAATTTGGCTATACAACGCGCTGTTATTCAAACGCCTAAGTTGAAATTTTGGGTGTTTGATGCGCTGAGTCCTATCATCAAAAACGACTCGACCAAAGCGTGGTGGGCTGACCTACAGCAAGACGTGCCTTTGCAATTTTCGATTGATACGCTCTCGATGCAAAATGCAGAAGTGGAATGTTTGGAGGCACAAAATCGCTGGACGCAAAAAACCAAACTTGCCTTAGGCATTTCCAAATTGGAATGGGACACCAAACTTTCGTGGAAAAATGCGGGCATCACAGGCGAGGCTTATACGTTTTCGCTCCCTGCTTCGCAAAGTGCGCTCCATATCCAACAATGGCAATTAAACCTTGAACCCGCGCCTCACTTCAAGGCGAATGGAGTGCGTTTTGCGTGGAAACAATCGAATGTCGTGGCAGATTCTTCGTTTGTGGAAGTGGAGTCGGCTTCGGCTTACCTGCCTTTGATAGAATTGGGTAAACCCTTGAAATTGAATGATTTGAAGGTCGAAAAAGGCAAGGGCGTTTTGTATTTCGCGCCCACGACTCAGCCCAAAGCCTCAACTGCCTTGCCTACTTTTGCGCAAAAGCCGTTTGTGTTGTTGGCAGATACTTTACGGGCAAAGGACATAGATTTGACCATTTACCAAAAAACCGCCAAACAAACTTTTTTGCATACATTCATTTTGGAAGAAGGGAGTTTGGAGCAACTGCATTGGAAACTACAAGCGAACAGCAACCCCGAAACAGCGCATTTTACCTTCAAAATACGCCAATACGAAACGCGCATCAGGCAAGGATTGTATCAGGTAAAGGCGCGAAATTTGCAGTGGAGTAGTAAGCCTAATTTGCTTATTATCAAACAGTTAAGCATCTTGCCTACCGTAAGCGCGAAAGTGCTGAACCGCTTGCAAACGCATCAAAAAGAATTGCTCGAAACACGCATCAAAGAAGTGCAGGCAAGGGGCATAGACATCGAAGCCTTTTTGCAAGACCGAAGTGTTCATGTGCAACGTCTTTCGTTGGATAGCGTTTTGTTGCATCTTTCAGCCGATAGACGCTTGCCTACCATAGCCAAAAAACGCCGTATGCCTGCCGAACAACTGCGCGGACTTCGTTTGCCTTTGGCGATTGATACCTTAGACACCCAAAAATTGTCGCTCTA
>RDXI01000277.1 GCA_004292795.1 Bacteroidota bacterium | reverse complement strand
ATGTTGGGTAAGTTACTATAGCTTTTTCATTCGAAGCCTACGCGCCAAAAATCATAGAACCTGCACGCAATATCACAAATATGCTTGTTCGCGGTACTGTGCGCAAGTCCCAAAACCTATTTTTTAACCAAGGTCATCAATAACGATTGTTTCGCCATCATCAGGAATAAAAACTTTGTGCAAAAGCTCCTTGGCAGACAATGCTTCGCGTAATTGTGTGCGAGTGGTAGGGCAATGATTGAGGGCTTCTATATGATTGGCTATGACCTTTTTAGGCGACTGTTCGACAAAACGCACAATATCCTCTATAGTCATCAAAAGCGGCTTGCCTACATCAAGCCTTGCTGTACCACAAGCTACTACTGTAACATCAGGCTTATATTCTTGCAAGGCATGAGCCACATTGTTCGTAAAAATGGTATCGGCACTGATATAAATAGAAGGCGCGTTGGGCATCTCTATATGAAAACCCATTACATTTCCCATGATAGAAGCTACCCAACCATAGCCATGTGTGGCAGGCACGCCTACTATCTCGCCTCCCCAACACGCTTGCGCCACCCAAGGCTTGAGGGCTGTTTCGACAGAAAGCCCGCGTTTACGAAGTGTACCTTCGTCTTTGTAGCTACAAACGACAGGTATCTTGTTTTCTTTCAAGAACTGCTCGCCTGCTGTATCCAAATGGTCGGGGTGCAAATGGGTTATCAAACAATGCGTAACTTTTTTTAGTATGTCCTCGCTGTTGGCAGGCAAGGCTACTGTAGGGTTGCGTTTGGCTTTGTAGCGAAACACAGTGAAAGGCATCAAAGAGCCTTTTTTGCCCAACATGGGGTCAATCAAAATGCCTTGATTGCCTATTTCTATCACAAAAGTTGCATTACGCAAATGATGTATTATCATAAAAGGGAATAAGTTTTATCGTTTCGGTGCAAAGATAAAACGGCTTAACAGGCTGTGCATTGATTCAAATCAAGAAATGCGTTTTCTTATTCGGCTAAGTGTTTCGGGTGTGATGCCCAAGTAAGAAGCAATGTGGTATTGAGGAATGTGCTGTAACCATTTTTTTTTATATACCAATAAATCTTAATACAATTCTTCGGGGCTTTTCAGGCAAGCTTGGAAAATGCTTGCCTCCTTTCGTTCCAAGAGCTTTTGGAATATATTGTCAATAAAATGTTTTCCACATGGATATTTACCTAAAAAAGTGGCAAATTTAGCCCTGCCCAATACATAGAACTCGACATGGGTAAGGGCTTCTTGATATTTCTGGGTGGGCGTGTTGTAAAAGAAAGAGGGAAAATCGGTAATAAACATTGAATCTGTGTAGAAATTGATGTTTTTCTCTATAGATTCAGAGGCGTAATATTCTCGTACTACCCCTTCAGACAAAAAACGTAATTCGTTTTCGGTTGTATTGGGCTTGAGTAGCAACGTATTTTTGGGATACTTCTTTATCTCGAAAGAGGCTAAAAAATCTTCTAGCCCATCTTGATTGGAGGGGTGTTCTTGTAAAAAGAAAGCTAATAATTTATCCATCTCAAACACGAGTTCAGAATTAGAAAAAGGTTGTAAAGCTCCATCAGGGCGATATTTTGTAGAAAAGCCGTTCTACAAGCAAACTTATTAAAAATCAAACACTTCTTTGTCTTGTGCCTTTGCTTCGCGGTCTTGTGGTTTTGGTTGGGGCTTTGGTTTTTCTTCAGGCGAGGGCTTTGTGTTTACTGCTATTTCTTTAGGCGGTTTGGGTTGATTTAAGGCTGTTTTTGCCCAACCTAAAGTACGAATTTCGAAGGCATCAACTCTTTTTTGCATATCCTCAGCAGTGCCAAGTTCGGGGTCATTGAAAGGCTTTACTTTCACATTCAAGCAATGGAAATGGTTAGTCAAACGCCGTTTGGTAACTCCTTCTAAAAAATCTACCTGCGTAATGTGGCTTGGCAAGGCGGGAAAATGCACTTCTACTGTAAAAATTTCATACGGTTTGGTTGAGAAGCTAATTTGTTCTTCTTGATACACATTGTAGAGGGTGTAGCCTTCGCGTATGATTTTGCGCAATTCTATTTCAGGAAACTGCTCTGAAGAATTGGCTATATTGACCAAACACCATTTATCGGGGCTTAAAGGTCCGTAAAACGTCATACCGCCATTGTACTTGCCTGCCGCATAACGAAAATGAAACACAGTGCGGTCGTTCCAATACGTGATTTTGTCTAAGATATAACGCTTGTTCCATTCGTCATATTTGGGTTTGTAATCCACATAACGAGGCTTCTGGGCAAACGCCCAAGAAGCCACGAACAAGCAAAAAGATAACATTACAAAGCCACGAAACTTTTTTCCTAATAATCATTGAAGCGAGGATTTACTACCGAGTTGTTGATAGAACCAAATGTATAGCTTACCCCAAAATACGTCCAATAATCAAAACTACTTGGCAACTGTCTTGCACCCAACAAAATAGTCGTGGGGTCGAAGGCAGAAGCAGGCAAGAAAACTTGGTCTTTCACATAGCTGGCATTGCCCGAAATATTGACTGAAAAGCCCTCGAAAACGCGCCAATTCAAATCCAATCCAAACGAAAGACGATACTTCGAGGCATCATGCAAATACTGAAAACCCGTAACAATCGCGCCAATCGTTCCCCATGTGCGCGTCAAATTTAATGCAACGTCCAAACGTTGGAAAGGCAAATTTTCGTGGCTTTTTTCAAAAATAGTTGGCTCAAGATAATTGTGGGTACGAATACCTGCCTGATACAAAAAACGCAACTGATGTTTTGTATTTTCCGAAGTTTTGAAGGCATTGTACTCTACAGCAGGCGAGATTTGATTCATGGCATTGAAATTTTGGAATACTGAACGCCTAAAAACATAGCCTGCCCCTGCCGACCAATGCTCGCCTAAACTCTTGACATACTTGCTACCGCCATTCACATTGCCCTGACCGCCTAATTGAAACACCCAATAGTTCCATTGGTCGTTTTTTACCATCGTTTGCTCCACAGCGCGTTTTTTGAAATCAACTGTAATATCATCAAGCAATTCTGTTGGCAACTCATATTTGATTAAGCCCAATTTCAGGAAACGCACCAATTTTTGCCTGATAATCTCATCAGTGTCGGCTTGCTTCGTGGCGAATTTGAGCGTGTCGGTCTTGCCTGCCCAATTTTTTTGCCCAATGAACGTGAGCGTATATTGGCTTCCGCCTGCCGCGTTGTCTTGATTGATAATGAGGATTTGAATATCCGCCTCGAACCTATCGCGCACATAATCAAAAAAATTCAATTCGGTGCGTACAAAATCTTCATAGCATCTCCATGAAGCGCAATTCAAGAAAAGTTTTGGCGGAACAATGGTATTGCTCGGAGTTAGCTTTTCAGCAGGCAAGGACGGATTTTCTGCATTTTGGGCATAGCCCATACTTAAACATAAAAAAATGCAGACAAAAAATGCGGTGATTTGCTTAAACATAATTTTTTAAAAGGTTATATGGAATTGAAATTTATAAATACTTTATGACGCACTCCAAACAGAACGAAAAGCCACAAAAAAAGGCAGGCAAACTAATCTTGCCTACCTTTTCTTGAAACGGATAAACGTTTTAATTGTTGTTTACGTCAGATAGTTTCTTAGGGATAGCCATTTCGCCATCATACACAAAAACGTCCATGTAGTTGCTTTCTGTGATGCTATGCACGGTGTAAGGCACAATCATATTCGACAGGCTTTCCTCCACGCGCTCATACGCTTCTTTGATGTTGTGGGCAGATACGAGCATAA
>RDXI01000276.1 GCA_004292795.1 Bacteroidota bacterium | reverse complement strand
GTTAAAAAGGCAAAAAAACTATGTATATCACCTTGCCTCCACAAAGCCAAACCCCTGCGCATTTTTTTGTACAAGACCTGCCAATAGCGCGAGTTCGTGCAGTTCGCGTGGGGCGGTCATTTGGAGCTGAAAGCGTTGGTAGCCCTTCACTTTCGTTTCAGCAGTAGTGCGGGCTTTGAGGGTTATCAGTTTGGGCTTGGCATTTTCGGGCTGTATAGGCAAGACTTCGAAGGGCGCGTGTTGCCACTCGGCAGGCAAGGACGAATGTACGGACAAATATTTGTCTAACAAATTTTGCTTCAACAACACAGGAAAATCCGAGTCTGTAGGGGGCAAATAGCTTGCCTGCTCGCCTGCATTGTCGCGTGCCACCACCACAGGCGAAAGGAATTGATACGTCATCACTTCGGCAAGGGTAGGCAAGGCGATAATCTCCACATTTTCCACCCGAAAACTTACCTGCGAAACGGCATCGCCTAAGCGAAAATGTTGGTCTTTGAAAAGCCCCAAAATAAAAGTTTCTGCCGTTTTGTCCACATAAAAAGACACGAAAAAATGTACGGTCTTGCTTTGTAGCCAAATCCTTCCCTTGTCTATTTGGAAAGGAAAAATAAATAAATTCGAAAACGAAAATAGCTTAAATGTCTTGGGACTTTGGGGCAAGGTGTGTCCTTGATTGTGCAGAAAATCGCCATACTGCGCATCTGCTTGTGCTATGATTTTGTAAATCCAAGCCGACAATTCGTATTGATAACTTGCGGGTAGTTCATTTTCGCGTGAGGTCTTTTTGAGTGTGATTTTAAGGCGCATATCGTAGGGGTTTGGTATGAGCGCAAAAGTAAAACCTTCCTTGCTCAAATACAAGCACAACACGCTTTTTTTTAAAACAGCCCCTTTTTCAATACCTTGTGGTTCAAGTAAAATTGGGCAATCCAGCGGATATGCTAAAAGCTTTGGGTAATTTCAACTATGGTTCAAGTAAAATATTTTAAGGGGTTTTCAGGCAAGGACGGAAAGGCAAATTTCAATACCACTATGGTTCAAGTAAAATAAACGAACAAGGGTTTGATTTCACGTATATGCAAGCATTTCAATACCACTATGGTTCAAGTAAAATGGGTATGATGAAAACTACAAAGATGAAAGAGCTATATTTCAATACCACTATGGTTCAAGTAAAATCAAATACTTAGCGTTTTGCAAGAAATTACGAAGCATATTTCAATACCACTATGGTTCAAGTAAAATAGCGTTGGTATAAAGTAGCTTGCGATGTGCTTTTTGAATTTCAATACCACTATGGTTCAAGTAAAATGGAACTTGCCTACACCCTGATGCCCGCAGTGCTGATATTTCAATACCACTATGGTTCAAGTAAAATACAGGCTATTCAAAAAGCAAAGAACCTTGCTATGCGATTTCAATACCACTATGGTTCAAGTAAAATTAAACAGTTTGGTGAGTTTCTTTGCTTAATTCATATTTCAATACCACTATGGTTCAAGTAAAATATGGGCTATGGTCTTTGTATCGTGAGGGCGTTGTTAAATTTCAATACCACTATGGTTCAAGTAAAATTGGTAAAATGCAAGAAACGTATCTTGTTACACGAAGATTTCAATACCACTATGGTTCAAGTAAAATCGAGTATGGCACAATGGAAAATGAAGGTTGTCGCTAATTTCAATACCACTATGGTTCAAGTAAAATAATACAGACAATCCAGAACCTTCGTGATGCCTTCTTATTTCAATACCACTATGGTTCAAGTAAAATCCGTTGTAAAAATAGGCAATGGAAATGAAAAAAACAAGCAAAGAAGCAAAAAAAGCCAAACCGCCTACGGCAATTTGGCTTTGTGAAACATTACGCTACTTTGAGCGTAACCTCAATGTTGCCACGAGTCGCCACCGAATAGGGGCAAACCTGATGCGCTTCTTCGACCAAGTGCAGTGCTTCGTCAGCAGGCAAGTTAGGCAGCTTTACCTCCAGCGTTACCGCCAAACCAAAACCACCCGCTTCCGACTTACCAAACGTTACGCGAGCCGTAACCTCCGAGCCTTCCACATTGCGACCTTTCGCCACAGCCATGATAGCTCCATTGAAACAAGAAGCATAACCTGCCGCGAAAAGCTGTTCGGGGTTCGTGTACTTACTGCCCACCGCAGGCATACGCACATCCATGTCCAAGACACCATCAGAAGTATTTACATGACCTTTGCGCCCGCCTGTATTGGTCGCGTCAGTAGTATAAAGGGGTTGCGTTATGATAAACATACGACAAAAAGGGGATATATATGGAGAAAAAAACTATCAAAACTCAGTTAGCAGTTAGCAGTTAGCAGTTTACCATTTCACTCACTCACTCACTCACCCACTCATTCACTCACTCACTCACCCACCCACTCACTCACTCACTCACCCACTCACTCACTCACTTTCACAACTTCAGGCTTCGGATTTTTGGATTCTATTTCAATTTCCTCGCCTAATCGGTTCGTAACTACATACTGCGTCAAGCCAAAAGAAGCATCAGGCAATAATTTTACCCTGCGCCTGTAGCGGAAAAACCACTTCGATTGCTTCGAAAACCAGCCTCCTTTGGTAAAATACGCATACAAATAAGGGTGAAGCGTAATCGTAAAACCTTTTTCGTTTTGCTTCGTGATGAGGTACTCGACCAACTGCTCAATCGTGTCCTCAATCAAAATGCTCGCCCCAATCGTACCCGTTCCGCCACAAGTAGGGCAGTTTTCTTGCGTAATGATGTCCATTTGAGGGCGTACCCTTTGGCGCGTTATCTGCATCAGCCCGAACTTGGAGAGCGGAAGCACCGTATATTTGGCGCGTTCAGTGCGCATTTCGTCCCGCATCTTTTGATACACCTGTCGCTTGTGGTCAGGCGAGCGCATATCGATAAAATCAATCACAATAATCCCGCCCATATCGCGTATGCGCAACTGACGCGCTATTTCCGTAGCCGCTTCGAGGTTCACACGCAAAGCCGTACTTTCCAAATCTTGTTCCTGCCCCGCCAACGTGCCACTGTTCACGTCTATGACGTGCAAAGCCTCCGTATGTTCTATGACCAAATAACCGCCATTGGGCATACTTACTACCTTACCAAACAACATTTTAAGTTGTTTTTCCAAACCAAATTGTTCGAAAATTTTGGTTTTGGCAGTGTATAGCTTCACTATTTTTTCTTGGGTAGGCGAGATGCTTTTCACGAATTGGCGCACATCTTCGTAGGTAGCGCGGTCATCAGTCCAGATAGTGTCAAAATTATCGTTGAGCATATCGCGCAAGATAGACGAAGCCCTGTTCATCTCGCCTATCACTTGGTCGTGAGGTTTGGCAGTAGCCAATTTTTGCATACCTGCTTCCCACTTTTCCACCAACAGCAACATATCTCGGCTCAATTCATCAACATCTCTACCCTCTGCCACAGTGCGCACAATGACACCAAAATTGGGCGGTTTGATAGAAGAAAGCAGTTTCAGCAAACGCTGTCTTTCCTCCTTGCTCACTATTTTTTTGGAAATATTGACCGAATTAGAAAAAGGCACAAGCACAATGTACCGCCCCGCAAGCGAAATGTCGCAGGAAAGTTTGTAGCCCTTCGTGCCAATCGGTTCTTTGATGATTTGCACCAAAATTTGGTGATTTTTCTGTAAAACTTGGGTGATTTTGCCGAATTTGTCCAATTCGTTCTCCATTTTCACACCCGCGAGGCGCAAAGACGGGTTTTTTTGCGTCATCACAGCCCGCACAAACTTATTCATCGAAGGAAAGCTTGCGCCAAGGTCGCTGTAGGGCAGGAAAGCATCTTTTTCGTGTCCGACATCAACAAAAGCCGAGTTCAAACCGGGGGCAATTTTGCGCACCACACCGAGATAAATGTCCCCTACAGTATAATCGGAAGAGATTTCTTCCAC
>RDXI01000079.1 GCA_004292795.1 Bacteroidota bacterium | reverse complement strand
CCAAAAACTTAACACGGAGATACAGAGAAGCACTAAGAAACACGAAGTTCTTTGTGTAGCTCTGTGGTTCTCCGTACCTCTGTGGTATTTTTTTACGCAAGTCAAGAGTTATTTTAGTATGATTTATCAAATACAAAAAAACAGCCCCTGTCAGGCAGAGGCTGTTTTTTTCTATTTTTTCACAATCAACTTCTTGGTAGTCTTGCCTGTGGGTGTGGTAATTTGGTAGGTATAATTGCCTGTGGGAAGCGCGGAAGTATTGACATCAAAAATATGCTCGCCTTCGGGTTTGTTGCCTTCGAAAATGGTTTGCAATTTATCGCCTTTTCTGTCGTACAGCTCTATGCGCAACGCGCCTGCTTCTTTCATCTTCACACTGATTTGTTGTTTTTCTTGGGCAGGATTAGGGTAAATCTTGGTAATATCTTCGTTTTTTCTTTCCTGCTTCGAGGGTTTTTCAGTAGGCAAGAGCAAAAACGCTACTGCTCGCATACGCCACGCCTTGCCTGCATGATGTTTCACCATTTTTAGCTCCTCCTCGCTCACGTACTTCGTGGCTATTTTCTCTATGTCCGTTTTCCACGTTTCTATTTTGGGATTGATTTCCTCGCGCAGGGCTTTCATTTGGGTTTCGTGCTTTTGGGCAATGGCTTGTAGCTTTTCCACATTTGCCTTGTGTTTGTCGCGGAGGGGCTTCATGTCAGCTTTTGCCTTTTCAGCGTCAAACGTGCCATTTTCTTTTTGTTGTTTGAACTGTTCGCGCTTGGCGTGCATGGCTTTTCGGTCTGCCTTGAATTGCTCGCGTATTTCTTCGATGGTCTTTTTCTCCTCTTTGGTCAGGAAAGCATCGAGTTTTAGGCGTTGTTCGCGCATGGTGGGCATCACGTTGTCGCGTGTGTATGCCTTGAGTTCCTTGCGCATTTCGGGGTGTTTGGCGTGGCGCGGGTGTTTGCCACGATGTTGGGCGGTGCTGTGATGTGCTATGAGCAAAAATACTACAGCAAACATCAAAATAAGAGCGCGTTTCATACGTTATATGGGTTTTTATAGTTTAGATGTGTTTGGGCAGGAAAGGTTTAAAAGGGCATAAAAAAACGCCAAGCGTGTGTGCTGGGCGTTCATGAAGTAAAACAGAAACCAAAGGGTTGGTTTTTTCTTGGGCTAAAATTAGGGAGTTTTTTCTAAAAAATAAAATACTTTAGCACGAAAAAGGAAAGATTTTTCTTTCCTTTGCGCTAATATTTTGATAATCAATAACTTGCGAAGTATGAAAAAGAGATTTAAAAACCAATATTCTCAGTCCGCCACCGAAACGCGCTATTTTGCTATCTACAAACCGTATGAGATGCTTTCGCAATTTACAGACGAAGGCAAGAAGCAAGGGCTGAAGCATCTGCACGATTTTCCGCCTGATGTCTATCCTGTAGGCAGGCTTGATGCGGACAGCGAGGGGCTGTTGCTACTCACGAATGACAACGTGCTAAAACATCATTTGCTCACGCCCAAATACCAACACAAGCGGACTTATTGCGTGCAAGTGGAAGGCTTGCCTACTGAAGAAGCCTTGCAAAAACTGCGCGAAGGCGTGGAAATCAACCTGAATGGCGAAAAATACCTGACCTTGCCTGCTGAAGTGCAAGCCATAGCCGAACCCGACTACTTTCCTGCCCGCCATCCGCCTATCCGTTTTCGCGCCAATATTCCCACATCTTGGCTACAAATCACCCTCACAGAAGGAAAGAACAGGCAGGTAAGACGCATGACGGCTTCGGTAGGCTTGCCTACCCTGCGCCTCGTCAGGGTACAAATAGGCAAGGTACAACTCGGCACACGCGAGTCAGGCGAGGTATGGGAGCTGAACCGCGAGGATTTCGAATGAAAATGTAGTATTTGTTTGTATCTTTGCGTACAGCATAGCGCGTAATATGATGAAAAACTTACCTATAGGCAAGCAAGAATTTAGTGTCATTCGTGAGGCAAACGACTTGTATGTGGATAAAACCACTTACATCTATCAACTCATTACTACAGGCGGAGGCTACTATTTTCTCTCGCGTCCTCGTAGATTTGGGAAGTCTTTGCTCTTGAATACCATCAAAGAGCTTTTTTTAGGCAATAAACAATACTTTGAAGGCTTATACATAGCTGACAAATGGGACTTTAAGCCCTACCCTGTTATCAAATTGGATTTTGGTAAGCCAGATTACAAAACATTGCCTTTTTTAGAGGTTATCAAAAAACAGCTTAAAAATATTGCCTCAGACTATGAGGTTATGTTGGAGGAAAGCTCACCGAAAGAAATGCTCAATGACCTCATCGTTGGGCTTGCCAAACATGGAAAAGTTGTGATTTTGATAGATGAGTATGATAAGCCTATCATCGACTATTTGGAAGATGTACCTAAAGCCAAAGAGCAACGCGATTTGTTGAAAAATCTATATGCGGCTATCAAACCCTTAGATGCTTACCTAAAGTTTGTGATGCTAACAGGCGTGTCGAAGTTTGGAAAGGTAAGTATTTTTTCCGATTTGAATAACCTTGATGACATTACCCTCGCGCCAGCTATGGCAAATATTTGTGGCTATACCCAGCAAGAGTTAGAAACTAATTTTGCGGAACACATTATCGAAGTAGGCAAGCGTTTACACTTGACTAAAGAAGAACTTTTGCCCAAAATCAAGCAGTGGTACAATGGATATGCGTGGCACAAAGATGATACAGTTTACAATCCTTTCTCTATCCTCAAATTTTTGCACCACAAAAATTTTGATAATTATTGGTTCAGCACAGGCACGCCTACATTCTTGACTAAACTCTTACAAAAAGATTTTCATTATGAATTTAAGGACACCATAGCGGGGTTTGCGTCCTTCGACACAAGCGAATTGGATAACTTAGACTATGTAGCCGTATTGTTCCAAACGGGTTATCTTACCATCAAAGAAGATTTGGGCTATGGAATGTATGGCTTAGACTTTCCAAACCTTGAGGTACAAAACGCCTTTTCGCAATACCTCTTAGCCGAATATGCCTATCAACAACCTGGGCGTATGCAACCTGCTGTTTTTCAGTTGTTTCGTTATTTGCAAAACGATAATTTCCAAGAAGTACATTATATATTGAATGGTTTGTTCGCTACCATTCCGCAAGATTATTTTCTCGAAAACAGAGAAAAATTCTACCATGCTATAGTGTATCTTGTGTTTCGCTTGTTGGGCTATTTTACCCAAATAGAACTCAATAGTGGGCGAGGGCGTTTAGATTGTGTGGTATTTTGGGGCAATAAAGTGTTTTTATTTGAGTTCAAACTCGATAAAAGTGCGGAGGAAGCCATAGCACAAATCAAAGCTAAAAATTATTACGCGCCTTATCAGGGGGTAGGCAAGGACATATATCTGATAGGTGTAAATATGACCTCTGCCCAAAAACAGATAGACGAATTTTTGGTAGAAAAAGTATGAAAAAACCGCAAAACTACTTGCTTTGCGGTTCTGGTGTTTAGTTATGAATACTTTTCAGTTCATCATCGAGTTTGTCTGCCCACCATTCGAGGTCAGCAATGCACGTCGAGAGTTCGCTATAATCCATACCAATAATATCGCGTTCATACGTGGCATAGACCTTGTTCGTACCTTTCATAACGGTTAGCTTCACGCCCAAGTTCTTGTCGTTCATTTCCAAGAGGTGTAGCATAAATTCCTCACGTCCTTTTTTGTTCAGGGCGGGAATGTCTGCCAAGTAAGAGAATATGCGCAGATATTCGCGGGTTTGGTCATCACCCACATTGACCGACTGCACAAAGACCTCAATGGTAGCCGAGCCGTGTTTCCATTGCCAAAAATTGCGCTCTGGGTCGTATGTTTCGTCTTCTTCCAGTCCATTGGCGGCTACATATTGGCGTATCATTTCTTCCGCCAATTCAATTCGAATTTCTTTCAGTGTTTTACTCATAATACTTCATGACGCGGTTTTAGTTCTCTTTATCCTTCCTACGGTCTTGCCTTCTCGCACGCATTGCTTCTTGTATTTTTTGGTAGCGTTTGGCTTGTTCTTTATTGAGGCATTTTTTGATTTCGTACTCTTTGTTGGTTTGCATGACTTGAAGCTCTTGCATTCTTTCGGCTTGAGGCAAGTCTTTTTCGCGCAATTCCATCATTTTTTTGGCATATTCCAAGTTGATAGCGTCCACCTTCGCAAGCTGTTTCTCGTCGAGCTGTAGGCTGTCCTTCATCATTTGCGTTTGACGTTTGGCTACTTCTTCAGGAGTCATTTTCTCCCTATCGGGGCGTTGGGCGAAGGTAGGCAAGGCAAGCAACGCGCCCAAACAAAACATAAGCAGTAATTTTTTCATAAGCGGTAAGGGGTAGAAGGGTTGGGGGTGGAAAGGTAGAAGGGTTGAGGGGTAGAAAGGTTGAGAGGTGGAAGGGTAGAAGGTTTTTAAAATAACACTCACTCACTCACTCTCTCATTCACTCCTTATTCTTTCACGAGCAATTTTTCTTTGGCTTCTTCTACGGATTTGAAGAACGTGATGCCCAAATCAAAGCCTAAGGCTTGGATACTCGTAACGAGCAAACGAATCGTGCCGCCTTCAATCCAACTATCTGAATTGATAACACCAATTTTGATGTTCTTGCCTGCTTTGTAGAGTTCGGGTAGGTAAGAACTCACGAGCCAAGCGCGGTCGCTCATATTGGTAGAGGTTACTTTTTTCAAGTCTAAGACGATACGATTGTAGCCATTGGCTTTCATATCCTCAAGCACCGCATTGAAGCCTCCTTTGAAGTCTTCTGATTTCACACTGCCAGACGCGAAAATGTGGTAGTATTTCAGTTCTCGGTCTGCAGTGGTTTGTGCCGAAAGGTCGGCATTGGAGTGGATAGTTTCCATACTTTTGTTATTGGTGAGGGGTAACACCATGCAAAATTAACAATGTTTGTGAAAATTCCAAATTTGTACTACTTTTGTCCTATTATTTATTTCAACGATATGAAAAAAACACTATTATCGGTAGCCGTTGTTCTTTCTTGCCTGCTTACAGCGTGTGGCGGAGGCGAGCCTGCCAAACAAGACAAAACCGACAAAACGGAGGAAAAAGACAAGGCAACAGACAAGGAAAAACCCGAAGCCAAGCCTGAAGAAAAACAAAAAGAGGACGCTAAAGAGGCTGACAAAAAAGCCCCTGAAAAGCCCAAAGTCGAAAAGGTTGATGATGACGTATCAGAGCCTGACGCAAAGTAGTTGTTGATTTTCTGCCTATGTTCGCATAGGCTTTTTTTATTTTTCGCTATCTTTGCACCCATGCGCGACTTAGACAAACAACCCTTACAGGCTCCGCCCTTGCCTGAAGACGACTCGGAGTATCATTTGCAACTTCGAAACCTTGTTTTTGAGGATTACAAAGACTTTCAGGAGTTGAGCGACCTTACCTACTCCAAAATGAACGACAGCTGGACGAAAGAACAGTTCGACAAATTGCTCACTACCTTTTCTGAAGGGCAAATTTGTATTGAGGACAAAGGCAAAGTGGTAGCCGTTGCCCTCGCGCTCATTGTGGATTATAGCAGGTTTGGCGATAACCATACTTACCTACAAATTGTGGACAATTACAAATTCGACACCCACAATCCCAAAGGCACAGTTTTGTATGGCATTGATGTTTTCGTCCACCCCGAATATCGCGGACTGCGACTCGGCAGGCGTTTGTATGATGCCCGCAAGGAATTGTGCGAAAACCTAAACCTGAAATCTATCATTGCAGGAGGGCGCATACCGGGCTACAAAAAATATGCGCAAGAAATGACTCCCCGCGAGTACCTGATGAAAGTAAAAAGCAAGGAAATTCACGACAACGTGCTGAACTTCCAACTAAGCAACGACTTTCAGGTGCGCAAGGTCTTGACCAACTATCACCCTTTGGACAATGAGTCTATGTCGTATGCGTCTTTGCTCGAATGGCGCAATATTTACTACGAACCGCAGTCTAAGGGAGGCAAGATAATAGGCAAGGAAAAAACCGTAGTGCGTTTGGGGATTGTGCAATGGCAAATGCGCCCTGCCAATTTGGAAAATCTTTTGAGTCAAGTTGAGTATTTTACAGACACCATAAGCGGGTATGATGCCGATTTTTTGCTCTTGCCTGAATTTTTCAATATGCCTCTTATGGGGCAATACAACCAACTTAGCACTGCAGACGCTATCAGGCGTTTGGCACAAGACACCGAACAAATCCGCGAGAAAATATTAGAATACGCCATTTCCTACAACATCAACATCATTGCGGGCAGTATGCCTGTGTATGAAAACGGCAATCTTTACAATGTTTCGTACCTCTGTAGGCGAGATGGTACGTGGGACGAACAATACAAACTGCACCCTACGCCCTCCGAAGTGCAAGACTACGGTATGCAAGGCGGACACGCCTTGAGTGTCTTTGATACAGACGTAGGCAAGGTTGGCATCTTGGTATGCTATGATGTGGAATTTCCCGAATTGGCTCGCCTGATGGCTATGCAAGGCATGAAAATCTTGTTTGTACCTTACCTAACCGACACGCCCAATTCCTTTCACCGCGTCAAACTGTGTGCGCAGGCGAGGGCAATCGAAAATGAGTGCTATGTAGCCATAGGCGGAAGCGTGGGCAACTTGCCTCGTGTGAGTAACATGGGACTGCAATATGCGCAATCAGCGGTGTTCTCGCCTTCCGATTTCGCCTTTCCGAAAGATGGCATCATTTCCGAAGCCACCGCCAATACAGAAATGAGTATCATTGCCGACTTGAACCTCGACTTGCTCAAAGAACTACACGAACAAGGAAGCGTGCAGAACCTCAAAGACCGCCGCCGCGACCTCTACCAACTGAAATGGGTAGGCGGGAAATAACAAAAACTGAACACTTTATTAGGCAAGACCTGTCCAAATTCGGACAGGTCTTTGTTTTTGAAAGCGATAAAATATTGATAATCAATACCTTACAAATTTGGCATAACTTAGGCACTATTCACAAGCAATATAAACTCTACTTACCTAACATATATGCGCGTGTTTATCTTATTTTTTTGCTTTTTTGCGATTCTTTCCTTGCCTACTTTGGCACAAAACTACAGCCTTTCGGGGTAGGTGGCAGGCAAGGACAACACGCCCATAGAAGGGGCAATCGTTTCGCTCCTACAAGCCAAAGACTCAAGTTTTATCAAAACTTTTATTACTGAAACAGACGGAAAATTTGAATTTCTTGGTTTGAAGGAAGGTTCTTTTTTGGTGATGATAACCCAACTTGGCTACCAAAACTTCACAAGCTCGCCTATTACTTTGCAAGCCGACCAACCGACTTTTTCCTTGCCTGCTGTGATGCAGGAGGCAAGCAGTGCCTTAGGTGAAGTTACGCTTTCGGCTCGTAAGCCTTTCGTGGAGCGCAAAATAGACCGCACTATTATCAATCCTGACGCGCTTATCAGCAATGCAGGCTCTAATGTGTTGGAAGTATTGGAAAAAGCTCCCGGTTTGCAAGTTGATGGAGATGGCAATATCAGTCTGAAAGGCAAACAAGGCGTGTTGGTATTTATTGACGACAAACCAACTTACCTATCCGCCAAAGACTTGCCTAACTATCTGCGCTCCTTGCCTGCTGGCTCTGTGGAAAATATAGAAATTATGCCCAATCCACCTGCAAAATATGACGCGGCAGGCAATGCAGGTGTTATCAATGTGCGCCTCAAGAAAAATACAGCTAAAGGTTTCAATGGTGGGATTAGTCTTTCCTACGGACAAGGACGCTATGCACGCACCAACAACAGTTTGGATTTTAACTACAGAATTAACAAGATAAATTTCTTTAGCAATCTAAGTGGCAATTTCAATGGTTCATACCAAGACCTTACCATCAAACGCGCCTACTTCTCGCCTACAGGCGAGCTAAACAGCACTTTCGTACAAAATTCGTACATCAGGCGAGAAAGAAGTGGCATAAGCCTAAAATTAGGAGCAGATTATTACATCAACGACAAAGCTACTTTGGGCGTAATGGTCAGTGCGTTTCGCAATCCTACCATAACTGATGTTACGAACCGCGCCGAAATAGGGGACGCAAACCGCCAAATACAATCCTTGAATAACGCCCTTACTCCTTCCACAGAAATTTGGAAAAATGGTACTGCCAACGTGAATTATAGCTACAAAGTGGACAAAAAGGGCAAGGAAATAACCGCCAATTTGGATTATTTGCGCTACGACACAGACCAAACACAATCGCTTGTCAATAGCACTCTTACGCCCTCCAATGTGTTGTTGGGCGAAAGTAGGTTAGACTCCGAACTGCCTTCTATTATCACTATCCAAACGGCTAAAGTGGATTACACAAACCCCTTGCCTGCTGGCGCGAAGTGGGAGGCAGGGAGCAAAGCGAGCTTTATCCAAACAGACAATATCGCCAACTTTTTTGATGTAGTGGGCAATGTAAATACGCCCAATTATGAATTTTCCAATCGTTTCAAGTACGAAGAAAACATCTATGCGGGCTATCTGAATTATAGCAAAGAAGGCAAGCGTTTTAGCCTACAGGCAGGCTTGCGCTTCGAGAGTACGAACATCAAAGGCAATCAATTAGGCAATGAAAAATTGCGCGACTCTACCTTTACGCGCAACTATAACAGCTTCTTTCCTACCCTTTACCTTAGCTATTTATTGGATACTGCACGTGTGCATCAACTTGGTTTTTCGTATGGGCGCAGGATAAACCGCCCCAATTACCAAGACATGAATCCATTTACCTATCCATTAGATAAATTTACGCTCTATGGCGGTAATCCTTTTTTGAAGCCTACTTTTTCGCACAATTTCGAGTTGTCGCATACTTTCAAAGATATGATAACCACCACGTTGCAGTTTAGCCAAGTGCAAGATGTGATAACAGAAACTATAGAACAAGGCAACAATATTTTTTATAGCCGACCGGGGAACTTAGGCAAGCAAACTTCCTACGGCATAAGCATCACAGGCGGTTTTCAAATTACCAAATGGTGGACAATGCAACTCTATACAGAGGTTACTTACAATGATTTTGAGTCTGAATTGTATGGTCAGAAACTACGCAACAAAGGGGCATATTGGTTCATCTCGCCTACCCAACAATTCAAAATAAATGAAAAATGGAGTGCGGAATTGGGGGGCAATTATCAATCAAGCGTTTATACAGGGCAATTTATTACTATTCCCGTTGGCAGTGTGCGGGCTGGGGTAGGCAAGAAAATACTGAAAGGGAAGGGAAATTTGAAGCTCAACATCAACGATATGTTCTACACAAATCAACCCGGGGGCGACATCAAAGGCTTGGGCAATTCTTCAGCAAGTTGGTATAGTTTGTTGGATACCAGAGTCGTGAATATAGCCTTTTCGTACCGTTTCAACAAAGGCAAAACGCTCAAAGCCCGCGAAATGAACGGCTCTGAAAGCGAAAAACAGCGTGTAAAATAGAAGCTCGAAACGCACTCGAAACAGGCGCGTTTTGCATTTCAAACCAAAAATCACGTCTTTTGCACGTAACAAAACGCAACGGTTTGCGACCTTTAGCCCAATATGATAACTCGCATAGAGATAGAAAATTTTAAGTCTATTCAAAAAGCTGACTTGGAACTTCGCCCCATTAATGTACTCATTGGGGCGAATGGGGCAGGCAAGAGTAATTTTATAAACTTTTTCAAACTATTAAATAAAATTTACGAACAACAGTTGCAGAATTATGTGGCAGAGCAAGATGGCGCAGAAAATGTGCTTTACAATGGATTGCGAAATTCGCAGTATTTGCTAAGTCGTATCTATTTCAATAATACCAACGGATATGCTTTTAAATTGTCTTCCACAGAACAAAATAGACTTTATTTTTCTGCTGAAACCATTGCTTTCAACAAAGGAGAAACATGGCACTCAGAGTCATTGGGAAACGGACAAGAAGAAACAAAATTAGATACCAAGCAAAGTTTGATAGGGAAATATGTAAAGAAATATCTAACCTCATTCAAAATATTCCACTTTCATGACACAAGCAAAACAGCCAAAGTAAAAGGAATAAGCAATATCAATGACAATTATTTCTTGCGCGAAGATGCGGGAAATTTGGCTTCTTTCTTGTACTTTTTGCAAGAAAAACACCCTAAATCGTTCAAGAAAATAGAAATGACAGTGCGCTCTGTTGCCCCCTTTTTTGAAAGATTTGACTTAAAACCCAATAATATTAACCCAGAATCTATACGTTTGGAGTGGAAAGAAAAAGACTCGGATATGTATCTCAATGCTTCGCACTTGTCTGATGGAACATTGCGTTTTATAGCCCTGACTACACTTTTGCTACAGCCTGAACCGCCAAGCATCATCATCATAGACGAACCCGAATTAGGCTTGCACCCTTTCGCCATCAACAAATTGGCGGGTTTGATACAAAAAGTTTCAGCACAAAGTCAAGTGATAGTATCCACGCAATCTGTAGGGTTGGTAGATAATTTTGAGCCTGAAGACATTGTCGTGGTAGATAGGAAAGATAGGCAATCTGTTTTTGAACGTCAGAACAGTGAAAACTTGCAGCGTTGGCTCGAAAACTATACTATAGGTGATTTGTGGCTTAAAAACGTAATAGGAGGGCGACCATGAAAGATTTATATATCATTGTGGAAGGAGAAACAGAGGAGGAGTTTGTGCATAAAATTTTGATGCCTTACTTGTATGAGCAAGGTTTGCATACACACATACAAGCCTTGATGATAACTATGAAAGGTGGAGGGCATGGCTTCAACAACATTGAACACTTCAAAGCCACTATTGAGCCTCTGCTACATTACCAAAACGAACCTGTTATTACTACATTGATAGACCATTATGGCATCAACAGCGAGAAAAAATTGCCTAATTATGAAGTTTGCAGGCAAGAACAAAATATAAAAGATAGAATAGTTTGTATGGAAAACAGTTTGGACGAAGCAGTTAAATCCATAGCTCCCCATTATCGATATTTTGTACCCAACATCATACAACATGAAATGGAAACCTTGTGGTTTGCTGATGCAGAAGGATTTGATTTGGAAAAAGAAGGTATAAAAAAGGCAGTGGCGGAAGTGTGCAATGCTTTTCCCGAAATAGAAGACATCAACCACACGCCAGAAGGCGCACCCTCGAAAAGACTGATTAAAATTTATGAAGAAAATGGTCAAAGATATAAAAAAGTAGATGATGGTATAGTGATTGCCGAACTGATAGGCATCGAAACAATGCTCGAAAAAGCCCCGCGCTTCAAGGCGTGGGTAGAAAAGATAATTCAAATTACTAAAAACTCCATATAACGCTCATGCGAAAAATTTTCCTATCCGCCCTCACAGCGTTTGCCCTCGTGAGTGCAAACTCGCCTGAAACACAGGCGCAAGGCATAGACAAGAAAAACATGGACTTGTCTGTAAAGCCACAAGACGACTTCTACCGCTATGTAAATGGTAGTTGGTTGAAAAAC
Organism: Bacteroidota bacterium; assembly: GCA_004292795.1. Classification (GTDB taxonomy): domain Bacteria; phylum Bacteroidota; class Bacteroidia; order Cytophagales; family Microscillaceae; genus RDXI01. Next base: position 15,665 of record RDXI01000079.1, on the reverse strand, counting down.
ACTGAAATCCCCGCTTCCGAAAGCGTGTGGGGTTCATTCAGCGAAATCGATGAATTTAACCGCAAGACGCTCAAAGCCATTTTGGAAGAGTCGCTCACTAAGCGCAAAAGCGTAAAAAAAGGCGATAATTGGCAACTCATTGGCGACCTCTACGCAAGTGGAATGGACTCGTTGGCTATTGAGAAAGCAGGCGCGGAGCCTTTGAAGCAATACTTCGCAGAAGTTGATGCTATCAAAACTCCCGAAGACATCGTGAAATTGATTGCTACTTTCCAAAAAGCCTCTATTCGCACCCCTTTTGGCTTTTTTGTAGGAGCTGACTCAAAGAACAGCAACGAAAACGCACTGTATTTGGGGCAAGGTGGAACTTCCCTACCCGACCGCTCTTATTACTTCGATGACCGCTTCGCAGAAATTCGTGAGAAATATTTGACGCACTTGACCAATATGTTCGTATTGGCAGGCGAGGCAAAAGAAGTAGCGGAAAAATCGGCTAAAACCGTTCTCAAAATCGAAACGCGCTTGGCAGAAGCACAACGCACTCGTGTTGATGGTCGCGACCCTGTGAAACGCTACAACAAACGCACTATAGAAGAACTCAATCAATCTACTTTCAACATCAACTGGACAAAGTATTTTGAAATGGTGGGTATCAAAAATGCAGAATGGGCTATCGTAGGCGCGCCTGAATTTTTGTGTATGGTGGACAGAATGTTGAAAGATGTAAGTGCCAACGATTGGAAAACCTACTTCAGATGGCGCGTAATAGGCAGTGCCGCTCCTTTCTTGAGCCACGCTTTTGTGAAAGAAAGTTTTTCATTCTTCAGCACAACCTTGAACGGTGTGAAGCAAATGCAACCACGTTGGAAGCGTGTGCAAGGTTGGGTTGATGGCTCAGTAGGCGAGGCTTTAGGGCAAATCTACATAGAGCGTACTTTCCCCAAAGAGGCAAAAGCACGTATGATTGAGATGATTGAAAACATACGCGAAGCCTTCGCAGAGCGTATCCAAAAATATACGTGGATGAGCGAAGAAACTAAACAAGAAGCTCTTACCAAACTGAAGGCTATCACGTGCAAAATTGGCTACCCTGACAAATGGGAAGACTACACAGGTTTGGATTTGCGTGATGGCGATTTGATAGGCAATATGCGCCGTTTGAATGAACGCAATTATGCACGTATGATTGAGCAATTCGGCAAACCTGTTGATAAAACAGAATGGGGCATGACTCCGCCTACCGTAAATGCGTACTACAACCCCTTGAACAATGAAATTGCTTTCCCTGCGGGTATTTTGCGCCCTCCTTTCTTCGATTTCAAGGCTGATGATGCCGTGAATTATGGCGGTATTGGAGCAGTAATCGGACACGAAATTACACACGGATTTGATGACCAAGGCAGTCAATATGACGCTAAAGGAAACCTCCGTATGTGGTGGACAAAAGACGACCGCTCTAAGTTCGAAGCCAATGCCAATATGATTGTAGAACAATATGATGCCTACAAAGTATTCGTAAACAAGGACTCCGTAGCTGTAAATGGCAAACTCACCTTAGGCGAAAACATTGCCGATTTGGGTGGTTTGACTATAGCGTATGCCGCTTTGCAAAAATCTTACGCCAAAAAAGGCAAGCCTAAGAAAATCGATGGCTTCACAGGCGAGCAACGCTTCTTTATGGGCTGGGCGCAAGTGTGGCGCATCAAACACCGAGACGAAGCTCTCCTAAACCGTATCAAAACCGACTCACACGCACCGGGTGAATACCGCGCTAATGGAGCTATCTCGAATATGCCCGCTTTCTTCGAAGCGTTTGGCGTGAAAGAAGGCGACAAAATGCGTAGAAAACCCAATCGCTTGATTGTGATTTGGTAAAGAAAAATCTGCTTTTGGTTTGTGCCGTAGCGAACAGTTACTTCTGTCCACTCAAAAGTCCTTAGAGGAGTTCCCTTCTGTTGGTGCTTGTTGCCAAATCAAATAAGTTTTTTATCTCGAAACCGCCTCAAAGGACATGGTAGTCAAGCCAGTGCGCTAAAGTAATTGACGAATTGCTTACCTACGTTGAGAGAGAAGAAGGCAGAATCGCCTACAGTGTATGCTGTAGGCGTTTTTTTTGGAGAATGTGAATAAAACAAAATGGTATGCTTTTCACTTCGTAAAAGGCTTCATTCGCTTTATATTATACTAAAATAATTTTAAAGTGCATATAACAAAAGGCTGTAGCGCACCCTTTCTAGGGTGCGGGGTAGCGATTGCAACGCAACACACCCTAGAAAGGGTGTGCTACAAACGTGCAATTTGAGAATTATTTTAGTATTACAAAGCAAAGATAGTAAACAACTAAAAAACAAAGTTCCGCCTCAAACCTGAAGCGGAACTTTTTGATTATGAATATAATACGGTAATGTTAGTTCGTCAATAAAAACTTGCGCACTTCGCGTTTGTCGCCTTGTTTGATGATGATAAGGTATATACCGGGCAACAATTTATCAGTAACCATACTGATTTGGTTATCCACAGTCATGAACTCCTTTACCAATTTGCCCAAAGAAGAATGAATACGCACTGTAGTTTTGAGTTTGTTGGTTTCTTCTATTTTCACTATCAAGTTCTCGCCTTTGCGCAAGATGATAGGAGTTTCATTGTTTACAAGGTTGGCAACAGGTTTGGTAGTTGTGCGCACTATTACAGTGTCAGTAGCCAAAGAACGTGCTTGGGCGGGAACGATTGCCAAGAAAGAAGCAAAAGAAAGAGCAAAAGCGAAGAATAATTTTTTCATGGTAAGCACCTGTTTAACAATGTGTTACAAAAATAATAAGTTCGTTTCACAATCATAGAATCGCCCTTTTTTGACACACTAAATAATTAAACGAAAGAAGGCTTATTTTGTTATTTGCCCTATAAAATATGGCAAGATTAGGCTATCCTAAAGTTAAATTTTGCAAAACAACGCAAACACAATACATTGATAATGAAACACTTACACTTTCACACTTTGCTAAAAAGCATCATTTTCTTACATTGTGATTAAAAGTGCATCTATGCTTATTTTGCAGGGGAGGCAAGGTGCATTTTTACGGCTTCTTTCCACTTTTGCGCGTATTTGAGTAGGTAACTTTCGTGTCCTGCTTGCGGAAAAGTTACCAAACGCTTCGTGGCAGGCAAGTTTTGGAAAATAGCGTCTATCTCGCCTCTCGTAACTTTTACGTCTTGTTCGCCATAGAGCAAAAGCGTAGGCAAGTGTTGTTTTTGGGCGTATTCCACAGGATTGTGCGCAAAGCCCGCAATGCCATTCTGCACGCTTCCCCAAAACAGCATCAACTCTGCCAAACCCCACGAAGGCAAGCCTATCAACCTGATGCGTATGCCTATCGCTTGGCGCATAGTGCCATAAGGACATTCCAACGTTATGGTTTGTGGTTTGAGGTCATAGTCTTGCAAGGCTTTCATAATCGCCACCGCGCCCATAGACATACCCAACAAATGAATATTGCGCTCGCCTGTTTGGGCAATGTAGCGGTAGCAATCGCGCACATTACGCGCCTCGAGGTAGCCTATCGTAACTTGCCTACCCGCCGAATTGCCTGTTCCCATAAAATCCACCAACAAAACGCTGTAGCCCATATCCAACAGCGCGTAAGCCCTGTCCAACATCTGCACCCTGCTACTGCCATAGCCATGAAAAAGTAGGCAAGTGCCTTTAGGCGAGTCTGCCTTCAGATGCCACGCTTCTAACTGCACATTGCTTTGTATTTTCAGCGTGGTAAAAGGGCGCGTGGGCGTGGTCGAGTACGGACTGACTCGCCTACTCGTAGCCACCCAAACGGCTATGAACGCAAGCACATTCAAGACCACAAACGCAATCAACAAACCGCGAAAAATTTTATAAAGGGGTTTTTTATAATGCATAGTACGCAAATTTATAAAACATAAAAAAATAAATAATACCGACAAATAAAGTTAATTTTTAGTAAATATGAAACGTGAAAAAACGTAAATATGTTGCTTATTTTTGTATATTTTTTTGCCTGTAAAATAGCACATAAAACAGCGAAAATAAAAAATGCGAAGTATGGGGACTTCGCATTTAATTGATAAAATTATACAATTTTTTTATATGCCTGCTCTATTAAAAACATAAGGTAAGGTAATTTTTCTTGTGTAGATATTTTTAATTCCACGTCCCCAATTCCCCAATGTCCAACACTCGAAACATCTCTCGCTAATTTTTCAGGATCATTTAGCTCTGAAAATGGCAAGTTTATATAAACTTTTAATCCAGAACGTAATGGAACTATGCTAAACATATTTTTCCCAAGTTTATATTCAATAGTTTGTTTTTGTATTTCTTCCACAATTTTTGGATATCTACTTTGAACGGCTACTTGTATTTTTTCAAAGAGTTCTAAGTTATCTCCTTCCAAAAAATCACCATTATTCATTGTTTCAAAAGTATATCCATTTGTTATATTATCTAAACTATTTACGTTATTATCTCCAAAATACTCCCAAATAGATATAGCTCTATCGATTAACCATTCTGTCCTTTGTTTAATTTCTTGAATAGTCCATTTTGATATATCAAAATCTGAGAAGTACTTATTTAAACTAATATTACTTTCGCTAAATATTTCTTTTTTCTTATCAAAAGAGCTATTAGATAATTCACTATTATATTTAGTTAAGGTTAGGTTTCCTATAGTATGTAAAAACATTTCGTGAACATACTCATAATGCTCTCCCAAACTCTTTTCCCACCAATTTGTTAGAGCTTGTGGCATTATATGTTCTATAGTGCAGTTTTCGAGAGGAACTTGCTCCCTGTGATTGAAAGACTCTTCCAAACTGTCTAAAATGAATTTTGCTTTAGTAAGCCTATCACCCACACCATACAGTTTCATATCTGCCAGATTTTTCCTAAAATCAATATCTTTTGGGTAACCTTTATTTTGCAAGATTGCTCTTACTCCTTCCTTCAAGTTAGAAGGGTTTTGTTTTTGGGCTTGTTTATGCAAATCAGGGAAAATTTTATTGAGTTGATTTGTAGGAACATTACAAACAAATCGTCTTATAGCAAAATTCTCTAACATACTAAATATAGTAGCAAAATCATCTTCAGATAAATTACCATTTTCATAATCTTGGTAACAATTCAAGAAAAATGGATATGAAGTGCTAACTTGAATACGATTTAAACGCTGTATTGCTCGTGATAACTTAGCACTTTTTTCTGTTTCTGGATTTATCAGTTTGTGATAATATCCAGCAAATTTAGCAAGTTCTTTTAACTTATCCTCAGCTTTTTGTGTAGTTATGTTATCTTTTAGTGTAAAATAGACTTCTGATTCTTTCACAAAACCCATATCTTTCATAAGATAATGCCTTACACAATCTTTAAGCTTATCTCCCAATGCACTTTCCATAGGAAACCAGTATTTTTGATACAGTGTTTCGTGATCATTTGCATTTATTCTCATAAAAAAATAATTTCGCATCAAATCGCTTTGGGTAAGGCTTCTTCCTTTAGCATTGAGGCTTTCAAAAACTAAATGAGGGTCATCATCAGAATCTAATACTATGCTAACAACTGATAGATAAGATGTTACAACCTGTTTCAGGTTTTGGAAATCTATTTTGCTTGAGCTTAATTTTCGTTCAAAGAAACGATACGCCTTAGCTATTTTTGTATCTTCATCAAATGGTTCAGTATTTATGATATTGTGAAATGTTTTTCTATCCGTCTGAGTAGGTTGTAGTTTGTAAAAGTCTGAACCTTGTTCAAACTCATTTACAAGAAATCTTTTCTTGATTTCATTTGCAAAACGTTCATCATTATTGCGCAAGGCAACATCACGCAAAGCAGATAACAGCAATAAAATAGTTGTATAGCGTTGTTGCCCATCTATAAGCAGATACTTTGCTACGCCTTCAGGAACAGAAACAGTTTGCATGGTTACCATAGAACCTATAAAATGTGGTCTCCTTTTTTCACTGTCTGTTTCGCATAGTTCAAATATATCTTCCCATAGCATACTCCATTCTTTTCTATCCCAGCTATAAGCCCTTTGAAAAAGAGGTACAACATATTGATTAGTGCCTTCGAGAATCCTTTGTAATTTTGTTTCTGATGCTTGCATAGAATTAAGTAAAATAGTAAAACAATGTTGGCAAAACTAAAAAACATTTCCCGCACTTCCAAATGATTAAAAATTTAACAAATACATAAATCACTTAAAATCAAGTAGTTGTATTTTTCGAGAATTTTAAAAATACCCTTACAAGGGTATAAAAAAGTTAGGTTTGCGCGAAGTGTATGCTCAATATAAGCGCGTTTGCTATTATTTTTCAAAAAATGCAAACTCAAAACAACAATTTTTCGGTAATGGCATCAGCCAAGAGCTTGCCTGCGCGGGTAAGATAGACAAAGTTATTTTCCATAGTCAAAAAGCCTTGCTCGACAAGCCTTTCGAGAGTGCGTTGGTGGGTAGGCGAGTCTGCAAAAATCTGCACATCACAGCCCCACTTAGTCCGTAGGGAGGTAAGGATATACTCGTTTTGGTGGTCTGTTTCGGACAAAATTTCGGTTTCTGCAGGCAAGATGTCCGCCTGTATTTGCTTGATATACAGCGCGTTGTTGCTCACATTCCATTGCCTCGCCTGCCCGTTGTAAGAGTGCGCACTCGGACCCACGCCCAAGTACGCGCCCTTTTTCCAATAATGCGTATTGTGGCGCGAGTACGCCTCATTTTTGGCAAAGTTAGAAATTTCGTATTGCTCAAAGCCTTGCGCAGGCAAGAAATCCATCAGCATTTCCATTTGTTCCGCCTGAAAGTTCTCGTTGGGCATTTCCATTTTGCCCTTGCCTACCCACTGCCCAAAAACCGTTTTTTGCTCAATCGTGAGGGCGTAAGCCGAAATATGATTGACACCCATACCCACCGCGAGGCGCATATCCTCTGCCCAAATGTCGTGTGAGGGTGCAGGAATCCCATAAATAAGGTCAAGCGTAAATTTCTCGAAACCCGCTTGCCTGCTTCGCTCCAAACAAGCAAACGAGTCTTCGCGGTTGTGGTTGCGGTTCAGCATTTTCAGGTGGGGCTCATGGAATGACTGTATGCCAATGCTCAACCGATTGATGCCCACTTCTCGAAAGAGAGCCAATTTTTCGGCAGTCAAGTCATTCGGATTGGCTTCGAGGGTTATTTCTGCCTCTTTTTCTACCTCAAACAAGCGGTGAATGGTCTGAAAAATTTGGTGCAACTCGCCTGCCCCCAACAACGAAGGCGTACCACCGCCGAAATAAAGGGAGGAAAGGGAGGGAAGGGTGGAAGGGTTGAGGGGTAGAAGGGTGGAAGGGTTAAGGGGTAGAAGGGTAGAAGGGTTGAGGGGCGGAAGGGTGGAAGGGTTGAGGGGTGGAAAGGGGGAAAGAGAGAAGGGTGGTAGAGTGGGGAGATAAATTGGCATATTTTTTTTGTAAATCTGCTCACCCCTCCACCTTTCCATCTCTCCACCCCTCAACCCTTCCGCCTCTCCACCTCTCCACCCTCCCACCCTCATCTCCAATTCCTTACAAATACAATCGACCAAAAGCCCTTTTTGGCTAAGGTTCGTACTGAAATGAAAGTCGCAATAATAACAGGCTTGCGTACAAAAAGGAATGTGGATATAGAGAGCAGACATTGTTAGGGGAGTTTATTCGCGTATTACAGCCAAGCGCACATCGGGGTCGAAGTTTTCGCCATGCCCGAAATCCGATTTTTGATTTTCTATTTCGCGCATCTGTTCTTTGGCATATTTCGCCAATTCTGCCAACGAAATAGTACCATCATCATCTCTATCCAAATGGCTTTTGCCATACAGGGCTTCGAGCAAGCAATCCGTAAAAGTCCACGCGCCTGTAGAACTCTCTGTAGCAAGGGCAGAAGTCAGCCCTGCATAATAAAACTCTGTTTCAGCAGTTTCCGCAAAACGCGCAATATTGCCTGATTGACAACAATCGGCTATCATCAAAACATTGTAGCCATTGAAATTGCCCTCGATGGTTTCCACAAGGTCAGCCAGCGTAAACGAGTCCAAATCTTCGTCAGGGTGGCAAAAATAAAGGTCGTAGTCATACTCACTTTCTTCCACACCTTCGCCATGCCCCGCATAGTAGAAAATGAAGAACGTATCTTCGTCAGAGTCCGCCAAAAAATCAGGCAAGAACTCCAGAATACTGTCGCGGTCGCCACCTTCATTACCGATATGAATGTTCTGTTCACCAGGCACACCGCTTTTTCTGAAAAACTTGTGCAGGACAGCATCTCGATGTCCAATGGGGTCATTGGGGTCGTCCCAATCTTCCAAACCCAAACCAAGTATGAAAACTTTGGTATTTCGGGGTTTCCAATCACGTTTTGCCATATTGAAAAAAAAATTAAAGTAATTCTTTTTTTACCTTCTCCAATATTTCTTTTTTGGTTGCATCTATTTCAGGGTTTGCCAATTTAGTAGCAATGTCTTGCAACACTTGTGCCTTTGCGTCCTCGTAGTTCTTGAGTTTGCCTTTCCTACCAAACCACGCATTGTTGTATTGATTGAGCAGTTTTTTCAGCAAAATAAGACCAATTTCAATGTCTTCTGTTTCGGTGTATTGCTTTTGCAGTTGTTCAGCAGAAAATTCTTTTTCCAAAAGAGCTACTTCCGCCAATTTATCCGCAAAGTCCACCTTGAGCGCAACATCTTCTGTTTCTTCAGGCGAGTTCGAGTCGGTGTGTCCTTCTGTAGGCGTAATTCTGTAGCCCATTTCTTCAGCTTTCGCTATCAAGACTTGGGCGCGATACGACATTTCAACATCTTGCACTTCCTCCAAAGCGTGTGAGAAATAATATAAAATCAGTTCGACTCTTTCGGGCTTTTCTTCTTCGAGGGACAGGGCTAAGGCTTCCAAATAAAAATGATACGCCTTGTTGGTTTCGCCCTTCAGGTCATAGAGGGAGGCAAGTTGGTAGGCAAGTTCGCCTCGACCAAACGTCAAAGGTTGGTCTTTCAACAACGCGAAAGCCGTTTCGAAGGCAGGCAAGGCTTTGTCGTCTTCATGTTCTTGCCTATGAAACACGCCCAAGTTTTGATGCACATAGCCTTGTCGAGCAGGCGAGGCTTCCGCCAAGAGGTTTTGGTAAAAAACAGGAATGTTTTTAGCGGGCATAGCCAAGCGCACAAAAACAGCCAAATGCGCAAACACGCGCCCAAGTTGGTCGTAGTTTTGGCTTGTTTCATTACATTCTATAGCTTGCTCAAAATTTTCGAGTGCAGGCGCGAATTTATGCACATTCGTATAGAGTGCGCCGAGCATATTGTAGCACTTGCCTACTTCGTGGGGCTGTGCATTTTGCTCGAAGGACGCAATCGCCTTGCCTACCTCTGCCTTCGTAGCCTCCAATTCTTCTTGCATAAACAACGCTCTTGCACGCTGATAGTGCGCCTCGCCTGCGTGGGTAGGCAAGGCAACCGAAAGCGCGTCTTCTGCGTAGCGTTGCGCTTGAGGATAGTCGCCTTCATCATTCAACAGTTTGGCTATTTGCGTGGCGATTTCGGCTTTTTGGGCTTGGGTTTCTGCCGTAGAAAGGGCTTCGAGGTATTCGGCAAGGGTTTGAACGGGCATATCAATCAAGGGACTTGTACTAAGATATGCAAAAATAGCATAAAAAAAGTGGTCTGTAGAAAAGCCCGCTTCTTTTTTTTACCCGCTTCTTTTGCTTTGGCTATCTTTTGCCTTTTCAAGTATCAAAAAATTACAAAAGCTCCATTTCAGCGTGAAATGGAGCTTGGTTGGGTTTAGCGCGGTCATTCGCCTTTGGCGTAGCAGTCGCGGAACATTTGCGTTTGAGTGTTATACTCAAACAAACTGTGTTTGGCTTGTTAGAAAAGAAAAAATAGTAGGCAAGATTAAAAATCCCCCCGCAAACATTCGCCTTGTGGGAGATTTTTATTTTCGCTTGAAGTACAAAATACTGCTTTTGTCTGTCCACCAATGATACCCAAACGTAAAATCAATGGGTTTGATGTTCGAAGCGTCTTGTATAAATTTTTGGTTCAGGTCGGGCTGATAGCCATAATTGAAATCTGCAATGGGTTTGGCGTATTTGCCATAGAGCTTCGTTTCCCACACAGCAGGCAAGAAATGCTTGTACGGCACGCCTGTATCATCTTGCAACACCGCGATACTTTCGTCAAGCACCAATTTTCGCACTGTCCTAAAATTTTCGGTGTGCAGTAGGTAAGATGCCGATTTGATAAAAGTAGCCTTGTTCGGTGTGTTTTTGATAAACTGCTGTAAGTCAGTACGTTGCGCTATAGCTCCATCAGACACATCAACGCTGAAATAATAAATATGTTGGGTAACTTCCCTGCTTGGATTTTTGAAAATGATGTGCAAACCTGAAAAAAGATATGAACTCTTATCGCCCAAAGGCTTGTCTAAAGTCTTGCCATCTTTTTGCAAATACACCTTTTGAATGTTGATGATGTCGTTGCCTGTTCGTGCCAAAAACACCGCCAAAATAGGCAAAACGCCTTTTACCTGCCCATTCAACGCACCACTCATACGCGAAGTAATGAAATAATTTCGGCTAAAAATTTCAGACAAACCATTTCGAACACCTGTCAAATAGCTATTCAAATACCAATCCTTGAGCTGGTCTTTGGTAGGCAAGTTGCCCACCGCCTCCAAACCAAACATAATGTAGTTGTCGGCATTGGGAAAAAGCTCGAAGGCATTGAGAAAGTCGGGACCACTGAACGGATAAAACAAATTGTACGTATTGGTTTTCCATTCCGAAAGCTCTTGCGCGTGCCATTTTCGCATTTTGTCTAAGCGTTTTTCGGTAAGCGTTTTCCACGCCTTCTCAAACTCGGTGTAGTGCGTTTTGGTGTGCTGGCTCGCACTTATTTTCTCAAAACCGCCTGCCTCTATAGGCAAGCCTGCCAAAAGTCGCGCAATGCCATTCGTAGTAGTGTCGTGTTGGGCAAAGGCTGTGCCATGCAAAGCCACACAAAGCCAAACGCCACACATAAAGCGTAAAGTGTTCATCATTGAAAGTTTTTTTTTGATAAGGTTTTACAAATTTCCGTCCCATTCTTGGTAAAACTCATGCAGAAACTGCTCCATGAACTGATGGCGGTGCATAGCCATTTTCTTGCCTGTGGCGGTGTTCATGTGGTCTTGCAACAAAAGCAATTTTTCATAAAAATGATTGATAGTAGGAGCTTGGCTATTTTTATACTCCTCCTTCGTCATGTGCAGGTTGGGCTTGATGTTCGGGTTGTAAATCTCACGATTTTTGAAACCGCCATAATTGAAAGTACGGGCTATGCCTATTGCGCCCAACGCATCTAACCTATCCGCGTCTTGGATAACGCTCAATTCAGGCGAGCTAAAGGTGCGCTCAAAATTGCCACCTTTAAACGAAATGTGCAAGATGATATTTTCCACGTGCCGAATGATGTCCTCGCCTACCGACAGCGACTCCAGAAAAGCCCGCGCCTTGCGTGGCGCAATGCTCTCATCACCTCCATGAAATTTTGAGTCGGCAATGTCATGCAACAAAGCTCCCAACTCCACCACCAACACATCTACGTTTTCCTCTTGCTCGGCTATGTTCTTTGCCAAACGCCAAACGCGCTGAATGTGCCACCAATCGTGTCCGCCTTCTGCCCCTCGCAAGGTTTCTTGCACGAAGTCTATAGTTTTCGAAATAATATTTTCTTGAGTCATATTTATTGGTTTCTCAAAATTGCCTGATACCAGTTGGCTTGTTGGGTTTCCCAAAGTTTGATGCGGTTTTCGGTAAGTTTTTGGGTAAAGGCAGACTCGCCTCCCTTCACAGTCAAGAGTTCCACGCCTTCCTCAATCACTACCGTAAAATCCGCTTTCGTGGCTTGTATCAATTTTTCCACCTTTTCGGGGCGTTGGTCTGTGCATATTTGCAACGCAAATGCTTCGCGGTGCATGGCATACACGAATGTTTGTGCTTCGTGGGCTTGTTGTAGTATCTCGCCTATCTGCGCTTCGCTCAGAAAAGCAAAATCCTTGTGCGTCCAGCGTATCCACACTTGTTTTTCCTTATACATAATGGCAGGCACAAACTTATGCGCTTGCACGCTGTTGATGCACGTACCCGATTTTTGGGGCTGTAGGAAAGACTTGACATACAACGGAATAACCTTCTCGCGCAAGGGCGCAATCGTCTTGGGGTGAATAACCGAAGCCCCGTAATAGGTCATTTCTGCAGCTTCTTGGTAGGAAAGTTGCGCGAAAAGTTGGGCATCAGGCACGCGCTTTGGGTCTCCGTTCAACACACCTGCCACGTCTTTCCAAATTGTTTGTGACTCTGCCTTGAGGCAATGCGCCAATATCGCGGCGGAATAATCCGAGCCTTCACGCCCCAAAGTAGTCGTTTTTTTGTCAGGCGTTCCGCCTATGAAGCCCTGCGTTAGCACAATTTGTTTGTCTTTCAGCAATGGGAGCAATATTTTGTTGATGCACTTTTGCGTAGCTTTCCAATCCACCGTGCCTTCGCGCCAATTATTGTCTGTTTTGATAATCTCGCGGGCATCTTGCCACATGACTTGTAGCCCTTCGTGCTGTAGAGAACGCGCCACAATGACCGAAGAAAGCAACTCGCCTACACTTACCACTTGGTCGTACAGTTCATTGAAAACCGTTTTCGTGTCGCGTACAAGGGTTTGGCGCAAGGTTTGGAAATATTGCGCAAGCTCTTCGAAAATAGGATTTTTCTTATCCCAAAAAATGCCTTGCGCTATTTTGGTGTGGTATTCTTGGAGGCTTTGAATCAAGGCTTCATAGTCGTCCCCTTCCCAAAAGGCTTGTAGGATAGCCTCCAATGCGTTGGTCGTTTTGCCCATAGCCGACACTACCACGACAAGCGGTTGCCCTTGCCCAAATTGTTTGATGATTTGTTGTATATTCTGCACAGAAGGCGCGTCTTTGATAGAAGCCCCGCCAAATTTGAAAACACGCATAGTTTACAAAGTAATTTTTGTGCAAAGATAGCCTTTATATGTTTTGTTTGAAGTTTTTTGTTGTGCAAACCTCGCATATTACATGGCGCGTTATAGTCCTCTTTTGTTAAAAATTGTTAAAACGTACAAGAAACGAACACTCTTAGCGCGAAAAGTGTACGGTTTTGATACACTTTGAATTACTGATTTAAGGTAAGTATTTGATAATGAGCAAGTTAGTTTTTTTGGTATAACCTTTGCCACTATATAAAACAACAAAACCATATAACCATTGGAAATCCCAATGAACCCAAAAACAAGATTTTTGTCCATATAATCACTTTTTTTAACAAACCTTACAACCTTAAAATTGTAAGGTTATTTTTTTTTTAGGAAAAGTTTACCTACTTTTGCACTGTTGTAAAACATTTTGAAAAATCCCTTGGATAAAGGGTGTAAGCGAAATACTTTGCTTATGTTAGATTGGTTAAATAAAGTGAGTGCTGTGCGCTCACTTTATTTTTTTTGTGAATAAAGTCGTGCTTGCACGCACTTTATCTTTTGTGTATTGAGTATGTGCAAGCACACACTTAATTTTTTTGTGAATTATAAATTAAGTACATTTTTTTCTTCAAATAATTATATTGATTGTGGTTTCCTTGCCTACAAAAAACACAAAGAAACCCAATATTTTTTGTTGTGTGCTTTTTTCACTAATTTTGCGCCATGTATCAACAACTACAAAACAAAGAATACCCCCTTGCAGTAATAGGCTTAGGCTATGTGGGTTTGCCTGTGGCACTTGCATTTGCTAAAAAGTTGCGTGTGATTGGTTTTGACATCAATCCACAACGTATTGAAATGCTTAATCGCCAAGAAGACCCCAGTGGCGAACTCGATAGCTCGGAATTTGAAGGCTGTGATATATATTTTACCCATGACCTCGATGTATTGCGCGAAGCCCGCTTTTTTGTGGTAGCTGTGCCAACTCCTATAGATAATAGCAATAGCCCTGACCTGAAGCCTCTTTTGTCTGCTTCTACTACAGTAGGCAAGGTTTTGAAAAAAGGGGATTATGTGGTGTATGAATCAACGGTATATCCCGGTTGTACGGAAGAAGACTGCGTGCCTGTGTTGGAGCGCGAGTCGGGTTTAAAGTTTGGTGTGGATTTCAAAGTGGGCTACTCGCCTGAACGCATCAACCCTGGAGATAAAGAACATACCTTAGCTACTATAGTAAAAGTAGTGTCGGGTTGTGATGCTGAAACATTGGAAACGGTAGGCAAGACGTATGAGCTTGTGGTAAGCGCAGGCGTACATAGAGCCTCCAGCATCAAAGTTGCCGAAGCCGCAAAAATTATTGAAAATACCCAACGCGACCTTAATATCGCCTTGATGAACGAGCTTTCAATGATTTTCAACCGTATGGGCATCAATACTTACGAAGTATTGGCGGCGGCAGGTACAAAATGGAATTTCTTGAAATTTACCCCTGGGCTTGTAGGCGGGCATTGTATAGGTGTTGATCCTTACTACCTTACCTACAAAGCAAGCAAGTTGGGGCATAATCCGAATGTAATTTTGAGTGGGCGCAATATCAATGATGGCATGGCGGCATACATTGCCTCGAATTGCTTGAAATTGATGCTCAAAAACTCCGAAAAACACCTTACTGCCTTGAAAGTGTTGGTAATGGGTGCAACATTCAAAGAAAACGTACAAGACATTCGTAACTCCAAAGTAGCGGACATTATCCGCGAATTGAAGGAATTTAATGTCCACGTGGAAGTGATAGACCCTCACGCGGATAGCCATGAATTGCAAGAAGAATATGGCTTTGGCTTGGTGGCAGAAGCAGGCAAGGACTATGACGCGGTTATCGTAGCCGTCAATCACCGCGAATATTTGGACTTAGACGAAACCTATTTCAAATCTATCACGCGCCGTCATGCCGTTTTGATAGACGTGAAAGGCATTTATCGCTACAAAATCCAACAAATGCAATACTGGAGTTTGTAAGAGTCGTACTTTTGCGAAGCCCTATTCTTCAACCCTTCAAGGATTTTGTATCTTTGGAGGGTTGTTTTTTTTGGAACAAAAGTGTTGTTTTCTCGAAAAAAGTAGCTACATTTGTTTTGGATAACCAACCCAATCCAAAATAAAGCTATGAATAAAATTTCAACTCTTTTGGCAGTATTTTTTGTACTGCTCGTTTCTTCCATTGCCTTTGCGCAAGAGCGCGTCATCACAGGCAAGGTTACTGACAGCAACAAAGAACCGCTCCCCGGTGCTACTGTTCTTATCAAAGGTACAACCATGGGAACAGTAGCTGACGCTGAAGGCGAGTATCGCATCAGTGTTTCGAAAGGCGCAACGCTTATTTTTTCGCTTCTTGGCTACCAAACCAAAGAAATCGCGGTGCAAGACCAAACCCGCATTGAGGTTGCCTTAGAAGAGGATAGCAAAATGTTGAGCGAAGTGGTCGTTGTGGGCTATGCAAAACAAGAAGTACAATCTTTTTCAGGTGCTTCTGTCCAAGTGGCAGGCAAGCAAAATGCCAATGGCAAACCCTTCAAGACATGGGCGAGGTCAGGCATCAACGACAATCAACTGCGGGTGCGCGTAGGCGACTCGGATACGCTGGAAACGCGAGGCGTTCAGGT
>RDXI01000078.1 GCA_004292795.1 Bacteroidota bacterium | reverse complement strand
ACTCACTCACATATTCACTCCCTCACTCATTCACTCCCAAATGTATAATTAGCCCAATAGCTGTGCCATTGCGCTTCGGTGGGTTTGTCGTGGGCTATCATTTTCACAGCACTCAACATATACTTGCCTGTTTTTTTCAAGTCAAATTGTACCATTCCTTTCGCGTCTGTTTTCATGTCCGCGAGGGTAGTCTTGCCTGCCTCTCTGTACCAAACTTTGCACAAATGATTAGGCAAGGGTTTTCCTTGAAACAAAAGCTGTGCTTGTAGTTTTTCGGGTTGCTGATACGGATTTTGCAACAAAACAATCTCCAAAGGAAAGCCTATTTTTTGTTTGTAAGCATTGGTTAATTTCTTGCCTACTTGAAACAAGGCTTTGTTGCAACGCTCATACATTTCTGTACCTTCTTTGTCGGTTTGTCCGTTTTTTTTGCGCCATTCCGCAATGTCCGCCAAGCCATCTTCGAGCAGGTAAGCATTGAACTTATCCGCTTCCAAACGAATAAATTTCGTATGGCTTTGCAGGGCTATCAACTGCGTGCCTTCCTTTTGCGCGGGGTAGGCAAGGCTCGAAGTCGCGGTGTCGAGTTTTGGCAACAAGTCGAGGCTTTCCTTGCCTGCATACAGCTTGAGCCATTTTATGTTGCCTTTCCAGCGTTCAGGCTCGAAATTCTCGCCTACGTGCAAAGAGATACGAAGCATCTCGCCTACCGCAAGTACATACTTTTGGCAGGCAATCCAGCACTCATGCGCGCCCGCAGGCAAGGCAATCAACAACAACAAAACAAGTGCAATTCGTTTCATAGGGTTATCCTAAAATGGCTTTTTTGGCTTCTTCGAGGGTTTCAAAAACAGAGAATATAGCACTTAACTTGGTGATTATCAAGAGCTTTTGCAAATGCGTAGAAGGACTAACGAGCATAGCCTCGCCATTGGCATTGCGGAACTTTGCCAAAATGCGCATCAAGATTCCTATACCTGAACTATTGGCGTATTGAACGCCCTCAAGGTCTATCACACAATGCAAAATCCCTTGCTCGATGGCGTTTTCTATGATTTGTTGCAACTCGGCATCAAGCGTGGGCATAGTCAGGTTTTCCTTAAAATGGATAACCAAGATAGGGGCTTCAATGGAATGTGTAAACATAGCGCAAAGATAGGCAAAAAATAAAAATAACCTAATAAACTGTTTTTTCCTCGCCTACCCTGCCCGCGCAAGGCATTTTAAAATGCCCTTAAAAACACCTAACTTTGCACTATGGATTCTAATCAACATTTCAACGCTTATTCTCTCCTGCTGGAGCGTACCTCGAAGCGGATAAAACAATATGCCCAAACACAATTCAAACTCCAAAAATTTGGCATCACTGTCGACCAATGGATTGTACTGAAAAAGCTGAACGAAGTGAGTGGCTGTAGCCAAAGCGACCTTGCCGAACTTGTGAACAAAGACGCGCCTACGCTGACGCGCATCATCGACCTTTTGGTAGATAAAGGCTTGTTACAAAGGAACTTAGACACTGAAGACCGCCGTAAGTTTGTAGTCTGCCTCACTACCGAAGGCACGCAAAAAGTGCAGGACATCTCGCCTAAGATTGACCTCATCAGGCAACAAGCATGGAAGAACATGACACAAGCCGACTTCGAACATTTTAAAGAAATTCTTGAAAAAATTTATAAAAACTTGGAATAATCCTATTTTTACCTAATTAGTTGCTACACTAACTATTGTTAAAACAAATTTTTATTCCTAATTTTGCGGGGAAAGAAAAGAGTGAGATGTTAGGTATAAGATGTTGGTTGTGAGATGTTAGATGTTGGTAGCCTTATAAAGTAAGCTATATTATTCTACCCCTCAACCCTTCCACCCCTCAACCCTTCTACCCTTCCACCCCTCAACCCTTCCACCCTTCTACCCTTCAACCCTTCCACCCATTTCCCCCATGATACAAACCGATATTTGCATAATTGGCGCAGGTCCCGTTGGACTATTTGCTGTGTTCGAAGCAGGCTTGCTCAAGATGCGTTGCCACGTGATGGATTATTTGCCCCAAGTAGGCGGACAACTTTCAGAGATTTATCCCAAAAAGCCCATTTATGATATTCCGGGCTATCCTACCATTTTGGCACAAGAGTTAGTAGATAAATTGATGGCGCAAATCAAGCCCTTCGAGCCTACTTTTACCTTAGGCGAGCGCGTCGAGGAATTGGAAAGATTGGAAGATGGCGCGTTCAAAGTGCGCACTCATGAAGGAACAGAAGTACACGCCAAAGTGATTGCGATTGCAGGCGGTTTGGGCTGTTTCGAACCAAGAAAACCCGAATTGGACAACATCGAGTATTACGAAGACAAGGGGCTTGCCTACATCATCAAAAACCCTGAAGTGTATCGTGATAAGCACGTGATTTTGGCAGGCGGAGGCGACTCGGCTTTGGATTGGGCTATTTACTTGACAGATGTAGCTTCTCATGTTACGCTTGTGCATAGAAACGAAGGTTTCAGAGGCGCACCCGATTCGGCAGAGAAAGTAATGCACCTTGCTGAAGCAGGCAAGATTTCATTGCACCTTAGCACGCAATTACACGCCTTAGAAGGCGAGGCAAAATTCGAAGCCTTACACGTGAAGAACAAAGCAGGCGAGATTATCCGCCTTGCGGGAGATGCTTTCGTGCCTTTGTATGGTCTTAGCCCCAAGTTGGGACCTATAGGCGAGTGGAACTTGAACTTAGACAAGAACGCTATAGTAGTAGATACCTTTGATTATGCTACCAGCGAAAAAGGCATTTATGCCATTGGCGACATTAATACGTATGCAGGCAAGCTAAAACTTATCTTGTGCGGTTTCCACGAGGCGGCTCTCATGGCGCAAAGTGCCTACAAAGTAGTATTCCCCGGTCAAAAATTTACCCTCAAATATACCACTGTAAACGGCGTACAAGGATTTTAATACTTTTAGATGTTGGATAATAGATGTTAGTCTGTAGATGTTAGATGTTAGTTCATATTATATTTTAGCTGTTGATTGCTTGGCATCTAACATCTAACAACCAACATCTAACAACTAACAACCAACATCTAACAACCAACATCTAACAACTAACATCTAACAACTAACATCTAAGTCCTCATGATAACCATTTTCGTAGAAGAAGCCAACGGCACGCGCACTCCTATCGAAGTGCCAACAGACATGAACCTTAGCCTTATGGAAGTGCTAAAGGCAAGCGAATACAGCATACCCGCTACTTGTGGCGGTATGGCGTTGTGCGCTACTTGCCACGTGCAAGTGATTGAAGGAGAGGCATTTATGGAAGCCTCCAGCGCGGAGTGGGATATGTTCGACACGCTCCCAAACGTACCCGAAGGAAGTCGTTTGGCGTGCCAAATGCGCCTCATTGATGACATGAATGGTTTGGTAGTTCGCCCTATGGTATTGGAAGCGGCATAGTATAAATACAAAAAAGGAGGCTATCTTTTCGGACAGCCTCCTTTTACTTTATGCGTGGAAAATTTTTGCTAAGATTTTGCAAGTGATAAGGTATGTTGGTTTCACGCCTATAGTTCCCAAACTGCCTGATGCCAATGTGCTACCCGTCAGCAAAGGATTGTCCGAAGCATAATAGGCATAGCGCAACACTACCTCGCGTTTGATATTGCCACGTATGCGAGACTCGGCTTGAATGGCTTTTTGATAGTGCGCCCCTTCCATTTCCAAACCTATAGCTTGCCAAGACGAGTCTTTGAAATACTCCAAAATATCGCGGTTTTGTAGGGACGTTCCTAAAACGGTTATCATAGCTCCTTCGAAAACATCAACGCCATTGCCCTCAAAATCCTTCTTTTTGAAGTCGTTTTTGAAAGGATAATTATCGGCAGTGCCTTCGAAGATGTGCGCATCAGGAATCATAATATCGCCCTTTTCGCCACACAATATACCCGCTTTGCCCATAATAGAAATAGAAGCAATAGGCATTTTTAGCTCGCCTTTCGTTGTTTGGATAGGCTTCAATAGCTCGTCCATAGTTTCATAGGCTTGTTCGCCAAACGCATAATCCATCACTATCAGCACAGGCTTGTCTTTTTCTACAAGCTCTTTGTTGCAAGGCACTTCTATAGGCAAGGCATTTAGGTCAATCTTTTCAGTATCAAAGAGTTGCACGACAAGGTTCGTACCGAGATTGTCTTTCAAAACTTGCATACCATTTTGCAAGGCATACGTTTCTACCCTTGCCTGCCAAGGCTTGTGATTGGGTTGGCGCATCATCAATACCAAATCTTCTAAAGACTCTGGCTTTTCTACTATCACATCTTCCAAAGCCGCATACGCATACAAGCTGTTCATGACGCTGTGCGGATTCGCGCTAATGATGTGCAGAGGGCGATGTTGCAAACCACTTTCTACTAAGGCATTTTTGATATTTTGCGCCCATTTTTCGCCGTAAATGTGCCTGCCAAGCCTTTCGCGTAGGGAAGGCGAGAAACTAATTTCACGCTCTCGTGCTTCGAATTCTGCTTCAGCAGAAATTTTGCCCAACCAATACACGACATGGAAAAGCCCCTTGTTATTATCGTCTGACTCGAAGCGGTTGAAGGCTATTTGCGTTTCGGCAAAAGTGCGCCCTAACAAAGTGCTTAGGTAAGCAATCGCTTTTTCTTTGTTTTCGGAGCTTATTTTTACATCTCCTGCAATGATTTCCTCCAATTTTACCCATTCGCGTATTTTTTGCCCTTTGTCATCAAAGGCTCGCCTGCGGATTTTCTCGGCTTCGTTGTTCAGGAAAGTAAGATGTGTGAGAATGTCATATATTTCGCTTCTGCCTCGCGTAACTTCGATGCACATTCTTTCGCGGTCTATGCGGTAGCAATTTCGTACACGCTTGGGCGGGATAAGCACATCAAACGAGGTCGAATTTTGGTAGCCTTCTTCCGAAATGAGTTTGATGAACCTACATTCCTCGATGCCTTTGGGCAAGCGTTCTATGACGTAGGCAAGACCATCGAGTTCTACCTTTTCCATGTCTTTCATAGAGCCGTAGATTTCGGGGCTAAGAGTAAGCAACATTTCGCGGAGAGCCTTGCCTGAAATGCCATTGGGACGATACGAACCGCGATAGACAATGTGGCGCATCTCGACATAGAGGCGTTCTATGGCATTGCGCGACTCTTGGGCTTGCGTAAGATGAGTCATATTTTTAGAAGATAGGATATTTTTATTTTCACAAAGATAAAAAAGTTTTTCAAAGCAGATGCAACCTTTCTACAAAACAGCGTAATTTTGTAAAAAAACTACACACACCTCTCCCCTTCCACCCTTCCACCCTTCAACCCTTCCACCCTTCCACCCTTCAACCTTTCCACCCTTCAACCTTTCCACCTTTCCACCCCTCTACCCTTCCACCTTTCCACCCTTCTACCTTTCCACCCTTCCCCCACCCTTCCATGTCCATTACTGAAATTCAAAATGAAATTATAGAAGAATTCGAGCTTTTTGATGATTGGGAAGATAAATATGCTTACCTGATTGACTTAGGCAAGAAACTTCCTGAACTTACCGAAGACTTCCGCACAGATGAACGCCGTATCAAAGGCTGTCTATCCAATGTTTGGCTTGATGCTACCTTCGAGGCAGGCAAGGTTATGTACCAAGCTGACTCCGACAAACAGGCGCAAATAGCGCGTGGCATGATAAGCCTCTTGTTGCGCGTTTTATCGGGCTGTACGCCTCAACAAATTATAGAGGCAGAATTGTACTTTTTTGATAAAATTGGCTTAGGAGCGCAACTCACGATGAAACGCGCCAATGGACTCGCCTCCATGATACAACAAATGCGCAACCATGCTATAGCATTTGCGCAATAAAAATCACTTGAACTTCACACATTGTCCGTTTGCATTAAAAACCTTGCCTACCCAAACGAATATGTAGGCAAGGCGTAAACAGTGTTAAAACCATTTCAAGGCGGTGGCTTTGTCGTCAAAAAAACGCAGTTGATACGGCAACTCGCCTGCCTCCTCGCCTACTTGTTCTGTGGAGAGTTGCGCAATAAAATCACTTGGCATCACAATAGCGGCTTTTTCTACGCCTACCGCTTTGTAGGCTTCGGCTATGGTTTCCGCTACCCATTTTTGAATAGCAGTGCCGTAAGTAAAAACGCGCTGGGTATCGTCAGCCAAACAAAAAACAGGCTTGCACAAGTGTACGGCTTCGGTATAAGCCAAAATCGTTTCCTTAATTTCCTCTTTGTTGATGTTTTCATTCTTGCCTACCCAAGTGTTGTAAAGTATGCGTTGCCCCTCATCAAACGCAATCACAAGATAGGCGAGTTCTTTGATAATTTTCATATTTTTTTGGATTGATTACCTTATTCTGGCAGGATTTCCCACCACGATAGCGTGGTCGGGTAAGTCGCTCAAGACTACCGCACCCGCGCCTATGGTAACATTGCGCCCTATGCGAATGTTTTGTTTGATAACCGCATTCGCCCCTATGAATGTGCCATCACCTACCGTGATGTTGCCACAAAGCACTGCACTTGGCGCGATATGGCAAAAATTGCCTATCACACATTCGTGTTCTATGATGCTTGCCGTGTTGCAAATCGTACCTATGCCTATTTTGCTTGCCACATTTACCACACAATTCGCGCCTAACATGACTCCTGCTTCTATCTGCGTATGACTACTTACTATAGCTTGGGGGTGAATGGCTTGTATGGGCGGTTGCAAGACAGCCGAAAGGTGCAGAATGATTTTGCGCCTGATGAGGTTGTCGCCTATTGCCACAAAATAGTCGTGGTTTTGTAGGCGAGCTATGTTTTCAGTCGTATTTTCTACGCCCCAATAAGGCAATTCGAAAGGGTTTAGCTCCTTTTCGTTGCTATCACAATACGCGCCTAACTTCCTTCCGCTTGCCTGCAATATATCGCAAGCCACCAAGCCATGCCCCGAATATCCAATCACTACAACACTTTTCATGATTTGCTTTGGGCTTTAGGATTTGTTTTGGTGGAGGCTTTTTTGTCTTTGATTCTGCTATGAGGCACGAATGACAAAGTGCGTGTTTTGGCGTGGTTGGTTTGCAGAATCAAGGCATTTTTTTCTAAACGAATGATTTTGCATGTTTCGCGTTGAGGCGTTTTGTCGTTGGCATTTTTGAGCCATTTGAACAAAATCTGTGTGCCTCCACCTTTGATTTCCCATTTGCCCATGTGCTTCGTTTCGCCTTCGAGCAGGACTTGTTCGAAAGATTGGTCGGCACGAAATTCTATCCAATTATCGCGCTCCACTTGCTCGGCAATTTCTTTCAAAATAGCGTCTTGTTGGGCTTTGGGTTGGGCGTCAAAGGCTTTGCGTTGTTTTTCGGGCATATTTTGCAGGCAAGCCACACGGTCAAAGACCAAACGCCACTTGCCTACTATTTTCGTGTCCTTGCCTGAATCGGCACAGTTGCCCAAGCCTACGCACACAAGCAAAAGCCCTATCAAGTACATTTTCCTCATACTTCGTTTTTTTGGCGCAAAGGTAGCATTTTTTTATGCAAGTGTGGAATTTTGAATAGTCAAATAAAGCACAATGTTTTATGCTTGTTTTCATGCAGTGGCAAAAAGGCTATTTTTCAAAATTTTATTTGGTTTTTATGGATTTCGCAAGGTATTTCTATGGTGTTTGGGGTTTATACAAACGTATTACGGCAATGTTACCAAAACAGCGGATTTTGCCTTACAACTTTACCGAAACTTAAAAAAACGATAACAGCCCCTTGCCCTTTGGATTGAAAATGCCCTCTAATTTTGCACTCGAAAAAGGAGTTAAACCCATAAAAGTATTTTATTTTTGTTATGAAAAAAGTGTTCTACCATTTTTTATGCTGTGCCACGATAGCACTTATGTTCGCCTCTAACGCTTTTGCGCAAACGGGCAGTATCAAAGGGCAAATCATGGACAGCACCCTGAACGAAGCCCTCATAGGAGCGACTATCCAATTAGAAAACACAACCATTGGCGCATCGGCTGATGTGGAAGGCAACTACCAAATAACAGGCGTACAAGTGGGTACTTACACCTTAGTATGTACGATGGTAGGCTATCAAACCCAAAAAATAGAAGGTATCCAAGTGCAAGCAGGCAAGGTTACGCTCTTGAATGTGAACCTCAAAACAGAAGCCAATGCTTTAGGCGAGGTCGTACTGACTGTGCAAAGAGAAACTATGGGCGAACTTGCCGTAATTTCTGAAATCAAAGGCGCGGAACAAGTAGCTGTAGGTATGTCAGGCGAGCAAATCAGCAAAACACAAGACCGTGACGCGGCACAAGTGGTAAGACGTATCGCAGGGGTTTCTATTTTTGATGACCGTTTCATTATGATACGTGGCTTGAGCCAACGCTACAATACGGTAATGCTCAATGATGCCATTGCCCCAAGTTCGGAGGTTGATATTCGCGCTTTTTCGTTTGACATGTTGCCCAGCAGTGCCATTGACCGCATTTTGATATACAAGTCTGGAGCAGGCGAGTTACCTGGAGAGTTTGCGGGTGGCGTGGTGAAAGTATATACCAAACTTGCTCCTACTGAAAATTTTACAAGCATAGGCGTAGGCACAGGTTTTAGACTTGGCACTACTTTTCAAAATGGTCTTACCTACAAAGGTACCCCTACCGATATGTTAGGCTTCGACAACGGCTCGCGTGCCTTGCCTGCGGGAATGCCCAATACTAAAGATTTCAAACGCCTACAAGAAACGAATGGCTTGCGAGCTACTTCGGAATGGGGCAACAAAATGAATAATAATTGGAACATTACGAACCAAAATATATCGCCTGATTTGCGCTTGAATTACACAATGGGACGTAGGTTTACCATAGGCAACGCACAAGTTGGCAATCTTACTGCCCTTGCCTACAGCAATACCAAACAAAAAATAACTGATGGAAAATATATCCGTTATGGTGATTTGGCTGTTAATCCTACTGACATTGATGCAAATTATGTAGATAATACAACCTCAAACAATGTGCGCTTTAGTGCTATTAGCAACTGGTCAGTGATTTTCAACCGCTACAATAAAATAGAGTTCCGCAATTTCTTCAACCAAATGGGTTCGAAAGAAACTTTGCAACGCGAAGGGCGAGATTTTGAACAAGGAGGCGAGAACCAAATCAACCGACAAAGTTCATTACGCTTTGAGCAAAGAAGCATCTACAGTTCGCAGTTGAGCGGTAAGCACAATGTTGGCGGAGAACGCTCTGTTATCAAATGGTTGGCGGGCTTTGGTTATACGCACAGGCAAGAACCAGACTTCAAACGTTACTTACAAACACGCACTATCAACCCTCAAACGCCCTTTACACTCACGACTACGGGTCCCAGTTCAAGAGAAAACTCTCGCTTTTTCACACGCTTGAATGAGTATGTTTTCACAGGGAGCGTAAATTATGAATTAGCCCTCGAAGACAAAGAAGAAAACGAAAATCCTTCTAAATTCCGCGCAGGCATTTATACCGAAAATAAGAGCCGTACTTTCAACTCGCGCACTTTGGGCTATACAAAAGTTCCTAACTTCAATCCGCTTACCGATTTGACTGCATCGCCTGAAGTATTATTTTCTAATCAAAATGCTGATGGAAACAATGCTTTTGGCTTCACAGAAATCACCAACAACAAAACAGACTCTTACAAAGCAACGAATTTGCTCATCGCGCCTTATGCGAGCCTTTATTACAAACTCACAGAACGCTTTAGCGCGTCTGTAGGCGCAAGGCTTGAGTACAACGACCAACAGATTTTGTTGGACTCTATCGGTGGCTTCACGAACAAAAAGGGAGGCAAGGCAATCGCAAGTTTCTTGCCTTCTGTGAACCTTACCTACAATTTGACAGACAAATCGCTTATCCGTTTGGCATACTCTTCGAGCATCAACCGTCCCGAATTTAGAGAATTGGTAGGTTTTAGCTATTACGAACCAAACTTAGATGCTATTCAAGTGGGTAATCCTTATTTGGGTGTGGCACGCATTAATAACGTGGACTTGCGTTGGGAGTTTTATCCTACGCCTTCGGAAACTATCACGTTTGGCGCGTTCTACAAATATTTCAAAAACCCGATAGAAAATCAAATTATTAGCACCAACGGACCTTATACCTATAGCTTCTTGCAAGCCGACAATGCGCAAACGTATGGCATAGAAACAGAAATCAGGAAAGGCTTTGCCAATGCGTCAGGCTTCTTCAAAAACATCACCTTTGTATTGAACGCCTCTTATTTGGTGTCTAACATCAAAAACCAAGACAAGATAACTTTCTTTGATGGCACTACCTCGCCTACCGAAGGCACATTGCCCAAAAACCGCATTATGTTTGGTCAATCTCCTTATCTCATCAATGGCGGTATTTTCTACAACAACGAAGAATCGAAACTGCAAGTAAACGTACTTTACAATGTTTTTGGTCGCAGACTTTTCGCTATCGGAAACATCACAGACTCGCCTTCGCAATATGAAATGCCACGTCATTCTTTGGACTTGACCGTAAGCAAAGGTTTTGGAAAAGGCTTTGAGGTTCGCTTTGGCGCACAAGAGTTGCTCAATCCTGCCTTCCGCATTGTAGAAGACTTTAAAAACAATGGCAAAGGCAAACTTGACAAAGATGAAAAAGGCGCGACACTCTTTGAAAACAGACGCGGGCAGTATTTCACCCTTGCACTTGGCTACAAATTTTAATCTTTACTCTCTTATCTCGAAAAATCACTAAAAACCCTATATTTATCATGAAATTATTTCGTTTATTTTCATTGACTTGCTTGTTAAGCTTGGCATTGTGGTCTTGCAAAGAAGAGAAGACTGATCCACCCGTTGAAGCTACAGGAAACGTTAAGTTGGAAGGCAATATTCGTGAGAATATGACCTTGAGCGCGAGCAAAAAATACATTTTGCTTGACAAAGTGTATGTGAAAAGTGGTGCTACTTTGACCATCGAGGCTGGTACAGTTATCTTTGGCGACAAATCTACAGCGGGTACGCTTATCATCGAACCCGGTGCAAAAATCATAGCAGAAGGTACGGCTGCAAAACCTATCGTTTTCACATCTGCACAAGCTAAAGGCTCACGTGCCGCAGGTGATTGGGGTGGCATTGTAATCATGGGCAAAGGCGCGGCTAACCGTCCTGCCGCAACACTCCGCCCTGAAGGTGGTTTGGCTGGCACGTATGGCGGTTCTAACTATGGTGGCGTAGTAGATGCTGATAACTCTGGCGTTTTGAAATATGTACGCATCGAGTTTGCTGGTGTGGCACTTAGCACGACTGCCAACTCTGAAATCAACGGACTTACCTTGTATGCAGTAGGCAAGGGTACTACTTTGGAATATATCCAAGTTTCGCATTGTGGCGATGACTCTTTCGAGTGGTTTGGTGGCAACGTAAATGCTAAATACCTTATCGCACACAGAGGCGTTGATGATGACTTCGATACAGACTTTGGCTACACAGGCAACGTACAATTTGCAGTAGCTTTGCGTGATGCAACTGTAGCTGACCAATCTACTTCTAATGGCTTTGAGTCTGATAACTATGACCCTGGTACTGTAACAGCTACTGATGGAACGCCCAAAACAGCTCCTAACTTTGCTAACGTAAGCATTTTCTTAGACCGTTCTGCGACAGGTTTGAATGCACTTCATGGACGCGGAATGCACTTGCGCCGTAACACCTCTACTTCTTGCTACAACTCTGTGTTTGTAGGACACACTGAAGGTTTGCGTCTTGATGGTACTACTACTTGGGCAAATGCGAACACTGACAATACATTGAAGTTGCAAGGCGTGTATTTGGTAAACAACCCTACAGCTTTGAAAGAAGCAGGTGGCGTAGTATTGAACGACCTAAATGCATGGTTCACTACTCCCAACTACAAAAACAGCATCATAGCTACTTTGGCTGACGCAAAATTGAATACCAATACATTCAACTTGACTGCGCCTAACTTCCTCCCTGCTTCTGACTCTCCTTTATTGGTAACTACTAGTGCCGCAACCGTGCCTTCAGGTTTGACGCAAACTGATTACATTGGTGCATTTAAGGCTACTGATTGGACTGCTGGCTGGGCTAATTTTAACCCCCAAAATACAGATTACTAATCCGTTTAACTCCTAAACGTTTCAGAAAAGACCGACTCGCTTGAGTTGGTCTTTTTTTTTACTCTTGAAAAAAAGCTATTTTTATAGCTTTTGAGTAGCTCTTAGAAAAAAAGCTATTTTTATAGCTTTTTTAATAGCTTTTATAAAAAAAAGCTATCTTTGCGCAAACATTGCGTATCCTACCCTGTCATACATCTTTTTATAGCCGAAATGGAACAACAAAACGACTTCAAACCTTACATTTCCCCTAAAGATTTTATCCCCGAATTTACACTCAAAGCTATCATTTTAGGTTCTATCTTTGGAATCATCTTTGGCGCGGCAACCGTGTATTTGGGCTTAAAAGTAGGACTTACCGTAAGCGCGTCCATTCCTATAGCCGTTTTAGCCATTTCTATCTTCAAAAAAGTAGGCAAGGCAACTATCCTCGAGAGCAACATGGTACAAACCATCGGTTCTGCAGGCGAGTCTGTAGCGGCGGGTGTGGTGTTTACTGTGCCTGCGTTGTTGTTTTTGGCAGAAGGCAAGGCTTATTTCCAATATTTTCAGATTTTTGTTTTATCGCTTGCGGGTGGTATTTTGGGCGTTTTGTTCATGGTGCCGTTGCGTAAGTCCTTGATAGTAAAAGAACATGGCAATCTCCCCTACCCCGAAGGTACGGCTTGCGCCAATGTGTTGATAGCAGGCGAGAAAGGGGGCAGTTTGGCAAACATGGTCTATTATGGCTTGGGGCTTGCCTTCCTTTACAAAGTATTGATGTCTGTTTTGGGGCTTTGGAAGGAAGTTCCTTCATACATTTTTGGGCGCAAATCTGCCTTGCCTAACCTAAGCGTAAGCGGAGAAATTACGCCTGAATTGTTGGGCGTGGGCTATGTGATAGGCTACAGAATCGCGGCAGTAATGGTAGCAGGTGGCATTTTGTCTTATTGGGTACTCATTCCTTTGATAACCTTTTTGGGCGATTATGTTACGGTAGCTATAGCTCCTGCCACAAAACCCATTTCCGAACTTGACCTGAACGGCATACGCGCCAACTATGTGCGCTACATAGGTGCGGGAGCAGTTACATTTGGCGGTTTGATGACGCTTTTGAAAACCTTGCCTACCATTTTGGCGGCATTCAGCGACACAGCCAAAGAATTTTCTCAAAAGAAACAAGCCAATGAAACCAGCACAGAACGCACAGAACGTTCTCTGCCTATGAGCTTTGTGTTGTTCGGTTGTTTGTTTTTGGTAATATTTATGGTGGCGATGCCCAACTTGCCTGTCAATGCACTTTCGGGTGTTATGATTATCATTTTTGGCTTCTTTTTCGTAACGGTTGCCTCCAGAATTGTAGGCTTGATAGGTTCTTCTTCGAGTCCTGTTTCAGGTATGACCATTGCAACACTTATGGCAACTTGCCTCATTTTTGTAGGTATGGGTTGGACGGGCAATGCGTATCAGCCTATTGCGTTGGTAGTAGGTTCTATAGTATGTATCGCAGCGGCAAATGCAGGCGCGACTTCACAAGACTTAAAAACGGGTTTCCTCGTAGGCGCGACTCCTTATTATCAACAACTTGGCTTGTTGATAGGCGTATTCGTTTCTACGTTGGCGATTGGTGGCACGATGCTTTTGTTGCATCAATCTATTGGTATAGGGTTGGTATTGATTGGTATGGCTATAGCGGCAGTAGTAGAATTGTGTGGCGTAAGTTCGCTTGCCTTCGCAGTGGGTGCTTACCTGCCCTTGTCTTCTACTACACCCATTTTTATTGGTGGCATTGTGAAAAGTATGGTAGAACGTAGGCAAGGCGCACACGAAGCTGAAAACGAAGCGGGTGCAGGTGCGTTGTTCAGCTCTGGACTCATAGCAGGAGGCGCGATAACGGGTATTTTGATTGCCATTTTGATGGGCATTTCTACCACTGTAAACGGAAAAATTGTGCCTTTAGCTACTAAATTCAACACAGGCATAGGCGAGTCAATGCGTTATGGCGATTTATTCGCTTTAGTGTGCTTCTTGGCTATGGCATTTGTGTTGTACCGCGTTTCGTTTATCAAAGAAAAACAGGCATAAAAATAAACACTTTTGCAAGTGTCTTACTTGTAAAAGTATAGACATACATAGCATTATTCTTTGATGACTGACCTAAAATCTGTAGATACAAAACACGCGCCAAAATCCTGTAGGGTTTTGGCGCGTTTTGTGTTGGGTAGGCAAGTTTTTTATTCAGCGTTGTAAGCTATCAAGGCTTTGATGTCGTAACCTTCCAAGCGTTTGCGCCCTTGCAAGAAGCCAAGCTCAATGAGGAAGGAAAGTTGCAAAACCTCGCCTCCCAATGCTTCTACGAGTTTGCAAGCCGCCGCCGCTGTACCACCTGTAGCGAGTAAGTCGTCATGAATCAAAATGCGGTCGCCTTTTTGGATAGCGTCTTTGTGAATTTCGAGGGCATCAGTGCCATATTCCAATGTATATTCTTCGCGGAGCGTTTCAGCAGGCAGTTTGTTAGGCTTGCGCACAGGCACGAACCCCGCGCCCAATTTGTCGGCAAGAGCCAGCCCGTAGATAAAGCCACGCGACTCTATGCCTACTACCTTGTTGATTTTGAGGTCTTTAGCAAACTCATAGAGCTGTTGCCCTGCTGCGCGAAGGGCGGTAGCGTCTTTGAGCAAGGTGGTAATGTCCTTGAAAACTATCCCTTGTTTGGGGAAATCTTTTACGTCGCGAATGTATTGCGAAAAATCCATAATAAGCAAAAAAAAGATGTTGAGGTGCAATGTTAGCTATTTTAAACAAAACAAGCAACAAAAAAACCAACCATTGCCCATAGGCAACAGTTGGCAATACACTGGTTGAATAGTGCCGTTATTTCAATATCACACCCACCGCTTCGAAAGTATATTTTTCTTCGGGTTTGGTGATTTTTTCAATTTCTTCTTTAGTCTTGCCTGCATCTTCGGCATAGTGGCGAAGCTCGTCCACCGAAGTCACTTCGTAGAAGGCGTAGCCATCGAGGATAACTTCACGACCTGCGATGTCTTTGGGCATGAAAAAGCCATAGTCTTTGAATTTGACCATCATTTTTTCCTTGCCGTCCTGTGTGGAAACGATGTTCATCCAGCAACCTTTTACCTGGCACACATTATCTACAGTGCCGCGCACTTTGCCGGTAAGTTTCTCTTTGCCGGACATGCGGCCCAGCATTTGGTCGTAAGGCATGGCGCCTTTGGCTTTGAAAGTTTCGCCGAAAGCTGCGCCTTTGGGATTGCCTTTAGCCGCTTTGGCGCCCGATTGGGCCACCACCGCCATCGGCAGCAGCATGAGTACAAAGAACAGATACTTTAACATGGTACTAACGTATGTTAAGTGAAAGAATAAAGCAACAGGAACGCCCGTTTAGATCAGCATCTTTGGTTTTTTCCTGCCCCGCAAAGGTATGGAATTTTTTAAATCTCGATGAAAGCGCAACAATAGGACTCTACGGCAGTTATTACATTCAAATTGGAAAAATTACCATATAATCAAAACCGATTTCTATTCAAACAACCGCTACAAATTCATGAGCAGCCTCCCTTGCTGAATGGTAACACCCGATGACCTTCTGACCTGGGCACTGCACGCTATCTACAGTCAAACACTTTATGATGAG
>RDXI01000275.1 GCA_004292795.1 Bacteroidota bacterium | reverse complement strand
AAGGTCTTATTATGCGTAATTTGGTGCAAACGCGCCATAAGCTCGCCTATTTTGTAATGCGTTTCGGCAGAAACGTTGTGTATTTTTTCGCCCTTCGCATACGAGAATAAGACTGCAAACCGCTCGCCTTCGGGTGCGTGCAGTGTTTGGATATATTGCGCTTGCCTATCTGGTAACGGATATGAAACCGAAATATGATTTTCGTTCAACATGAGCAAAAGCCTTATTTCTTCTTCTATATCTGTTCGGGTACGCCAATGAAGGCTATACACACGAAAGATATATTTTTCTGCCTTGTCGGTTACGCAATATGTATCGTTGATTCCTGCCCGAATAAATTGGCAGGAAGCGTCTTGGCTTAGTGCATATCTTTCCTGCAAAAAAAGCCCCACGTGTTTTGCAGATAGATTGGAATTGGTTACAGGAAAGTGTTGCATATTGGTTGTTTGTTTACGATTTTCGTACATATTTGGTCAAAATCACGATGGTTTGCCCCTCGATTTTGCCCTCTATTTGTTCAACATTATCAGCTACGAGTTTGATATTCCTTACCACAGTACCCATTTTAGCATCATGAGCCGAGCCTCTTATCTCCAAACTCTTAATCAACACCACGCTATCGCCTGCTTGCAATACTACGCCATTGCAATCTTTGTGTAGTATTACTTCG
Source organism: Bacteroidota bacterium (assembly GCA_004292795.1). Classification (GTDB taxonomy): domain Bacteria; phylum Bacteroidota; class Bacteroidia; order Cytophagales; family Microscillaceae; genus RDXI01. The sequence goes on along the minus strand of RDXI01000275.1, from coordinate 1,823 downwards.
CTTGATAATTCGTGGTCGCCTGTTTGCTTTGCCCACGCAAGGTTCGTGTCGTCCAAGTACATCATTTCCAGCGCATCAACCGCCCAACTTTCGTGGCGCAATCGGTTCAGCATACGCCAAGACACTACTTGTACGGCGGGTGTTTCGCTCCACATACTGTCGTTCAGGCAAGCCCAATGTGCGCTATCTAAGGCTTCACGTTTTTCCAACTGTGCCGTACATTTTTCGCACAAGAGCAATGTTTTTTCTTCTTTTCGGTCTGTGAAATCGTTAGGTGGCACATCATACATTTTCAAGGAATTGGTCGCTTTGCACAATTCGCATTGATTGTTGCTTCGGTTTTGCAACGCTTTTTCTACGCTCATGGGAGTTAGGTTATACGCACACCATTGTACATATTTTGCCCAAAAATACAATACTTGCCTACATTTTCCAAATATCCTTGCCTACCCAACACACAAACACCTTATAGTCAAGCAATTAAAAACCTACCGTTTTTACGCTTGGGCGCGGTTAGGTTGTGCTTGCCTGCTTATTCTTTTGTGTTTGCAAGAATTGTTTGTATTTTTGGGGCAGTTTTTTCCAAAATCTCTTTTATCTATAAATTTGTATGAATATTCCCGCAGAACTCCGTTACACGAAGGAGCATGAATGGCTTAAGATTGAGTCTGGCAATGTAGCACTTGTAGGCATCACAGACCACGCACAAAAAGAATTGGGCGATATTGTGTATGTGGAAGTGAACACTGTAGGCGAGGACGTGGCACAAGAAGGCGTGTTCGGCTCGGTTGATGCCGTGAAGGTAGCAAGCGACCTTTTCTCGCCTGTGAGTGGCAAAGTCCTTGAAGTAAATGCTGAATTGAGTGGCAATCCTTCTTTGGTCAATGCAGAACCATACAGTGCGGGCTGGCTTATCCGTATTGAGATGAGCAACCCTGCCGAAGTGGATGGCTTGCTCACAGCCGACCAATACCGCGAGCTAATAGGCGCGTAACTCCAAGCAGTCCCACAAGGACTGCTTTTTTTATGAAACACTCAACTTCTAAAACGCAGTTTATAAAACAAAAGGCTACCCTTTTTGGGCAACCTCTGTTGGTTTGGGTAGGCGAGTTTATTTGCCCTTTGTTGGTTTGGTTTGATTGACAGGAGCGCGAGTTGCTCCCCATTCGTTGTACATGGTTGCCAAGTAGCGTTTGCCATTTTTATACACCAAACCCACTACATAGCCACCATATTCTTCTTTACTTACTTTCCATTCTTTGCCATTGAAGGAGGCAAGGAACGAATAGGTAATAGGCAAGGTTTGTGTTTCAGTTTTTTCGTCCCAAACATACTCGGTTTCCTTGCCTCCGCCCATGTAGAGCTTGCCTGCACTTTCAAAAAGGCACCTTACCTGGCAATCAGTTTCTAATTGAGATACCTTTGACCACGCGCCTTTTTTGTCCCATTTGTATAGGGTGTACATAGAACGATAGACAACGATTTCTGTAGAATCTTGATTTTTGTAAATTGCCCAAGTAGAGTCTGTAGCTACGTGCAGGTCAGTTTTGAAGACGGTCAGTGCCACAATGCGATTGTGTCCATTGCTTTGTAGCTTATTCCAATCGGGTTTATGCATAGAGGCGATTGGTTCTCTTAAAATTGTAAAAAAGTGGCTATATTTGCCAGAAAAATTATCGAGGTGAAATATCAACTATCGCAATACATAAGCCAAATAGAAGATTCTCGTAGAAAACAAGGACAGCGTTTTAGTTTAGAAAATTTGCTGATCATTATTATCATGGGGTATTTTAATTCGCCAAAAGCAATGAGGAGGAACTTAC
>RDXI01000077.1 GCA_004292795.1 Bacteroidota bacterium | reverse complement strand
CGAAGAGGTCGCACAATGAATAGCCGTAGGTGAAAACCTACGGAAAAACGCGCAAAACCAGCTAAAAAGGCATTTCCTTAGCTTAATAGCATTGGACTTTAACCTCGAAAGCCTGTGAGTAGGTAAGGCAGGGCTACACACAAATTCGCCCAACGATTTTCTACCCAAAGCATCGCTTGAGGGGCGTATTGGTCGGGGCGAAAAACCTCGCCTGTAGTGCGCTGAAGCCTTTTTAGGCGTTGCACATGGACATAGCCCGAAGCCGACAAAATGAAAAACCGAAAACTCGCCTGCCGTTTGGCGCGTTTGGGGTAGGCAAGTTGCGCTATGCGTTGTGTTACGGTGTGTGTTTCGAGGCGTATTTTTTGCGCTATGCTGTTTATGTTGGTGGCTGTAGTTACCAAAGTACGCACCCCATTTCGCAAATCCTTGTCAATATCCAGCGTGTCATCAAGCAACTGAAACCACGCGCCAATCCTAAAAACCGTTTCTGCCTCGCCTGTAGGCAAGGTCGAATCGAGCAAAAAGCGCGAAAGTAGCATCGCATACCCGCCTTTTTTTTCGCTGATTTGCCAAATTTCCTCCTGCGTCAGGCTCGCCTGCCTTGCCTGCTGTTGGCTCTGCACTTGCGCCTCCCAAAATTTCAGGAACGTATCCTCGAAGCCTTGCCTAAGCACTACGGCTGTGTTATCCATAGTTTTGTAAAGGTCTTGCATCAACATCACAAACAAGCGTTCTTTGTCGTTTTGCGGTTCATAATGATTGGGGCGCAAGTACATCAGGCGCAAGGTTTCTGCCGACACGCTCTCTTCATCAAAAAAATCATCATACAAACAGCCACTCGAAGCATACAAGACCAAGCGTGTACGCTCTTTGATAGAGAGGTCGCGCTGTAGCAAGATAGCCCAAATTTCGGCAAAAAACACAATGAACTGCAACGGATAATCGCGCATACGCCTTCGGTCTTTGGCAGGCAAGGCAGGAAATTTGTCCCAATACGGTTGCAAGATGGTTTGTGTAAGGGCGTGTTGTGCGGTTGCATTTTTCTTGAATTGCCACAAAGTAGGCAAGAGATGTATCAAACTATAAAGCATCAGGAGCAAAGAACAAAAATATGTGTGCAAAGTTCTTGTTTTTAAACGAAAAATGTGTTTTTTTGTGAAAAATCAATTTCCTCAAAAAGTTTATGAATCTTACCCTGCTTACCTACAATATTCGTTATGACAATCCTGATGATGGATTGAATGTATGGACAAACCGCCGCGAGGCATTGGTTTCGTTGATACAATCTTGCGAACCCGATATTTTTTGTGTGCAAGAAGCCTTGAACGACCAAAAGATGTACTTGCATCATGCCTTTCCTGCTTTTGGCTTGGTGGGCGTGGGGCGTACAGACGGCTGGCTACGAGGCGAAATGTGCAATATTTTTTATCGCAAAGACCGCTTCGAGAAAATAGCGAATGGCGATTTTTGGCTGTCGGAAACGCCCCACGTCATAGGCTCACAATCTTGGGGAAGTGCCTTGCCACGTATAGCAAGTTGGATAAAACTTTTGTATTCAATACGCACTTCGACCACGAAAGCCTCCGCGCAAGACAAGAGAGCGCGCACCTCTTGCACCAAAAAATAGGCGAGATGGCAGGCGAGTCACGCGCCTTTCTCACTGGAGATTTTAACTTGCCTCCCAAAGAAAACACCTACAAATTTTTGACTACCTATTTTACTGACTTGCGCACACTCGCGCCTGCCTTGCCTACCCAAACCAGCACGTTCAACGGTTTTGGCAAAGAAGCCGTAGCGGGTTGGTGGATTGACTACGTTTTCACGAACCACAAAGAAGGCTTAGAAGTAAAATCTTTTGATGTATTGGAAACCAAAATCAACAACCGCTTTCCTTCTGACCATTTTCCGCTTGTGGTGAAGGTTAGTTTATAAGAACGCATCTTGCCTACCCTCTTAAAAACAACGATATAACCATGAGAAAACAACATTTTTTTTCTTTCTTGTTGCTTGCCTGCCTGACTGCCTGTGGCACAGACCAACAAGACTCCAAACCTTCGCAAGCGAAGGAGAGCAATCCTTACGCGCCCAAGCCTTATGTGGAACTAAAACATCCTGAATGGAGCAAAAACGCTACTATTTATGAGGTAAACATCAGGCAATACACGCCAGAAGGCACTTTCAAAGCCTTCGAAAAACATTTGCCTCGCCTGAAGGCAATGGGCATTGATATTTTGTGGCTTATGCCCATCAATCCCATAGGCAAGGAAAAACGCAAGGGCAAAATGGGTAGTTATTACTCCATTCAAGATTATTATGGCGTAAATCCTGAATTTGGTACTTTGGACGAGCTAAAGGCATTGGTCAAGAAAATTCACGGCATGGGTATGTATGTCATCATCGATTGGGTAGCAAATCACTCGTCTTGGGACAATAAACTCGCCAAAGAACACCCCGACTGGTACACCAAAACTCCCGAAGGCAATTTTCAGCCTACGCCTTGGTACGATTGGGACGATGTGATTGATTTTGACTATGACAAGGAGGGTGTCCGAAAATACATGACCGAAGCCTTGAAGTATTGGGTAAAGGAAGCAGACATAGACGGCTATCGCTGTGATGTGGCGGGCTTTATTCCTGTGGACTTTTGGGACAATGTGCGGGCAGAGTTAGACCAAATCAAGCCTGTGTTTATGTTGGCGGAGTGGGAATCGAGAGATATGCACAAACGCGCCTTTGATGCTACGTATGCTTGGAGTTTGTGGGACAAGATGCACGCCACTACAGTAGGCAAGAAAAGCATAGCGGGGCTTGTGGAATACATGGCACATGACGTAAGCAGTTTCCCCAAAAATAGCTATCGTATGACCTTTACCGACAACCACGACAAAAACTCATGGGAAGGCAATCAATACAGCAATTTTGGCGAAGGTTTGGAGGCTTCTATGGTGCTTTGTTCGGTAGTGAATGGTATGCCCCTTGTCTATAGTGGACAAGAAGCAGGCTTGGATAGGTCGCTTGCCTTCTTTGAGAAGGACTCGATTGTATGGAAAAAACACCGCAACGAAGAAATTTACACCAAACTCTTTGCACTCAAACACCAAAATAAGGCTCTTTGGAATGGCGAACATGGCGGTGAAATGGTGCGCATTTACAGCGATAAGATGGAGCAAGTCCTTTCCTTCATGCGCGAAAAAGAGGGCAACCGCATAGTGCCTATCATCAACTACAGCAACAAACCTGCTAAAGTTATGCTCAAAACCAAATACCAAGTAGGCAAGTACAAAGAATGGTTTTCAGGCAAGGAAATCGAGCTAAAAGAAAATACAGAACTTGAGCTAAAAGCGTGGGAATACCTTATTTTAGTCAAGCAATAAAGAAAAGTATGATTTTAGCCCCTCTACAAAAATAGAGGGGCTTTTTTTTACTCAATTTGTCCGCAAATTCTTTACATAATGGAGCATTTGGTTCATGAGAATATCCTCGCCATCATTTTCTTTAATGGCTATCATCAGCTCGAACTCGGCTTCCTGCCCTTCGTGAAACATACCTATCCTGCATTTGGCGTTGCTGTGTAGCAAGATGTTGTCGAAGGGAGGAAAGTTGATGGTATTGATACAAAACAAGTAATCAAAATTCTTGTTCTTGAAGCGTTCTACAGCGTCAGACTTGATTTTGCCCAAGGTAGAAATATCCTTTTTTCGGAAGAACTCAAAAGGAAAGTTGTAAGGGTTGCTACTCTCGCGCTCAAAGTAGGCAAGGGCGGTTACGTTCTTGTTGTCTTTGCGGAGCGTTGCCACAAAGTCGTTCAATACTTGGTGATTGGCATCTTCGCGCATATTGAACAATATGCCCACTTCGCGCACCTCTGCATAGTTCAGGGCTTGTCGCGGAATTTCTACATTGTTTTTTTGTAAGCGGGTACGCCATGTCAAAAAATAATCACCAAGTTTACTCATAGATATATTGGGAAAAAGTGTGCAAAGATAGCTTTTTCTTAGGAAAAAGCTATCTGAAAAGGTTGTAAACATAGCTTTTTCTTAGGAAAAAGCATAGCTTTTTCTTAGGAAAAAGCTATCTGAAAAGGTTGTAAACATAGCTTTTTCTTAGGAAAAAGCTATCTGAAAAGGTTGTAAACATAGCTTTTTCTGTAGAAAAACTATGTAGAATCCTTGCCTACTATGCCGAAAGGCTGTTCGCCTTATCAAAACAAGCAAACAAAAATTCGAAGGCTTCTGTATGGCGTTTGGCTTCTGCCAAAGAATTTCCCCACGCATACAAACCATGTCCACCCAACAAAAAGCCAAAAGTATTCGGATTTTGGTCGAGATACGCCTTCACTTCCAAACTCAATGTAGCAATGTCTTGCGAATTGGGAAATATAGGAATCCACACTTTAGTTTCATGCGTGGTAATGCCACGCAGGGCTTTCAAGACCTCTAAATTTTCGATAAAGAAGCCCTTTTGTTTTTCGTACTTTGCCGAAAGAACGGTAGAAAGCAAGGAATGTGTATGCAAAATGGCTTGACAATCAGTGTATTGACTGTAGAGCATAGTATGCAAGCCTGTTTCGGCAGAGGGCTTCAGGTGTGCATAGTCGGCAGTGGGCTTGCCTGCCCCATCGATGTGCATAAAGTCGTGTTCGTTGAAATAGTATTTATCAACGCCTGACCTCGAAATGGTATAAATCTTTTCCTCCACTTCAGGAGTGCGAAAAGAGTAGTTGGTGCTTGTAGCAGGCGACCACTCGCGTTGGTGAAAGAGTTTGATGATGTCCACCAGTTGTTGGCGCACTTTGTATTCGGGGGCGGGTATAAATTTCATATAAAAAAGGCTATGAGGATTGTTCGGTGCAAAGTTAGTGATTTTGCGTTCTCCTCTATAGGTTTGTGGTAGTAAAATTGAGTGCCTTTCAAATTGTTGCTTTTTTCTCCCCCCTCTCCATTGGGAGAGGTTTCGAGTGCGATAATTTGAAATCCGCCCTTTGGTAAGGGTATTAAAGAATTGATGTAGAGTTCCCCTAAAAAAGTAAATAACAAAAAAAAATGTTAATATGGAAAATTCATCATAATAATATCTAATATTGCACTATTAAACCGAATATGTATGTTATATTTCTTTTACCAATCAAGTATTTTTTCTCCTTTATTTAGGAGGCATTGGACTTTTTTCCTCTTTTTGGTTGCTTTTGGACAGGCAAGTGCACAATCATTAGGAGATTACCGCTCTAATGGCAACGTTACATTTGCCTCTGCGACCAACTGGCAAAGTTTTGACGGCGGAAGTTGGGTAAACGCGGCAAGCTCGCCTACTTTTGCAGATGGAGTGATTACCATTGACAATGGTCATGTCGCTACAGTAGATGCCAACACCACTCTAGACGAAGTGGTGATAGCAAGTGGAGGGACACTACAAATAAATGCTAGTATTGTTTGTACGCTTTCAGATGGATTGGGTACTGATATGGCGGTACAAAGTGGCGGTACAATCAATATTCAAAATGGTGGTAGCCTAACGGGTGCAGGGTTATTCTCTGTTCTATCAGGCGCATTTTTCAAGACCGCCCATGCAAGCGGATTTAATGCTATAGGGGCGGGTATTAGCAAAAACTTTGTTGATGGAGTGAACTACGAATTTAACGGAACTGTTGCGCAAACATTGAACAATCCTGTTGGATTGACTACGAATAACATTGTGCTGAATAACTCGGCTGGTGCTATTTTGAGCAATGATATTACCATTGCAGGGAGTTTAACGCTCACTAATGGCTCTTTCAACATAAGTGGGCGTTCAGTTACTTTCCATACTGCGAACTTGCCTATAGTTAGAACAAGTGGACGATTAGCGACTAATGCCAGCACAAACTTGTTTTTTGGAACAGCAGGTTTTACGAGTGGCACTTCATTTGACATACCAAGTTCTTTGTTTATTTCCACACCTTCAGTAGGCAATATAACCATCAATAGGGACAATCCTCTGCGTTGGGTTAATCAGGATTTAGTTATTGTAGGTACGTTGGACTTGGTATTGGGAGTATTGGATATGAGCAATCGCACCTTTACATTTCATACTTCGAATACCCCCATTTCAAGAACTAGTGGCACTATTACCACCAACAACAACTCGAGCTTGAACTTTGGAGCAACAGGCAATACAGGCGGGAATGCTTTTACTTTGCCCGAATCTCTTTTTACATCAAATCCCACTTTCAGCTCGATAACCATCAACAGAGTCAATGCTATCACGTGGAATTCTCAGCATTTAGTTTTGCGAGGAACATTGACGCTTACTTCTGGAGTCTTTAATGTGGGCAATATTGATTTGACATTTCATACTTCTAATACCCCTATATCACGCTCTACAGGCACCCTAACGCTTGGCACAAATTGTAATCTTGCCTTTGGAATAACAGGAAGTACGGGAGGGAATCTATTTGCAATCCCCAACAATGTTTTTACAACTGCGCCTGTTTTCAATAACTTTACTATCAATCGTACTTCAGCCCTTAGTTGGAACAATCAAATCCTTACCTTGTCTGGGCAGTTAAACCTGATATTGGGAACATTTAATGTAAATTTTACTTCTACTCTCATCTTTCACTCTTCCAATATCCCTATCGCAAGAACTAGTGGAACTATGAACGTAAGTAGGTTTACAAATCTAACATTTGGCACTGTGGGTAATACAACAGGCAATTCATTCACATTGCCCAACGCACTGTTTACCTCATCTCCATCATTGAATAACTTGACTATAAATAGGGACAACGCTCTTATATGGAATGCTCAACCTTTGATTTTAGAAGGAACTTTAACATTGACGAAGGGCGAATTTGACATAGCAAGTAACTTGACTTTTCAAATAGGTAACACACCTATTGCGAGAACCGATGGCACTTTGAAGTTAGGCTTCAATTCTAACCTTACATTTGGCACAGTTGGCAATACAAATGGAGCAAGTTTTACCATACCCAATGATGTATTTAGTGTAGCTCCTACGCTTACCTATTTTAGTATCTGTCGGTTCAATTCTCTCACTTGGAACAACCAAAACCTGACAGTGAATGACACTTTTACTCAGAGTAGCCTTGGGAGCTTTGTAACGCCCACAGGTGTTGTAGTGTATGGAGCATCTGCCTCTTTGTTATACAACAATTCGACAGATTTTAATTACAGTTGTACCATAAATGGAGAACTCCCCTTGCTTAACCCTCCATTGCACATTACTACAAATTTAACGGGTTCAGGCACTGCCACTATAATATATCCAAATCTAAGCAGAAATATTGCAGGTGCGCTGACTATTGGTGCTGGTGATACTTTTGTGTTCAGTAATGCTTCAGGTAGTTTCACAGCTTCTACTATCATCAACAACGGAACGGTAAACAACTGTTTAAATGCTTCTATCACACCAGCTTACACAGACGCGGCTTGGTCGCCGAAAGGTTCTTACAATGTTTTTGTTCCTATTACAGAACCAACTGTAGAGGCTACAAATTTATCGTTTAGCATAGTTTCTACTTCTGCTTACATTTCTTGGGTTAATGGAAATGGCGCATATCGCATAGTTGTTGTAAAACCTTCCGCGCCTATTGATGTGAATGCACTCACTGATAATACAGTGTACAATGCTAACGCCTCCTTTGGTGCTGGAAGTTTGGTTGATGGGACTGGGCGCGTGGTATATCAAGGAACAGGAAGCGGTGTCAATATAACCAATCTTTCCAATGGCGTTACGTATCATGTAGCTGTATTTGAATACAGTGGACTTACAGCTTGTAACCCAACCGTTAGGGATTATAAGATAGGCTCGCCTCTGTCTGGAAATTTTACGACCAATAATTTGGATTTTGTTACTACATGGAGAACAACTGACGGCACTATCACTATCCCCGTGTCAGGTGTGGGGCATAATTACAATATATCTTGGGTAAATATGACCAATGCAAACATAGGGAACGGGTTCGCTTCTAATCAAACGGGTAGCTATACTATAACAGGGTTGAACAACAATGACACGTATCAAATATCCATCAGTGGCGTGTTTCCCAACATTTATATCAATAATGGGACTGAAAAAACAAAACTTTATACTATCAAACAATGGGGTAATATGGCTTGGAATTCTATGGCAAATGCGTTTCATGGCTGTTCTAATTTGAGTTATGCCGCTACTGATGTCCCTAATCTTGCATCTGTAACCGACATGAGTTATATGTTTTCTGGATGCGCAAACATCAGTTTTGTAGATTTTAATGCTTGGAACACAAGCACAGTGAATAACATGAAAGCTCTTTTTCAAAACTGTACAAACCTTAATAGCCTTGTAACAAATTGGAACACAAGCAATGTAACAGACATGAGTTATATGTTTCAGGGCTGTGCGAATTTCAATGTACCCCTAAACTGGACTACCAATAATGTAACTAACATGGCGTATATGTTCAATGGGGCGGGACAGTTTAATCAAAATATCAGCACTTGGAATACAAGCAATGTAACAGACATGAGCTATATGTTCCGTTCAGCAGGCAATTTTAATCAAAATATTGGAGGGTGGAACACAAGCAATGTAACCAACATGGCGTATATGTTTTATAGTGCTGTAAGTTTTAATCAAAATATTGGGACTTGGAATACTGGCAATGTAACCAATATGTCGTATATGTTTCGTCAAGCTCAGGCTTTCAATCAACCTATTGGGACTTGGAATACAAGTAATGTAACCAATATGGAGGCGATGTTTCAAATAACGAATAATTTTAACCAAAATATCGGCACTTGGAATACTGGCAATGTAACCAATATGTCGTATATGTTTGACCAAGCCGCTGTATTTAATCGTCCTATTGGGGCTTGGAATACAGTAAACGTAACCAACATGACATATATGTTTCATGGTGCTTTGGTTTTCAATCAATCTATTGGAGCTTGGAATACTGGCAATGTAACCAATATGGCGTATATGTTTCGCGTTGCCAATGCTTTCAACCAAAATATAAATACGTGGAATGTGGGCAATGTAACAGACATGAGTTTCATGTTTAATTTTTGTCCTGTATTCAATCAGCCTCTAAACAACTGGGATGTGAGCAAAGTTACCAATATGCGTTGTATGTTTCAAACATCTGTATTCAACCAACCCTTAAATAGCTGGAATACAAGTAGTTTAGTGAATATGGAAGGCACATTTAGGCAGAACAATTTCTTTAACCAACCCTTGAATAATTGGAATACGTCTAATGTAACGGATATGTCTGGTGCTTTTGCTGATGGCGTTTTTAATCAAGATTTAAGTAGTTGGGACTTTGAAGCTGTAACTAATATAGGTAGTTTTTTTTCAATTAATGCTGTTTCTTCCACAAACTACGATAATCTTTTGATAAGTTTAGCCTCTCAAAATGTGCAACCTAATCTTTTTTTCGGAGTAACAGGCAGACAATATTGCGCAGGGTGGGCGGCAAGAACGTTTCTTATAAACACTAAGGGCTGGTTTATATCAGGTGACTCGCCTGTTTCTACTTGTACGGAGATTAACCTCCAAGCTAACGCCCAAAACATTGCCTCTGGTGACACAACACCAAGTAGCACAGACAACACAGATTTTGGCATAACAAGTATTTCAGGAAAAACGCTTACCTACACCATTCAAAACCTTGGACCTGCGAACCTTACCCTTTCAGGTACTCCGCGTGTTCAAATAATAGGTAGCACTGACTTTACGGTTGTTTCCCAACCAAGTAGCAACACCATTGCATCTAACAGTTCCCTCACGTTTCAAATCCAATTTTTGCCCACAGGCGCAAATGGACTCAAAACAGCTACAGTTAGCATTGCCAACAATGACACAGACGAAAATCCTTATACTTTTGCTATTCGTGGATACAAAGTTTATGCTACGCCTGATACGAAGCGGGGGAATATGCTTAGTCTTGATGGGGTAAATGATTATCTAGATTTTGTAACACCCAGTTTCAATACAAGTATATTCGCATACCAAAATGCTTTTTCAGTAGAAACTTGGATAAAGACCAATGCCAATACAGGCACACATCATATTGTGGGTATGCTGAACAATGCGGCAATAGGCTGGGCTTTTCGCATAAATAATTCAAAACTGGAGGTGCTTATGGCTCAAAATTACCCTTTTAACTATATGACCGTTACAGGCAATACAAGCGTAGCCAATAATGAATGGCATCATGTGGCTTTTTCCAATGATGGAGCGGGTAATTTCAATTTGTACGTAGATGGCGAACTCCAAATTAACACAATTTTCATAGATGGCTCTGTAGCCTTTACCAACCCGCAACCTTTTTATGTGGGAAGGCACCCTTCTTTTGGGCAATATTGGCAGGGCGAATTAGAAGAGATGCGTCTTTGGAGCAATGCACGCACACAGGCACAAATTCGTGAAAATATGCACCTCACTTTACAAGGAAACGAAACAAACTTACAACTTTATTTCCAGTTTAATGAAACTATGGGCGATGCTATAGATGTGATAAACGGATTTAATGGAGCATTGACAAACGGTGCAAGTCGCACAGAATCAACTGTTTCTGTAGCCAAAGGCTTTGCTACTCGCTTGACTGCCCCTGCAGGTGCAAGCACGCAAGTTTTTGGCAATGCGACTATAAACTTTACAGCTATGTCTGCCCCTGCTATGAATGATGAATTTGTAGCCTATCAAATGCAAGACACACCTTTGAATAATCTTACGGCTACCAACACTGCCTCGAATTATTGGATAGTGCGCCAATTCGGTACGCAAACTTTCAGCTATGACCAGATGAGTTTTACCTTGCCTGCTAACCATGTCATCTCAACTACAGACGAAGGCACGCCTTCGAACCTCAAACTTTTCAAACGCAATACAAACTCTGCAAGTGCGTGGGGAACGGAAATAGGCACGGGTACTTCTGCCAACAATACCACGAAAATCATCAATTACACGCTCTCGCCTGCCCAAACCAGCTTCAGCGAATTTGCTATAGCGAGTACTACTTCGCCTTTGCCTATTACGTTGCTTGGGTTGAAAGGGTATCGGGTAACGGGTAACGGGATTTCAGGCGGACAGGGTAACGGGTTTACAGAGCAGGTAAGGCTCGAATGGGCAACCGCAAGCGAAATCAACAACAAGGGCTTCGAGGTGGAAATGAGCCAAGATGGACTCGCCTACGAAAAGATTGCGTTTGTAGAAGGCAAGGGCAATTCCCTAACATCTAACATCTACCAACTAACAACTAACAATCCTTCGGATTCGTATTACAGACTTCGCCAAATTGATTTTGATGGCAAGTTTTCGTATTCGCCTATTGTGTTTGTGGAAGGTTTGGCAGGCGAGGTTAAAGTCTATCCGAACCCAAGCCAAGATTATTTCATCATTTCCACAGGCAAGGACAAACTCGACTCAGCTCGCCTCCTGAACGCACAAGGACAAGAAGTGTGGCGTGGTGTGCAAACTGAAGTCCGCACTACAGGCTTGCCTTCGGGTGTGTATTTCTTGCATACCACTATGGCAGGCAAGACCAACATAACGAAAGTGGTGGTGGAGAGGTAGATGTTAGGGGACAGATGTTAGATGTTAGGGGATAGATGTTAGGAATTATACATTAACAACCAATATCTAACATCTAACAACCAACATCAAAAAATATGTAAATAAGATTTTCGGAAAACCTACGGCTTTTGGCTGTAGGCTTTTTTTGTGCCATCTTTAGGCACTACACCTTTACCACGCTGTTTTGTGGTTTGTATCCCCGAACCACTACAGCATAAGCTCCGAAAAACCAACATCTAACATCTAACAACCAACATCTAAAAAAAACTACATCTTTACAACCGCATCATATATCATATATACATTGATGAGCAAATAGACTGCGCAAGTTGCGTAGAAAGCCATTAAATCGGTCTTTTTGGATAGGGCTTTTTTGTCTTGTTTGTGTAGGTAAGACGTATAAACCGACACCAAAAGCGAGATGAAAATAAAGAAAAAGGTTATCAAATGCACCTTATCTACCAACGTGAACACCACTGTTTCAGGCAAGACTGAATCGACTATGTACTTATTGCCCACCGCCGCAAACAAACTGCCTACCGACAAACCTATGCGCGAGTCAAACTCTTCGGGGTCTATCCAAAACACCAAAGAGCCTATCAAAAAAGCGATATACACGCCCAAGAACATTTTGAAAAACAAGCCTGTGCCTACCCTATCCAACACGATTTTGATGCTCAAATGCGCGTAGGTACTTTTGCCTTTCAGCACAGGGTCTCCGTAAGTAGTGGCGTATTCCGATTGGCTCGCTGTGATGTCGAACTTGCTGATGTGCCAGCCTTCCAATTTTACAGATTTGTCTATTTTGCTGTTGGCTTTGTCGGCTTCGTAAATAAGCGAATTTACATCTTTCGAGCCTTCCTCGACAATGATTTCCAATTCTTGCCTATCAAACGGAAAATGCTCGATATTCCATTGTTTTTTGACTTCTGCCCTGCACTTGTGCGTAGCCCATACAATCCCGCCCTTCTTTTCTGTGGTAGGCAAGACATTCTCGACTCTCTTCGCGTTCACGATTTCCACCGTTTCGAGGGGTTTTAGCGAGTCGTTTTTGTGATTGAACCACAGCCAAAAATCCACCGAAAACGAATTGTTCGAGAGGCTCATATCATACAACGAAGTGATGTACGCGCCTACCAAGAGCTTGTCTTTCTTGCCTTCTTGTGCGTATGAAGGTATGAATGACAAAAACATTGTAAAAAACAACAAAGCATATTTCATAATTTTAGTCTTTTTTAGGGTTTATTTCAGGAAATTCTTTGTTTGGCAGGGGAGGCAAGACAGGTTTGATAGAAATGATGTCGTTGTTTTGTATCATCAACATAGTTGTATTGTCAAGGTTTGTTACAAAGCCACAATCGTTTCCTTTTGTGTTGATAGGCTCGCCCAAGTTGTAAATATCGCCACATTCGTTGTTGTCATAAAGGGTTGTTTTGAAAATATCCAAACCACCTATGCTGTTGTATTTGTCAGACGCAAAGTACAAGGTTTTGCCATCAGAAGCCAGAAATGGCGTTCTTTCGTTGCCTGTGGTGCTGATGTTGAGGCGTTTTAGGTACGACCATGTGCCTGTAGCATCTTGCCTGCTGATGTATAAGTCCATATTGCCCTCGTACTCGCCTACCGCCACGATAAATATTTTGCCATCAGGCGAGATAGTCATACCATCAGTAGCATAATCATTCGTAAATGTTGGATAGGTATTGTTTGGGGCTTTTGGCTTAGGCTTTATCTTTTTCCATTTACCATTTTTGAACACGCTATCCATCACAGGCGTTTCTTTTGAAATTCCCATCATTTTGTCTTTGAAAAATTGGGTTATACCTCCTCCAAGCCCTTTCTGAACCTTGTTTTTGAGGTGCAAGCCATAATAGGGTCCGCCATTCCCCGCCCAATCTCCTCCCCAACTTTGGAAATACAACATTTGCCCATCACCCGACATATTCGGTTCGTCCTCGCCTTCATAAGTGGAAATGCCTTTTGCCACTTCTGGCTTTCCCCATTCGCCATTGGGTTGTTTTTTGGAGAGCCAAATGTCCCCATCAAATTCTTTATTATCCCTAAGTGTCGACCACGCTTGCCCTCCCCTATTCGACATAAAAAGTAGCACTTGTTCGCCTTGCACCAAACAAAGGTTTACTTCTTTATAGGGTGTGTTTAGCAATACTTCAGGTTTGAAGGTCAAGGCTCTTGTTTCTTGGAGCATGAACGCTTGTCGATTGTTTTGCGCTTGTACGTTTGCTAATATGCAAGAAAATAGCAAAAATAAGATAGGTGTTTTCATGTGAGGTTTTAGGTTATTTCTTCAAAACTGCCATTGTCAAACGACTGATGCAAACGAGCTTGCCTGCTTCGTCTGTGATGCGAATGTCCCAAATTTGGGTAGTCTTGCCTGCGTGTGCAAGCGTAGCCTTGCCATACACAAAACCCTCGCGCACAGAGCGCACATGGTTCGCGTTGATTTCCAAACCTACGCAGTTGTACTCGTTCATGTCCACTGCCAAATTCGCGCCCAAACTGCCCAAACTTTCCGCCAAGACTACCGAAGCTCCGCCATGCAAGAGTCCGAAAGGTTGTTTGGTGCGTTCATTTACAGGCATTTTGGCGCAGAGGTAGTCCTCGCCTATTTCGGTAACCTCAATGCCCAAGTAGCCCGGCATACAGTTAGCAGATTGTTTATTGAGGAGGTCGATAGAAATATTTTGGTTCAACATAATACTAAGATAAGTTTTGCAATTTTAACGAAATAATTTTGCATAACCCAAACTTTGTGTATCTTTGGTACGTTATCAAAAAAAAGCCTAATTATATGCTTACTTTTCAGATTGATAAAAACACCAATTTTTCAGACCTAAGTAACCTCCAAAGTGTAATGGTTGCTATGCAAAAGAGCATGGAGCATGATGACCTAAGCCAGCCCAGCGCAGAGGAGGCGAAGCTGTTGTTTGGTTTGTATCAAACGGCTAAAATGATTTGCCAAGTAATGCCTTTTGCCCCTTTTGTAACAGCCTATAAACGCCTTGAACCCATACATCAAGAACTTGAGAATGTAGCAAACGGTACTGCCACTGAAGAAGATTGGGACGAGCTAATGTGGCAAAATACTTTTGCTACCAAACCAGAGATAGCACAAAAATTGTTGTTGGATAGTGTTAGCGCATTATCACAAGATAGCCTTGCAAAACTTTGGGACAACGAAGAAGATAGTTTTTGGGATAAATACGCAACAAAAGCATGAGCCAATACAAACAAGGTGACATCGTCATAGTGCCTTTTCCATTTACAGACCTTGAAACAAAGAAAACCCGCCCTGCAGTTATCGTTTCTACTAAAGGCAACTTTGTTTTAGTGCCTATAACTTCGCGCATGAAGTTTGATGAATATTTTTTGCCTATTCGTGATGAGGACGTAACTACACCTTTAGAGAAACAAAGTAGTCTGAAAATAAATATGATAGCCACCATAGATGAGGATAAAATCATAACCAAAATTAGCGAACTGAAAAAGCCTGCACTTGAGGTTGTGCTTGAATCTGTAAAAAGCATTTTAGATATAGAGTAAAAAAATGCACAATCTAAGAAAGCTACGACAAATTTCTTATAAACAGGGCTTTCATTTTTGTCTTTTTTCTCCTCCCTCCAAAATGGGTAGGTTTCAGCGAAAGCCCTATAGAATCAAATACTGTATCTTACCTTCACTTCACTCAATAGCTTTTTGTAAAACGCGCCTTCTTCCAAAATGGCAGGCGAGCCAATGATAATCAACTGTTCGCGGGCGCGACTCAGGGCTACGTTCAGTTTTTTATCCACTGTAAAGTCGTGGTTCAAGGCTTGCAGGTTGCGCATTTGGGCGCGATGATTGACCGCCATAGAAATCAGGATAATATCGCGCTCACTGCCTTGATAGCGTTCTACAGTGTCCACCGTTACGAAATAGCGCAATTCATCATCAAGTTGCTTGAAAATTTCTGCCATTTGCGCCCTGTACGGGGTGATAACGCCCACTGTTTCGGTGTTGAAGTCCTCGCCATATACACGCCTAATAGTCTGCAAAATCGCCACAATCGCCCTTGCCTCCGCTTGATGAAACTTGAAATGCGGTTCTTGGGGCGAAGCCCAAAATTGCAAACGTCCTTTGGCTAATTGCGCCTCCAGCGCGTCAGGCGAGTCAGGTTTGAAGCAGTCAAAAGGGGCTTGTTGGCGCGGACTGCCTATGTGAAGCGTCTTGTAAAATTCTTGGCTGATAAATTGTGCGATTTCCTCGTGAGTTCTGTATTGCGTGTCGAGCATCGTATAGGCATGATGCCAACCCTTGTTTTGGGCATTAAGCAACAACCTTTCGAAGAGCGAATGACTCAAATTGTGTATGCCTATAGCATTTAATTGTTCATTTTCTACTTGGCAAAAGTGCATAGGTTGCGTTACTACAGCAGGCAGTTGTTTTTCGTCCCCTATCAAAATAAAGCGTTTGAAATTGGGCAAAATGCCCACCAAAGCAGGCTCAAGCAACTGCGAAGCCTCATCTACTATCAAGGTATCGAAGCCTTGCAAGAGGTGAATATAGCGATAATAAGACGCAACGGTGGAAACAAACACACGCCCATCACGGAACACGTGGCGCATATTTTCCAAACCATCTACAGCTTTCAGGCTTTTGTCATAAAAAACATCTTGCGCTTCAGCATTGCCCAAACGAATAAAATCCCCGTTGGTAGCTTCGTTTACTTTTTGGCAAATTTCGTCTGTGGCGCGGTTCGTGAAGGCAAGCAAAACCACTCTCTCCTGCGTATTGTGGTAGAGGTAATGCACCATATTACGCAACATTTTGGAAGTCTTGCCTGTACCAGGGGGACCCTGTAGCAAGAAATAATCGCGGGAGGCAAGGGCGCGGTTCAGTATTTCGTTTTGGCTTTCGCTCAAAACGTGCCTGTAGTCTATGCTAAAATTTTCGTCAAAACGTGGCTTCAAAATGCCATAAATGCGGTTTTTGTGCGTGTCCATTGCCCCCAAAAAAGTAGTAAGCGAAGCGAACTGATGCCCAAAACCATTTTCCATAAGGTTTGGCTCGATAGCCCATTCTTGATAGCGCACAAAAAATTTCTCCTCCAATGCCTTGTTCCAAATTTTGAGTTGCACATGGCTTGGGTGAATGGCTAAAATGCTCCCTTTCAAGAGTTGGTAGCGTTGGGGCGTGGGATTTTCTACGTCCTCCACAGGATAGAGCAACACGACATCACCTGCCCGAAAAGCAGAAACGCCATCATTCGTATTGCGCAAAAAAACAATCTCGCCTGAAGCGAAATCGGAGTTATCGCTGTCCAATACCAACGGGTACAAAATGCCAAACTGTTCCATTTTTTCAGCAGGCGAGTTGCGCCAAAGCCCCGCAAAACCTTGCGCGGGTTCATTGCCCGACACCCCTCCTACTTTTGCCACTTGCATTTCTCTTGCCACCAAGCCCATTTGGGTAGCATAATAGGCTTTGTCCAAATCCGAAGCAGTGCGCCATTTTTGTTTGAAGGCGTTGATGTCCTTCATCGTGTAGGGAGGCAAGTCGAGGCGTTCCAAACGTTGCAAAATATTTTCAAACGTTTCGGGTTTTCCTTGTGCGAGTTGCCAATCCAAATACACAATGCAGTTTCGAATCCAAGAAGCGTCTTGCCTCTCAAAATTCAACTTGCCACAGTCGCGCAGGGGCGTAAGCGAGTCTTGTGAGTACAAAATGGAGCTTACACCATTTCTTTCCTGAAAAGTGCTGTCTATCAGCATATTATAGCACGCCACTTGCGCCAAATGCGAAGGCGAGGCGGGTGTATGTTGCACGTTGGGATAACGCCCACTTTTCAATTCTACTACGTCCTTTCGTTTGGGTTGTTCGTCATATTCTATCAAAAGGTCGAGCCTTCCCTGCAAGCCATAGACATTGGAAATAAAAGTAGGTTCGGTAGTAAGGTTGTGTTCTTTGTATTTTTCTACTATTCTTTGGAGTGTAATAAATTGGGACTCGGCTTGCGATTTGGTATGATACAATTCTGCATTGGTCAAGTTCAGCATTGCCGCGTCAAGTTCCGCATCTCTCCAAATATCCGCGTACAATTCATCGAAAGTAGCCAACGGCTTTTCCAATAATTTGTCTAACAGTTGGTTGATAATGTTTCCTGTAAAAGTGGCAGGCGAGCCTTCGAAAAAGTTGGTGCGTTTCAAAAAACTTAGGTAAGGCGTTTTGGCGTGGCTATCCAAAAAACAGCCCGCAATGGCGGTAGCGTCCACCAAATAATCGGGGCTTGCTATCATCAGGCTCTCCATAGTCGTAGCAAAATGCCCTTCCTCCAATTTTTCTAAAGCCGTAAAACAAATTAATTGATGCGGTCTTACCAAGTACAAACAATGCGCACTCAATTCGAAATTACGGAAACGCGCTCCTGTTTGGGTGTTGTAATAAGGCACATCTTGCACCGTGATTTGCACCTTGCCAAAGTCTTCCGTATCACATTGCAA
>RDXI01000076.1 GCA_004292795.1 Bacteroidota bacterium | reverse complement strand
ATGTCGTATAACGCACAAGGCGAAGTAGTGGGCGGTATCGTGATGATGCTCAAAGGTGAAAACTCCTCGAAGGTAATTTTGAATGTAGAGAACCGCATCAAGGAAATCGAGAAAACCTTGCCTGAAGGACTGACTATAGAAACGTATCTGAACCGCAAAGACTTGGTAACCCGCGCTATCAATACCGTAAAAACAAACCTCATAGAGGGCGGTTTGATTGTAATTTTCGTATTGGTTATCTTCTTAGGCAATCTACGGGCTGGTTTGGTCGTGGCTTCTATGATACCTTTGTCGCTCTTGTTCGCATTGGGTATGATGCACACCTTTGGCGTTTCTGCCAATTTGATGAGTTTGGGCGCGATAGATTTCGGTTTGGTAGTTGATGGCGCAGTCATTATTCTGGAGGCAGTTTTGCATAGGTTGCATTTGAACCAATACAAAGAAGAAACAGTACAAGAAAGTGTTTATGAGTCAGCTACCCAAATTCGCGCCTCCGCTTCCTTTGGCGAGTTGATAATTTTAATGGTGTATTTGCCTATCTTGACACTTTCGGGAGTAGAAGGCAAGATGTTTCGACCAATGGCGCAAACGGTAAGTTTTGCTATTATTGGCGCGTTGATTTTGTCGCTTACCTACGTGCCTATGATGTCTGCGTGGGTATTACGCAAACCTAAAAATCACAACCTCACTTTTGCGGATAGACTAATGCTCTTGATACAAAAAATATACGAACCTGTTTTTAGGCTTTGTATGCGCTTTTCGCGTATCGTAGTAGCAGGCACATTGCTATTATTTGTAGGAAGTTTGCTATTGTTTTCGTATTTGGGAGGCGAGTTTATCCCTCAATTAGACGAAGGCGACTTTGCTGTAGAAACACGCCTTGCGGCAGGTAGCTCTTTGACACAAACCCTCGAAACGTCCCAAAAAGCCGAGAAAATCTTGCTTTCCTTTCCTGAAGTAAAAGCAGTGGTTTCGAAAATAGGCACTTCTGAAATCCCCACAGACCCAATGCCTATGGAAGCAAACGATTTGATGATAGTGCTAAAAGACAAAAGCGAGTGGACAACTACCCACGACAAAGAAGAATTGGCAGAACTCATGCGTAAAAAACTATCCATTTTGGCAGGAGTGAATTTTGAGTTTCAACAACCCATAGAAATGCGTTTCAATGAATTGATGACAGGTGTAAAATCTGACATTGCTCTCAAAATTTATGGCGAAGACCTTGATATGTTGTTCCAAAAAGCCAATCAATGCGCCAACATCATCAAAAAAATAGAAGGCGCGACTGACGTAAAAGTAGAACAAATCGTAGGGCTTCCGCAAATGTTGGTCAAGTATGACCGCGCCAAAATAGCCCAATACGGCTTGCATATCCAAGATATCAACCAAATAATCCAAACGGCTTTTGCGGGGCAATCTGCAGGCAGTGTATATGAAGGCGAGAAAAGATTTGACCTTGCGGTGCGCTATGCTGATAATTTTCGTAGAGGCATCGACAACTTGAAAAATATGTATCTGCCCTTGCCTACAGGCGAGTCGATTCCGCTTTCCGAAGTAGCCAAAGTTTCCTATACCAAAGCCCCTATGCAAATAGCCCGCGACAATGCACAAAGACGCATAACCATTGGCATCAACACACAAGGACGCGATGTGGCGAGTTTAGTAGGCGAGATAAAAGAACGCCTAACGAACACAAAACTACCCGCAGGCTATTATTTCAAATACGGAGGGCAATTTGAAAACTTAGAAAAAGCACAAGGACGACTCATGATTGCAGTGCCTGTAGCCTTGTTGTTAATTTTTGTGTTGTTGTATTTTACCTTTGGCTCTTTGGTGCAAAGTCTGTTGATTTTTACGGCTATTCCGCTTTCGGCTATTGGCGGTGTTTGGGCATTGTGGTTGCGTGGAATGCCTTTCAGCATCTCGGCAGGCGTGGGTTTCATTGCCTTGTTTGGCGTGGCAGTTTTGAATGGCATTGTATTGATTGGCTATTTCAACCAACTGCAAAAAGAAGGCATTACAGACTTGCATACACGCATACATACAGGCGTAATGACTCGCCTACGCCCCGTAGTGATGACTGCTATGGTAGCGGGTTTAGGCTTCTTGCCTATGGCACTTTCACATGGAGCAGGTGCAGAAGTACAAAAGCCTTTAGCTACTGTAGTAATGGGTGGTTTGCTTACCTCCACTGCCCTGACGTTGCTCATCTTGCCTATTTTGTATCTATGGACGAGTAGGAAAGTTTGATTCTTTGATTCTGCAAAAATGTAGGGGCAACCCTTGTGGTTGCCTTTTTTCGCACCCATATTTTGGTTTTTCACGAAAATTTGTATTATTCATAAGGGCAACCACAAGGGATTGCCCCTACAAATTTTTGATGCGTTTAATCTGACATATTCCTTAAAAACTTGCTATTTCGAAGGAAAAGATATAGTTTTGTGATAGCTAACATCTCAAAAAAACCATGAAAACTATCCTTGTTCCTACCGACTTTTCCGAAAGTGCGCATATTGGACTGAAAACAGCCATTCAGCTCGCAAGACATACACAGGCTAAAGTGTTGGTTCTGCACGTCTTAGAGCCACCTCACATCTCCAAAACCTCACAAGAAAGCGTCTTTACCGACCAAGAACTCGAAGGCAAGTACATGAAATACTTGCAAGAAATAGCCGACCTGAAGCTCAAAAGTGAGCTTGAAAAACTGCATTGCGAAGTGCCAATAGAACATGAGGCATCGCTTGGCAATCTTTTCGAGGTCATGAACAAGTATTTGATGCAAGAAACAGTGGCGTTTGTGGTGTCTGGCACGCATACCATGTCCACATGGCAAGGGCAATGGTCAGAAAGCAATACAGAAAAATTGGTGCGCTACGCGCCATGCCCCATTTTGGCGGTGAAACAAGAGCTAACCGCCTTGCCTATTGCCGAAATGGTATTTGCGACCAACCTAAAAGACGTGGAGGAGCGAACCATTCAACAACTCAAGTATTTTCAAGAAGTTTTTGCTTCAAAATTGCGTGTGTTGTACGTCAATACGCCCTCAAACTTTCAAACACAACGCCAAATCACAGAACTGCACGATAAATTCCACGCCAAAGCCAAATTGAAGGACTATAGTTTTCATGTCTATGCAGATGACAATGCAGAAGATGGCATTTTGCACTACATGGAAGACGAAAAATGCGACCTGCTCGCCCTTGCCACCAATCAACGCACAGGTGTAGCCAAGTGGCTTTCGGGCAGTATTGCCGAGAACTTAGTAAACCGCGCTCAATTCCCTATTCTTACCTTCGGCTTGAAGCATGGAAAGTAGTTTACACTGTTTTTTTTATTTATGTTATGAGTTTGCAAGATAAATACATCAACCTCGTTTTTAAACACATACATCATCTACAAAAACAAACAACGAAAGTGGTTGGTATTCATCAAATTTCTTATCTTTGCAAGTCATAACAGTAGAATTTAGGTAGGTTTTGGCGATTAGACAACACAAAATTACCTTATTTCCTGCTATTTTTTATATAAAACATTTACAAACAAAACATTCTCGAACTCACGTTAGTATAATGTTGGATAAAATTTGTGTCATTTTTTTTTGCGGTTTGTTGTTGGCAAGTTGTGGCACACGCCCCGACTTGCCTCAACACCTCGCGGGTGCAGACGTGATAGCGTTTGTATCCGCCCCTAAAGACACTGTTTTTATCCGCAACAAGGCATACATTCGCGCCATTGCTAAACAGCTTGCCTACCGCGAAGAAATGCCCCCCTCCCCTACCCTTTCGGGTTTGTATGTGCGCTTTTTCAGGCAAGGAACGCGCTATACGCTGTTGGAAGGTAGTTTATCTACAGATTTTCAAAGCCTAACCTTTTTACACAAAGGCACGCGCTATAGTTGCAAAATAGGGAAAGATGCCCAAAATATACTCCAACAGGCACGGAAATATCCTACTTTATTGCAATAACGCGTAGTTTTTTGGAGGTAATTTTGGTAATTTAAAATATGTCCCTTAAATTGCCTCCATTTATGACAGAGAACGAATCAACCTCCTTTATCCCCCAGCTCGAAAGACTGCTTACCAGCGACTCAGAAGATAGCATCATACTTGCCTTGCAACTTATGCAAGGATTAGGTGCGCCTACTGAACTTATCACACACATATTCGCCAATATGGTGTTTCATAGCAACAGCCAAATTCGCCGTTCTGCCCAAAAACTCATTTTGGCGTGGTCGCAAGCAAACCAATATACCTTTCTTTGGAAGCAAGGCAAAAACCACTTAGTTATCAACAACGATACAGAGTTACGCAATACGTTTGAGGTATTTACCCACGAACCTTGCCTGAAGCCTGCTATATTGGCACAAGAAATTTATAGAATTACAGGGCAGGGTTTGGAGTTTGGCTTGGAATTGGGCTATCTCACACCCGACATTCCTTTGCGCAAGCGTGTTTCAGACTCGCGCTTGGATATGAGTAGCGAAAGTTTGGATACAGTACCACCTGCCATAGAAAAGTTTACCGAATTGTTAGATGTGAATATCTCCAATAATTATATCGAAACAGTGCCTGAAAGTGTAGGCGAGTTGGTAAATATGCAAATCTTCAATATTTCGAACAATTACATCAATGCTGTACCACAAAGCATTAGCAAATTGCCTTATTTGATTGAGCTAAACGTGTATAACAACCGTTTGGTAGGCTTTGAGGTGCCAGAAAAGGGCTATCCCAATTTGCGCCGTTTGGATTTGCAGACTAACGCGCTTTCGCACATCACACCCGATTTTGAGCATTTGCGCCGTTTGGAATATCTGCATTTGGGTTCGAACAATTTGATTGATGTGTCGATAGATTGGGGCAAGTTTGCGCATTTGCGCGAGTTGTATCTTTGCAATAATTTGTTGCAAACAGTACCCGAAATGCTTGGCAATTTGTCCGCTATAGAGATTTTAGATATTTCAGATAATAAAATAACACACTTGCCTGATTCTTTAGGCAATCTCAAGCATATACAAAAGTTGTATGCGCAAGATAATTATTTAACTACTTTGCCTGATAGCATAGGTACGTTTAAGCATTTGACACACCTCGAAGCACAAGAAAACATACTTCAATCCTTGCCTGAAAGTGTAGGCGAGCTAAAGAATTTGGAAACTCTGTATTTGCAGGAAAATCATTTGCGTAACTTGCCTGAAAGCATAGGACACTTGCACAAACTACAGGATTTGTATGTGCATACGAACATTTTGCAAAAACTGCCCGATAGTATAGGCGAGCTACAAAACCTTACGCGCCTCGATGCACAACATAACCGTATTGAGTTGCTACCCGCCACGATAGGCAAGATGAGTAAATTGAATAATTTGGATATTAGCTATAATTGTTTGCAAGAATTGCCAGAGGAGATTTGCCAACTACAAAAACTCGAATACATTTATGCCAACAATAACTATATCAAAGAACTGCCTGCCAACATAACCAAGATGCGCAAATTGTATTATCTGAATTTGGGGCGCAATTTATTGAAAGAAGTCCCAGAAATTCTTTTTAGGCTACCCAATATCCACGAGTTGCGTTTGGAGAACAATATGCTGTATGACATTCCTTTGAATTTTAACAAATCAAACTCCTTACGTGAGGTGCATTTGGACGGCAACCCTATTTCTTATACACGAGTGAAAGAATTACGCAAAATGTTTCCGAATATGAGTATTTATTATTAGAAAATGCGTATAGCATCAGCATTGTTATTGTTACTGTATTTTCTATTTCCATTATCTGTTTGGGGACAGGTTTTGGAAACTATCAACAACTTAGAGAAAGAGTTGGCATTTATTGCTTTGCACAAACAAAAAGCCATCAAACACAACGAACTTGCCTACATCTTGTTAGAAATAGACCTTGCAAAAGCATACACACATACCGAAAAAGCCTTACAGATAGCCCAAAAACAAGCCTTGCCTGCCCAAGAAGCCGAAAGTTATTGGATATTGGGGCAGATATACTGCCAACAACAACGATACAGCCCATCACATCAAGCATTTCAGAAGGCATTATACACTTTTCGAAAAGAGCGAGATGTATTAGGTGAGCAAAAAACTTGCTTAGAAGTGGCTATGCTTTATAGCAGGCAAGGTTTAAATCTAAAAGCGGATAGTATTTTGACAAAAGTGTTGCCTATTTTGAAAAATTCTTATAGCCAAACTTTTTTTTATGCGTATTCCTATTATTGTGTAGGAGTGCATACTTTGCGAAAAGGCGACCAAACAATAGCTATAGATAATCTGATGAGTGCGTTCAGATTGTGCGAAGACAAGTATGATTTATTGGGTGCGCGTATTCAAAATGCTATCGGGCTTGCCTACAAAAATTTAGGCTTCAAGCGTTTGGCATTGGAGCATTACCTCAAAGCATTAAAAATATATGATACATTGGGCATAGAGCTTCGTGGGCTTACGGTTACATTGACGAATGTAGGCAATTTATATGTGCATTGGCAAGATAGTTTGCATTATGATGTAGCTTTTAAATACTACAAACGCGCTCAAAAATTAGCCATAAAATACCAAGAAACCGAACAATACATAGACATTATGAATAACTTATCGAGAATGTATTTGGCACAAAAAAAATACGACTTTGCGCTTACCTACTTAGACTCGTGTCAGTTACTTGCGCAAGGAAAAGTTTTTTTATTGAGCCTTGCACACATCAAATTGCAACGAGCCAATATTTACATTCAAACAAAAGCCACTGCAAAAGCACGCAGAGAATTATGGGAAGCTATTGCACTTTATAAAAAACAAAAATCTATGAAAGATGTAGCGATATGTTGTGCTTTATTGGGACATTCTTATAGACAAGAAAAAGACTATGCACAAGCCATAACCTACTATTTGAAAATGGAGAATTTAGCCAAAGAAGGGGCTTTTTACAAAGAATTGAGCATTGCCTATAGCCATTTATGCCATGTTTATTTTGAACAAAAAGATTGCCAAAATGCTTTGCAATATGCCCTCAAAAAACAAGATGTTAATGAAAAATATCATTTAGAGCCTTTCAGACCTGATGCGTGGGCAATGCTTGCCAAAGCGGATTCTTGTCAAGGCAATTATCAAAGTGCCTTGAAATGGTATAGACGTTATGTGCATTATAAGGACAGTGTGGACAGAGAGCAAAGATACCAAGATACGCAGGAATTGCAACATTTATACGATTTTGAAAACCAAGAAAAAGAAAGCCTTGCGCTCAAAAAACAAAATGCATGGCAAAAGCGAGATTTGACTAATCAGTTGATTATGTTGGTGTTGGCTTGTGCTTTGTTGGTGTTCGTAGGGCTTATATCTTTCATAACCTTGTATTTTTACAGATACCAAAAACATAAAAACCAACAAATAGAAGCCCACAACCGCGAATTGGAAGATGCCAATGCCTTCAAAACGAAACTTATTTCTATCATAGCCCATGATTTGCGCCGTCCTTATACCAATTTGATAGGCACGTTGCAGTTGATACGCGAAGGGGTGTTAGATACAGAGGAGCAACAAACGCTTTTTACGGCAATCGAAAAACAAACTACTCGCACCCATGAGTTTATCAATAATTTGCTCTTGTGGGCAAAAGCCCAACAAAATGCCTTTAAGTTTCAACCTATGTTGTTTGATGTGCGCCTCTTAATTCATCATGTATTGGAGCTATTGAAGCATCAAGCTGAAGAGAAAGAAGTGTATTTCTGTTCAGACATGGGGCAAGAACAAGAGATGTATGCGTATGCTGATATGGAGATGATGAAAATTGTAGTCTTCAATCTTGTTACGAATGCCGTCAAGTTTACCCCTCAAAAGGGCAATATCTGTATTACACAAGAGATAGAGAATAATTTTGCGTACATACGCATCAAAGATACAGGCGTAGGCATCTCGCCTGAAAATCAACGAAAACTTTTGGAGAAAAGGAATTTTTATACTTCAGGAACGGCAGGCGAGAGCGGGTTTGGCTTGGGCTTGATGATTTGCTATGATTTTGTGGCTATGAACAATGGCGAATTGAGTTTTGAAAGTAAAGTAGGCGAGGGTACTACTTTTATCATTGCCTTGCCTACACAAGCCGAAGATGCTTAACTGAAGGGCTTTTCTGGTAGGCAAGCATAAGAAGCGGAATAAATCAAGGCTTTTTTTGGCAGAAAGAAAAACATAGTGTAGCTTTGCACCCATAATATTACGTTACTTCATCTTTTCATGAGCCAACAAAAAGGACTTCCTAAGCGTAGCGAAAACTATGCAGAATGGTACAACGAACTCGTAAAACGTGCTGACCTTGCTGAAAATTCAGCAGTGCGCGGTTGTATGGTCATCAAGCCTTATGGTTATGCTATTTGGGAAAAAATGCAAGCCCAATTAGACCGTATGTTCAAAGAAACAGGTCATGCCAATGCCTATTTCCCGTTGTTTGTACCCAAAAGTTTTCTCGAAAAAGAAGAAGGACACGCTGAAGGTTTTGCTAAGGAGTGTGCTGTAGTAACGCATTATCGCCTGAAAGTGAACCCTGACAAGAAAGGTAGCCTTATGGTCGACCCCGACTCCAAATTGGAGGAGGAATTGATTGTGCGCCCTACGTCTGAAGCGGTTATTTGGAATACCTACAAGAATTGGATACAATCCTACCGCGACTTGCCTATCCTGCTGAACCAATGGGCAAACGTGGTGCGTTGGGAAATGCGCACTCGCCTGTTTTTGCGCACTACCGAGTTTTTGTGGCAAGAAGGACACACCGCACACGCTTCAGCCGAAGATGCTATGAAAGAAACGCGCCAAATGCTCGAAGTATATGCCGAATTTGCCGAGAAATATATGGCTGTGCCTGTAGTGAAAGGCATCAAAACTGCCAATGAACGCTTTGCAGGGGCAGAAGAAACCATGTGCATCGAGGCTATGATGCAAGATGGCAAAGCCCTACAAGCTGGCACTTCGCACTTCTTGGGGCAAAACTTCGCTAAAGCCTTTGATGTGAAGTTTTTGAATAAAAACAACGAACAAGAATATGTTTTCGGTACGTCTTGGGGCGTAAGCACGCGCCTGATGGGTGCGCTTGTGATGGCACATTCAGACGACAACGGGCTTGTCTTGCCTCCTTCCCTCGCGCCTATACAAGTAGTGATAGTGCCTATCTTCAAAACAGAAGAACAGCTAAACGCTATCACTGAAAAAGTGGACAATATCCAAATGCTTCTTCGTGCCAAAGGCATAAGTGTAAAATTTGATACACGCGACAACCTAACTCCCGGCTTCAAATTTGCGGATTGGGAAATGCGCGGTGTGCCTGTGCGCTTGGCTATTGGACAAAAAGACCTTGAAAACAATACTATAGAAGTTTCGCGCCGCGACAAAGAACGAGGACAAGAAGGGGCGAAAATGAGCGTAAGCTTAGACGCTATCGTAGGCACTATCCAACAACTTTTGACAGAAATACAAGAAAATATTTACCAAAAAGCCCTCGACTTCCGTAAGAATAATACCCATGTAGCCCACTCATACACCGAGTTCAAAGAAATCTTAGCTACGAAAGGCGGATTTGTGATGGCGCATTGGGACGGCACAACAGAAACCGAACTCAAAATAAAAGAAGAAACCAAAGCCACTATCCGTTGTATTCCATTGGCAGGCGAGCAAGAAGCAGGTGCTTGTATCATCACAGGCAAGCCTTCCAAACAGCGTGTATTGTTTGCACAAGCCTATTAAACCCAAAGCAAAGTACAAGTAGCCAAGGGGTTGCTTGTACCTACTACCCTTCACCTTTTAATCTCTCGACCTTATCATGAAATCAGTTCTATACATTGAAGATGACGCTATCAACGCGCTTATTGTGAGAAAATTATTACAAAAAGATTTTTCTGTAGTCTTGGCTACCAACGAAGACACTTGCCTTTCTGCCTTGGATAAACAACGCTTTGACCTTATCTTGTCCGATATAAACTTAGGCGAGAACAGCATCAATGGCATCGAGCTTATGAGCAAAATACGCCAACACGCCAACGGAAAAGGCACTAAGATTTTAGCTGTTACTGCTTTTGCCCAGCCCGAAGACCGCGCTAAGTTCTTGAACGCAGGGTTTGATGGCTATGTAGTGAAGCCAATAGATCCGCTTGAGTTGTTGAACGCCATTAGTAACTCCGTAGGCTAATCATTACGACCTTGCCTACCATACCTAAAAAAGCACGCAAAGACACTGCATTATTCGGTGTTTTGCGTGTTTTGCGTTATATATTATCTGTATATTATGCAAAATGCAATAAAATATTACATAGCAGGCAAAGGCATTGCGAAAACCCTTAACTTTGCAGGCTTTTTAGAAATAGTATAATTTTATTCATGACAAGTTTGGCAATGCCTAACACAAGTCCCATATATCGCATTTTTCAGAATATCATCAACCATACCACACATTCGTTTATTGTGGCATTGGATAAGGATTATCGTTTTTTGGTGTCCAATGATGCCCACCGCCAAATGTTCCGCGAACTATTTGGAAAGGAAGTAGTCATGGGAAAAAGTATGCTCGATATCCTCGAATCATTGCCCGAAGCATGGCAAAAACAAAAAACAACGTGGGAACGCGCTTTGGCAGGCGAGGAATTTATCGTGTTGGAAAGCCACACCGCGCAAGATAACATAGCACGCCATTACGAGGTGTCTTATAGCCCCTTTTTCGATACGGCAGGCAAGCTCTTAGGTGCTACTGCCATTACAAGAGATGTTACCGAAAAGACCGAACACGAGCAGGAAATCATACGCCAAAACGAAGCCCTCGCCCTTCATGAGGCAGAGATGCGCAAACTGAACGAAGATTTGGAGCGCAGAAACGCAGAACTCGCCACACAAGAGGAGGAAATTCGCCAAAACAACGAATATCTGTCTGTTATCAACAATCAACTAACCGAAGAAAGAGAAAAACTTTTGCATACTACGTTAGAATTGGAAGACCGCAATTTTGAGCTTGACCAAATTCTGTATCGTACTTCGCATGACATTCGCTCTCCTATCGCGTCTGTGTTGGGGCTTATCAACATCATCAAAGAAGAAACCGACATCAAAAAAGTGCGCGAGTATATCGCCTTTATCGAGAAACGCGTGTCTGACCTTGACCGCTTCACGCGCTCTATGCTCTCCTACGGCAAAGAACAACGCTCTGAAGTGCGCTTCGAATTGATTGATTTTGAGCAACTTATCAATCACTGCTGGCTCGATTTGCAATACTTGCCTACTTTTGCTCGCCTACAAAAAACCTTGAGCATCGAAAAAGACTGCCTTTCGTTCTACAGCGACTCGTTTCGTCTTGGCATTGTGTTGAGCAATATCCTTTCGAATGCAGTGAAATATCAAAACCTGAAAAGAGAGGACAGTTTTGTGTCGGTGCATATCACACAACGCGAGGACGAAGCGGTCATCACAATACGCGACAACGGCATTGGCGTAGAGCAAGAGTACATAGACAAAGTTTTTGATATGTTCTTTCGAGCTACTGACAAAAGCGAAGGTTCGGGCTTGGGTATGTATATTGTGCAACAAACCGTAGAAAGGCTCGATGGCACTATCAAATTCACAAGCACTGTAGGCGAGGGAACGACTATCACGATAACTATTCCCAACGTGGGCAATGATATGTTTTAACGCTGACGCACTCCAAAGGTATAGTATCAAAGCAAAGTTTTACGCTGTATGGCGTAAAACTTTTTTTTATCTTTCTCCAATCGCTAAAAAAAACTGTAAACCTTGTTAATCCTGACATTACAACACATCTTTTTCCTTACAACCCGCTTGCGCTTCGCGGTCTTTTGGCACTACGACTACAGGCGGAGCTTTTTCAATGGGTTTGAGAGCCACTTTTGCCTCTATTTTGTTTAAGCCCGTTTTTATTTCTACTTGGAAGGTTTGCGCATCTTTTTCGAAATCTTTTTGGGCTACTTCTTGCGAAAAATTGGTAGCCGAGATAGGCAAGACCACTGCATACTCGCCTGTGTAGGCATTGCTATTGACAGTAGCCAAGATAGCTTTGGTTTTGTTGTCTATAATTTTCACGGTAGCACTCATAGGCTTGCCTGTTTTGCTATTGGTAACCTTGCCTGCCAACATAAGCGTAGAAGTGCTGGGCTTCATTTCTGAATTGGCATCTTTCGTATCGGCAAAATAAATATCGCCTTCGCGCACAAAATAGGCTTCATCTCCCGAAGCAGTGAGGATAAAACCATAGTCATCTAAATAGGTATTGAAAGGCGTGCCGAGATTGACAATCGAGCCATGCGAGTCGTCTTCGTTCAGCGTAGTTTTGAAAATATCCAAACCACCCCAACCGCCATAGCCATCAGAGGCAAAGTACAAAGTCTTTCCATCAGCAGAAAGGAAAGGAGAGCGTTCATCGCCCAATGTACTCACTGCGAGGCGTTTCATGTAAGACCATTGTCCGTAGGCATTTTTGCGACTGATGTATAAGTCCATCTTGCCATCATACTCGCCTACCGCCACAATAAAAGTCTTGCCATCTGCTGAAAGTGTTGCGCCGTCTGTAGCATAATCGTTGGGTTGCGCAGAGTTCATTCTATATTTCACATAGAACGCTTTTTCTTTATCTATGAAAAAAGAATTGATACCGCCCCCCATTCCTACCGCGCCTCCCCAGTTAGTAGCTACCAAGTTGGATTGATAATAAGGACCGCCTTTGCCTCTCCAATCTCCTGCCCAGCTTTGGAACGTAACAGTTTGTCCATCAGGCGAGATATTAGGCTCGTCTTCGCCCTCGTAGGTATTCACATTTTGTCCCAAACATTGAGGCAAGCCCCATTGTTTGCCGTTTTTTTGGCTATACCAAATATCGCCATCATATTCATTTTTGCCATCAAAAGACATTTCGCGTAGAGTTGACCAAGGTTGCCCACCTCGAGATGATAGAAAGAACAAATATTTGCCATCAGGCGAGATATTGAGGTTGGTTTCGCGGTACAAGGAGTTCAGAATATCTAACCGCTCTACACGGATTTGAGAGGGGTGTTTTAGGATTTTAGGGGCGGTAAATTGAGCAAAACTTGCCTGCCACGTCCCCACAAGGCACAAACACAACAGTATGTAACGCATAAGTTTCAGAGGCTAAGATTATATTTTGTTTTTGTCAAATGCAAGAGAAGAGGGATACGCCAACATTTTTTGCAAAAGTGATTGCGCGTCAGTATCTATCAAAACGTATTCTAACGCGCTTTCGTGTAAAAATCCTTGCGAAACAGCATTTTCTAAGAAGGCAATCAAGAAATTATAATAGCCATTGATGTTCAAAATGCCTATAGGTTTTTGATGCAATTCAAGCTGTCGCCACGTAAAGACCTCAAACAGTTCTTCGAGTGTGCCTATGCCTCCACTCAACACCAAAAAGCCATCAGCCAAAGATGCCATCATTTCCTTGCGTTCATGCATAGACTCCACTACGCGCAGTTCCGAAATTTCCTTATGTCCCACTTCGCGCTCCAAGAGGAAGCGCGGAATAATGCCTATCACCTCGCCTCCATGCGTCATAGCCGTATCCGACACCACGCCCATAAGCCCTACATTGCCACCGCCATACACGAGGCGTATTTTATTATCAGCCAAAAACTTGCCTACCGTTTCTGCGGAAGTTTGGTAAGCGGGGTTCGTTCCTTTTGCCGAACCGCAATATACACAAATAGATGAAAGCATAGCGCAAAAATACGTGTTTTTGGGAATAAAACAAAGGAAAAATGCTATAGTTACTTAAACAGGCGATAGCTTTTTACAAGAAAAAAATATAGTTATTCAAACAGGCGATAGCTTTTTACAAGAAAAAGATATAGTTATTCAAACAGGCGATAGCTTTTTACAAGAAAAAGATATAGTTATTCAAACAGGCGATAGCTTTTTACAAGAAAAAGCTATCTTTGTATCATGGAACAGTGGGACGCACTCCAAAACGAACTCTCGGCACAAGTACGCATCTTGCCTACCCAAAC
>RDXI01000075.1 GCA_004292795.1 Bacteroidota bacterium | reverse complement strand
AAAGAAACAAAAGAAGGACGACTTTGTCGAAAAAATGGCGAAGGAACTCCAAACCTTCCAAAAGAAGAAAAACTATGCACAACTTTCTGCCAAAAGCATAGAGTTGGGCTTGCTATTGCTCAATGCTGTGCCTGAATTTTACAATCCTGAGAATCATTATCATTACCGCGAAGAGAATTTAACAGCACATTCTCCGCGCTTCGCAAGGATATGTGAAATTACCTCGCCTGAAACTATTTGGGACGATTACCAAGACCTTTGGGTGTTTTTGGTAGGCAAGGAAATCGCGCCCTATATCAAAGGCGCGTGTGCTATGATTCCCAAACTTGCCTACCAAACGGGCTATTACCGCAAGTCATTTACTGCCCCGCGTAGGCAAGATTTGGGGTTTTTGAGGCAGTTGAATTTTGTGATTAACTTAACGAATTATTTGAAACACGATATTCCGTTGAGTGAATATATTTTGTATAGCAACCATTTGTATATGTACTATCTTTCTGTAGAGTACATATTCGCGGCGGCTATCAATGAAGGAAACCAAGATATTTACAACCTACTGCTCGACATTGCCTACAACCGACACGACACCGCGAAGGTAAGTCGAAACATTATAAAGGCTCTTTTGCTGTGCGACAAGCCCGAAGCGTGGGAGGCTGTGGAAAAATTATTGCTCGCGGCACAAAGGCAAGAAGGACTCCGCCAAACGATTTTGGAGTGTTTGGACGAAACGAATTTGGAGGCAATGAAGCGTATGATTAAACTCATTTTGGACGAAAAACTGACGCGCTTTTCCTCAGTAGTGCGTGCTTTGGACGTTTGGGTGGGCTTGGGTTGGGAAGCGCAAAAGGAAAGCACGATTATTCGCTTCATGGAGTTCGCACATTTGTTCTTGACACAGCCCGAAGCGATTATGAAGGCTATGGAAAGCAAAGACAATGCAGAAATTATCATGGCTTTGTGGGCGCAAGGCATATTGGACGTAGATGGCTGTGTGCCTTTGTTAGATAGGCTGTTGGAAATAGACAATGCGGAAAAGAACCTGCTGGCTTTGTATTTTGTGGGGCTTGTGAACTTGCCTGATATAAGCTATAAATATGCGGTGGCTACGCTTGAACACTTTGATTTGGCTGTTTTTGCTCAATCTATCATGCTTTTTCAAAACAACCCTGACGAAACGCCTGACGAACAACGTTTTATTTTCTTCGACAAATTGGAGGCAAGATTGCAAGAAGTACCTTTGAAAGGAAAGTCATTTGAAGGCAAGGTGTTTTCGTGGCTCAACTTCTCCATTTCGCGCAATAATCTATACGGTGTGTTGATAAATTTAATCAACTTTGATGATGAGCATGAATGGGATAGAATTTTGGTGTATTATGATGAAATAGACAGTAGTTATAGGGGAATTATTGCCTCCAATATACTGCCTTATTACAGAGAAGATGAGCAAGATGTCAAACCTTTGAGCAAAAAACAAAGAGATTTTGCTTTAAAAGTCTTGAAAGACCGCAACGATAATATACGCTCTTTGGCTATGACGGCTTTGGACAAAGCCACCATCGAGGCACACGAAGTACAATACTTCTTAGACCTATTGGGCAGAAAGTCTTCCGAAGTGCGCAAAAGTGTCATAGATATTCTTTTAAAATTGCCTTCCGATATGTTGCAGGCAAGCATAGAAAAATTGTTGAAATCAGCCGTTGAGCAACGTTTGGCAGGTTTGGATTTGATAACCCAATGCAAAATGCTCAAGTTATTGGATTTGGCGTGGTTGCAAAGCACTGTGCAGACCTTTGCAGACTCGCCTAAAATCACAGACCAAGAAAAAATTATTGTCAATAAGCTCTTGGATACAGAAGTTGATGTGCTTGCCTTCGATGCCTCGAATGGCTATGGCTTGTATGACCCCCAAAATAAAACGCCTTATCAAAATCCTGCCTTGCCTACCCAAGCCGAATACATCAACGCCATCAAAGACAATAGCTATGGGTTGAGTCAAAGCCCCGAAGCTATCAACAAAGCCTTGATTGCGCTTGAAAAACTCATCATCAAGCACAAAGATTTTGAATATACGTATGAGAATTGGGACAATACGTTGGTCAGTGTGTTGGTAGGCAATGAGTTCAACGCTATCAAAAAAGATACGATTAACTGGACAGACGAACAGCACTACAACAATTATCCTTTGCCTGAAGTATGGGAAAAATGGGTAATAGATAGCCAACTTACGCCACGCGATTTGATGCTTATTAACTTATGCGGACAACTTACCTACGAAGAAACCGACCTTTTGGAAAATGCAAAGGCAGAAGAAGAGGAATATTTGCAAGAAAATGAAGGCAAGAAATTAGACCTAAACTATGAAACTTGGTCAAAGAAACTTTTCAAGGCGATTGGCAAGTGGATTTATACACCCAAAATTCCTAACAAATCGGCTACGTACTATTGGAATAATCCTGTCTTTAAAGTATTGGGCATTCTGCCCTACAAGTTCCCTTATCCAGAACGCAAACAATTTGTAGAAGGACTTGTGCAGAACATTTGTTACCATATTCCTGCTGAAGAAGTAGGCTTTATGTTAGCCTTCAAAACTACGTGGAACACCCAACAATATACTTGGCGCAATCATCATGCAGTGCAAACCATTTACAACGTATATGCTGTAAATGTAACGGGTATGGAAGATGATGAGTTTACGCGGTATTGGCATTTGCAAAAATGGAGGTATGAAACTTTGCCTGCAGATTTTATAGACAAAGATGCTTACTTGCCTACACTGTATGAATATGCACGTGCTTTTCAGCTTGGGTATGTTACAAAAGATGAACTCGTGGGCAGGATAATGAAGGCAGACGCTATAGGCGAATTAACACAGCCGAAAGTAAAGGAAACATACTTTGATGTCAAAAAAGCCTTTCCTTTTTTGGTGGAAATGATGGAACTTTGCAAAAGGCGTATTCTCGAAATAGAACTCAAACGTGGCGATTCTTCTACGGCTGTTACCAATCTTGCGGCTTCGCTTTTGACTATAGAAGGCGTGCAAAATTTTATTCAAATCTTGGTAGGTTTGGGCAAAGATACCTTGCATAGAGGCTACATATATCATTATGGAGGCGCGGAATATACCAAAAAAGAACTTTTTGGTATATTGCTCAAACGTTGCTTCCCTGCCAATAGCTCACAAGCGGAATTTGATGAAGCAGTGAAGGCATTTAAAATTCCTGAAAAACGATTGGTAGAAGCTGTTACGTATTCGCCTCAATGGATTAAATATGCAGAAAACAATTTGGGTTGGGAAAATATGCAATCGGCAGTATGGTGGCTTCATGCACATACCAACGGTTATCACTCTGCGGAAACAGAAACCGAGATAGCGCATTATTCGAAGGTGGACATCACAGAATTTCAAGATGGCGCGGTAGATACTTTTTGGTTTCAGGAAGTTTACCAAAGTTTGGGAGAAAAAAGATGGCAAATGCTGTATGACAGTGCCAAATACATCTCTGATGGCAACGGACACACACGCGCCAAACTCTATGCAGACATCATTTTAGGCAAGATTTCCCTCGAAGACGTAGCCAAAAAAGTAGCTGATAAACGCAATCAAGATTATTTGCGTGTGTATGGTTTGGTGGCTTTGGACAAGAAAAACCCCGAAAAAGACGTGTTGCAACGCTACCAATATTTGCAAAAATTCAAGAAGGAAAGCAAGCAATTTGGTTCGCAAAGGCAGGCAAGCGAAGGCTTGGCAGTCAAAATATCGTTGGACAATTTGGCACGCACTGCGGGCTTCACAGACCCGATGCGCCTTACGTGGGCAATGGAAACCGAAGAAGCCATCGACATCATCAATAGAGCTAAAACCTTGAATTTCAATACCGTAACGGTGCAATTAGTGATTGATGAAGATGGGCAAGCCGAGATAGTGGTAGAAAAAGCAGGCAAGCCCCTTAAATCAATCCCTGCCGATTTGAAGAAAGAACCCGCTATTATTGAACTCAAAGAGTTCAGTAATACGCTCCAAAACCAATACAAACGCACTCGAAAAAGTTTGGAAGATGCGATGATTGCAGGCGATTCGTTCAGTGTTTCGGAAATAGAAAAATTGATGACGCACCCTGTAGTGTCGCCCATGTTGCGCAAATTGGTGTTACTTTCGGGAGGCAAGCTTGGTTTTTGGCAGGCAGGCAAGCTCGTTAGTCCTTCAGGCGAGTCGTCCTTGCCTACCCAAACCATACAAATAGCACACTGTACCGACCTTTTCGCAGGCAAGGAATGGGGCAGTTATCAGCAACATTGCTTCGAGAAACAAATCAAACAGCCTTTCAAGCAAGTTTTCCGCGAACTCTACGTGCCAACGGCAGACGAACTCAAAGAAAACACCATTTCGAGGCGTTATGCGGGGCATCAAGTACAACCCAAGAAAACAGTGGCTTTGCTCAAATCGCAAGGCTGGACAGTGGATTATGACGAAGGTTTGCAAAAGGTTTTCCACAAAGAAGGCTTTATCGCCAAAATTTACGCGATGGCAGATTGGTTTACGCCTTCAGACGTAGAAAGTCCTACCCTCGAAACGGTGGAATTTATAGACCGCAAGACGTGGAAAAATGTTCCCTTCGCAGAAATGAGTCCACGCATTTTTTCGGAAGTGATGCGAGATGTGGATTTAGTCGTAAGCGTTGCCCACGTAGGCGAGGTCGACCCAGAGGCGAGCCAATCGAGCATAGAATTGCGTACAGCCCTTGTGCGCGAAACCTTGCGCTTGTTCAAAATCACGAATGTGGAGCTAAAAGGCAATCACGCGCTCATCAAAGGCAAACATGGCGATTATTCGGTGCATTTGGGCAGTGCTGTAGCGCATAAAGTTGCTTCTACTGCCTTGTTTATCTTGCCTGTTCATTCGCAACACAGAGGCAGAATGTTCTTGCCTTTCCTCGACGAAGACCCGCGCACTGCCGAACTGATGTCCAAAATCTTGCTCTTGGCAAAAGACAATGAGATACAAGACCCGACTATTTTGAAGCAGTTGTTGTAAATGATAAAAGCGCACTCGATGGGGTGCGCTTATTATTTTTGCTTGAGAAATTTCTCCAATGTTTCTCTACTTTTGGTAAGGATTTCGTTTGCCTTTTCTTGGGTTGAACCTATAAACAAATCAGTTTCTTTGCCCGTATATTTTTTAAGTGTATCATCAATGATAACTTTTCCAAGAGGCATTTTAACAGTATCTTTCATATAGTAATTGGTTTTCGTTTTGCTAAAAACGCTTCGTAGTTACGGTTTAGTATAAAATACTCCCAATTTCCTTGATAGTACCCCAAAATATCAAAATAGGGTTCTATAGCGTCCCAATAGGCTTGTATGCCCATACGATACAAGCGATTGCGTGCAGGCGTTACGCCCATAGCCACAATACCATATTGCGGATATTGTTCTGAGAAAAGCCAAACCGCGCTTGCTACATTTGCTAAAACCTTTTTGGTATCACCATTGTTGCTAACGGCTGTAAAATCTATCTTGCCTGTAGCAAGGTCTGTATCGCCAAACCCCAAATTATACACTTCTGGAATAGGCGTAGGTGTAAAAGCAATAGTTTTGCGTATAGTCTGTTTTCCTTCACTTATGAAAGTGTAGGTATAAAAATCAGTACTTGAGCGCATCTCATAGGCTTCTATATCTATCATAGCGTTTGGGTAGGCAAGGTTTGTAATGCGTTACTTCTGGCTAAACTTATCAAAAAACGCTTGCATTTGTTGTTTAAGCGAAGTTAATTCCTCTCTCAATTCCTTATTTTCTTGGCTAAGTGTTTAATTCACAACACTATCACCACAATAGAAATATTGATTACCAAAGATTATACCGCCACCTTGCCCTGCATTATGGTAAGTGCTTGTGATTGATACAGTTTCAGGCATAAGTTCTTGCACAGGTACATTTAGAAGTTGGGCAAATTTTACCATTTTTTCATATTCTACTTGTGTTTCATAGCATTACTTCTCGTGGCGTGTCTTGGCGGGCTTCATACAGCAGGGAGGCAAGTTCATCTCCATTTTCTGGTGTTTCCCACGCTCCCGCTAAACTAAAAAAAAGAGACTCTCGCTTTGTATCATCAGAAGCTGTTTGTTGCTCTTGTTTGATAGCAAGCATTCTTTGTAAAATTTGCATCTGATTGACGTGTTGTATCCAAGCTATCAAATCCGTTTTAATTGAATGGATATTTTCCATAACGTCATTGGTTTTTATGTATGCAAAGCTACAAATAAAACACCAAAAAGCCAAAACTCCCGCAAGGTTTTCGAAATCTTGCGGGAGTTTTGTATTTTTGTTGTATCTTTGTATCAGGTAAAACCCAAATCCCAAAATATGCAAATTACACTTCAAGTAAGAGATAACAGCAAAATTGCCTTTCTCTTTGAACTTCTAAAAAGGTTGGAGTTTGTAGAAATTACCTCCAGCACTCCAGATACAGATGACTTTGACGCAGATTCTTTCTTGAATCACATCAAGCAAGAGCGAGAACAGTCCGCCCACGAACTTCATGAGAAAATAGACACCCTTTTTCAAGATATATGAAAAAAGTATTGATAGATACGGATATGCTTACTTATTACCTTTTCAAAGACTACCCTCAAGTGAAGCAACACTTTGAGGCTTATCTTGCTCATTATGGATTTGTATATGTAGGCAGACCTACTATTTTTGAAATAGAGAGTGGTTTACTTACTAAAAAAGCCTATAAAAAACTTGAGCAGTTTCACGATTTTATTCAACAACAGGTTATATTAGAAATTACTGAATCGTCAGCACAGATTTCAGCCCAAATATATGCTCATTTGTCAAACATAGGCAAACACTCAGGCACAAACGACCTATATTTAGCTGGCATAGCCCGAAGTAATGACTTTGCTATATGTACCAACAACGAAAAGGATTATGAAAATATCCCTGATTTGGAAATAGTTAACTGGGCAAAATATGAAACACAATAGACAACTATTTCCTATTATTCGTTTAATCGTTAAACAACATGAAGCGATAAACATTTAGTTATTGGTTACAAAAATACATACCCCTCATGAAAACTACCGTAAAATCTTTTGAGAAATGGAAAACCCAAGAGGTAGAAGAAACCTTTGGTATCAAACAAAACAATGCTTTGCCAAGTCTTGCTACTATTTTAGGGGCAAACTTCGACATAAGCGGACAAGAGAAAGTACAAATGGATAAACTGCGTACTTTTCTTGATAAATTTGTTAATTTTTGGAATGAAGAAGACCTTAAAATTTTCTTCATCGCGCCTATCATCAACATGGTAGATTTTTACAAACCTGACGGTTATCGCGCTTTCAACGAACCTTTTTTTGAGGCTGAACTGCAAACCATTCAAAATGAAACGGTTGCACTCAAAGGTTTTGTAGAATTTTTGATAGCTACAGGTGCGCAAATTCCCAAAAAACCATTCTTTTTCCTGAACGAATACAAGCCACAATTTGGCGCAACGAATGACCCACAAGGGCAATTATTGATTGCGATGCTTGCGGCACAAGCCAAAAATGACGAAGATAAACCTTTGTACGGTTTGTATGTGGTGGGGCGTATGTGGTTTTTTGTAGCCTTGTATGAAAAAGAATACGCTGTTTCGCGTGCCTTTGACTCCACTCAAGAAAAAGAATTGGATAGAATTGTGCAAATGCTCAAGTTCGTAAAAGCAGACATAGAAGCGAGTTTGTAAAAAATTATATTCAGCTTTTGAAAAGCCAAAAATCCCGCAAGGTTTTGAAAGCCTTGCGGGATTCTGTACTCATGTTTTGCCATAAAACAAAAACATTGCATGAAAAGCGCGGTTTATTCGCCCACTCTCGCAAGTTTAGCGAAGCGAACTTGTGACTACCTTTCCAACTTGCGTTTTGCGCAAGCAAAACAACTGCACTAAAACCCTGTAAAAACGTGAGTTCGGAATTAGAATTTAAATATAAAATATTGTAAATCAATGAATTGAATAGGCTTGCCCCAGCGGGGCTATATCTTTGTAACCCTATAACAACCCACCTACAAGCCCCAGCGGGGCGACATCTATGCACTATCAAGATGTCGCCTGAAAGACTTAAACCGTTGTGCTACAAAGATGTCGCCCCGCTGGGGCTTGTATGTAACCTTTTTATTTCCGAACTCACGTTGTAAAACAGAGCTTTAGCATAGTTATTTTTATGTAGCGGTAGGCAAGTTTGGTACTTTGGAAATTAAGCAGTATTTTTGTAGAAGACAAATATTTTTATGGCAATTTTAAAGAGCAAAATTCGATGGAGAAGTTTATTGAGTAGTCTTATGCTTTTCCTATTTTTTACCTTGCCTATACTTGGACTGCCTTTTATCAATTTATCCGCAACCGAGCCAAGCCAAAAGTTGTGGAGCAGATTACTCATAGCACTTGTTACTATTCCTATCGGACTAATGCCTATGCACCTTTTGCTTGATGGATTTGTGGCAATTAGTTGTACGGATTCTGGTATTATTTTTAAAAAATATCTTGGTTTTTGGAAAAAAGAGTACAGCTATAAAGACTTACGCGCCTATTCGAGAAGTTCCTATCAGCGTGCAAAAGGAAGTCCAAAACGTTATGGTGTTTTGAATGTGCTTTTCAGTGATGGCAAAGCATACCGCATTGATGAAGGGAATATTGCCAATTACATACAAATTCGCCAACATATTCTGGCAGAGGGTAATATGGAAGAAGATGCAAAAGTTATCCATGATGATAATGGACTTTACATTTGGCTATCTTACATACTCATTGCCGCAGTTGGTGCGGGCATTATATTTGTTATTACAAAATTCAAGCTACTATGAATGTAAGCATTTTTTTATTCTCTCATAAACTTCTATCATGGTAGAAAGCTCGATATGGTTTGTATTGGCAAACTGATAGTGGTTTTCGGGTGGAAAATTAAATTCCACTTCATTTGTAGATTTGGCACCAGCACTTTCAGGACTGACTAAAATATCTCCAAAAAGTTGTGTTATCCAATGTTTTTCATCTTGCGTAAGCCTTCCCGAAATCACATAATAAGATACACCCGAAAGTTTTGGGGTGGGTGTTTTGTTGTTTTGAAGAAATTGGTCAGGTTCTTTATTTTTCCAATCGTCATCTTTCGTGTAGCCAAAACGCAGGTCTTTGATACCATCACTTCGCAAGTTAATTGCCTTGCCTACCAGCC
Organism: Bacteroidota bacterium; assembly: GCA_004292795.1. Classification (GTDB taxonomy): domain Bacteria; phylum Bacteroidota; class Bacteroidia; order Cytophagales; family Microscillaceae; genus RDXI01. The sequence continues at coordinate 4,807 of RDXI01000075.1, read as the reverse complement.
TTGTTTGCCAGTTGGGAACTTGCTCAAGAATATTGGTAACTACATTGGCAAGCCTCTCCAAATAAGAACCCAAATGCGGTGTGGCTATTAAAAATATATTTTTTACTTTTTTTATCCAACTAAAATCGCTCTCTTGAGCATAATGACAAGCACTGTGCGTAACCAAACCGCCCATACTATGCGCAATAATGCAAATTTCTTCTATTTCTACAGGGTAATTTTGGTACAATTTTTCTAAAATAGTAGCTAATTCTTTTCCATTGCTCGAAATGTGCAACCCCGTATTATAGCGTAAGTAAAAGGGCGTATATTGAAGGTCTTGCGCCAATAGCGACCCATAGTCGCTTTTATCTGCAAACTCCCAAGCCGTTTCATTATGCGTAAGTCCATGAATCAGCACACAAATTTTAGGCGAAATGTGTGTATATCGTGCCAATAAATTTTCTTTATCCAAAGCTACCAAAGTGTCCTTGTCATAAAAATTCATTTCTATTCCCAAAGGTGTATGCTGGAGTTTATCACCTATTGCGCCATTGAGTACGCTAATACTCTGATTGGAAATTCTTTTGAGAATTTGAAAAAAATTAACCATCTGCCATTTCAAGGGTTTAGAAATTCAAATATACTTCTTTTCGATTGTAAATGCAAATACAGGGAAGACAAAACCTAAAAAATCGCACTAAAACCTTGAAAAACCGCATTTTAGCGCACTTTTATATGGGTAGGCAAGGTTGATATTTTGAGGAATAGACAGTATTTTTGTGGAAAATAAAGACCACGAAAATCCAAAATTCTACTATTTTGAAGTAGCTAGTGTAAGATAAACTCCTGCATCTGTAGGCAAGGCACATAAACACTCCAAAACACAACACTTTTTAGCTACCTTTATCGTTATAATACTAAAATAAAAATTAACTTGCGTAAAAAAAACACCACAGAGGTATGAAGAACCACAGAGTTACACAAAGAACTTCGTGTTTCTTTGTGCTTCTCCGTATCTCCGTGTTAAGTTTTTGGCGCATTTTAAATTTTATTTTGGTATAAGAAAAAACATAAGGAAATATGGAAACATTAGTCTTGGAGAAGCCCTCCGCCTACGAAATAGAGCGAAACAAGCCTACACCAAGCAAATTTCACTCAAAAGTTCAAGCCAATATTGTGTTTGAGCTAACGCTCCATTATGAGCAACAATATGACACTTTTTCAGAGCTTACATTGGAGTTCACAGAAGGAGATATTGTGCCTGATATATGCCTTTTTCAGAAAGGTGTGCTATCTTTTGCAGAAGAGGAAATAAGAGTAAGCGTGCCTCCTGTCTTGGCTATCGAGATACTTTCGCCCACCCAAAGCTTACACGAACTTTTGACAAAAGCAGGTAAGTATTTTCAAAACGGCGTACTTTCGTATTGGTTAGTCATACCACTTTTGCGCTCTATTCACGTTTTTAGTTCAGCCAATGAATATGAAGTGTATAAGAAAAAAGACATTTTGCAAGACAACGCTTCAGGCATATCCATAGATTTAGGCAAAGTGTTTCCCTCTTAAAAACAAAACAAAACATACGCGATATGGAAACACTTGTATTGGAAAAAACAGCCTACGAAATAGAACGCAACAAGCCCATGCCGAGCCGTAAACATTCTAAAGCTCAAGCTCGCCTAATCTTACAAATAGGCAAATCGTATGAACAAAAATATGAGGTTTATTCTGAATTGACGTTACGCTTGCCACAAGCCCCACAAGATTTTGTGCCTGACCTTTGTTTGTATGCGGTGGGTACATTGCCCAATACAGGCGAAGATGATGTGCAGGTTACTATTCCGCCTTTGTGTGCTATAGAAATAAGTTCGGCTACCCAAAACTTCTATGAAATTATCCAAAAAGTAAATGCTTATTTCGCGTATCAAGTACAAACGGTTTGGTTGGTTTTGCCTGAAATGCAAAATATTTCGGTTTATACTGCCCCCAACGAATACGAAATTTATAAAAGCAATCAAACCTTGCAAGACCACAAATTAGGCATTGCCTTAGATTTGAAGGAGGTTTTTAAATAGTGCTATCTTTCTTTGTTAGCCAATACATGGAAAGTAAAATAGCGAAAAACGGGCTTGTCAAAGCTATGAAACTTAGCACACATTCTGCAAAATGTGCCGACTGCCACGAAGCAGGAAAGAACGACAATACAATGGCTATCAAGGCAGGAAGCAAGCTAAGAAAAAGAACGCTCCCCAACCAAAGAATGATAGAACTACTTATCTCTTTGACTATCAGCCCAATGAAATAGCCCACATTCAACACAAAAGCAGTGCCTATTCCTGCATACATGGCAGTAGTCCAAGCACTTTGCGTTATAGAAGTCATCACGCGTATATTTGCCCATACCCAAGTCAAAAAAACAATATCAACCACAACGGCAATACCCAAAATTATCAGAAATGCAATCATATCAGAAAAGTAAATGTAAAGATGAAAAGATAAAAAACGCGCTAAAATATATGTTTTTAGCGCGTTTAACAGTCATAAGCCATTTCTAAGCATTATACTTGAAACTTTGTTTATTTCTCAAAACAACAGAGTAAAGCATTAAACCAATAAATGGCACGAAAATCAACAATGAGCTAAGTATGATACGTACAGGCTGTTGAATTTTGCGATTTCCTAAGGTTTTTGTACCTAAGAAAGCTCCACAAACATACAAAGCAACTACAAAAACAAGAATGAGTAATTCCATACTATTTTTTAATTACGAGGTTTATTGTTGTTGAAAGGGCGGTCTTTAGAACGCTCACGGGGTTCAGGCAAGCCTTCAGGTTTGGGCAATAACACTTTGCGCGACAAACGCAATTTGCCATCTTTGGCTACTTCTATCAACTTCACTTCCACTTCATCGCCTACAGCCAATGTGCCTTCCACTTTCTCCAAACGTTCCCACACGATTTCGGAAATGTGCAACAAGCCATCAACACCCGGTAGAATTTCTACAAATGCACCGAAGGGTTGAATAGAGCGCACCTTGCCTGTGTAGAGCGTACCCACTTCTGGCACAGTCGTTAGCGCTTTCACACGCGCCACTGCCGCCGCCATGCTCTCGCCATTGGTAGCAAAGATAGACACCAAGCCGTATTTTTCTTTTTCCTCTATGTTGATAGTCGTTTTGGTTTCGCGTTGCATCTCTTGTATCACCTTGCCTCCCGTACCAATCACTGCACCGATTTTGTCCACAGGGATTTGGATTTGGGTAATACGAGGCGCGTGAGATTTCATTTCGCCACGAGGCGCAGTGATAGCTTCCATCATCTTGCCCAAGATGTGCAAACGACCTTCTTTGGCTTGGTTCAAGGCTTGCTCCAAAATTTCGTAGGAAAGTCCATACACTTTCATATCCATTTGGCACGCGGTAATGCCATCAGCCGTACCCGTAACCTTGAAGTCCATATCGCCCAAGTGGTCTTCATCGCCCAAAATGTCCGAAAGCACGGCATATTGCCCTGTTTCTGCATCAGAGATAAGCCCCATAGCAATCCCCGCAATCGCGCCCTTGATAGGCACGCCTGCGTCCATCAATGCCAATGTACCCGCGCAAACAGTCGCCATAGAAGAAGAACCATTCGATTCCAAAATATCGGACACTACGCGCACAGTATAAGGGAATTCTTCGTCAGAAGGCATCACAGGCTGAAGAGCGCGGAACGCCAAGTTGCCGTGTCCTACTTCCCTACGACCAGGTCCACGGTTAGGTCTTACCTCGCCTGTAGAGAAAGAAGGGAAATTGTAATGCAAAATGAAACGAGAGAATTTATTGATGATAGCTCCGTCAATCATCTGCTCATCTAACTTCGTGCCGAGTGTGGCAGTAGTGAGTGATTGCGTTTCGCCCCTTGTGAAAAGAGCCGAGCCATGCGCTGAAGGCAAGTAGTCAATTTCGCAAGCGATGGGACGAATTTCGTTGTAAGCACGTCCATCTAAGCGGTATTTTTGCGTCAAAGTAGCCTTGCGACAAGCCTTTTTCTTCAAAGAACCGAAATAGCGGGCAAATTCGAAGTCGGGGAATTTCGCGCCTTCGCCCAATTCTGCAGTTAGTTTTTCTTTGAAGGCATCTTTGATAGCCTTGAAATTTTCGCTTCTTAGGTCTTTGTTGGCGGTTTTGCTCTTAGCCACTTCATACAACGCATCAAACAATTCACGAGTCATACGTTCTTTCAATTCCTCGTTGTTTGTTTCGTGTGAATAAGTGCGTTTTTCAGTCTTGCCCATTTCTTTAGCAAGTTCGAGTTGCATGGAGCAATGTTTTTTGATTTCTTCGTGGGCAAATTTGATAGCCTCGAGCATATCGGCTTCGGTTATCAAATCCATTTCGCCCTCTACCATCAAAATATTGTCGTAGCTCGCGCCTACCATCATATCAATATCCGACTTTTCCAACTGGGCAAACGTGGGATTGATAACAAACTTTCCATCAACACGCGCTACGCGCACTTCTGAAATAGGCGACTCGAAAGGAATATCCGAAATAGCGATAGCCGTAGATGCCGCCAAACCTGCCAAACAATCGGGAGGAAAGTTGGCATCACCCGAAATAAGGAAGATGTTTACTTGCGTTTCTGCATGGTAATCATCAGGGAAAAGAGGACGTAAAGCTCTGTCGACCAAACGGCTTATCAAAATTTCATAATCCGACAATCTGCCTTCGCGTCTTTGGAAGCCACCGGGTATGCGCCCTGTGGAAGCAAATTTTTCTTGGTAATCTACCGAGAGAGGCATAAAATCCACACCTTCGCGTGCATCTTGGAGCGATACTACAGTAGCG
>RDXI01000074.1 GCA_004292795.1 Bacteroidota bacterium | reverse complement strand
CACATCATCAGCGAGCATAGAAACAATGTGTTCCACAGTGAGGCGTGTCCCTTTGATAACAGGCTTGCCTACCATTACTGTAAGGTCGATGCTTATTCTATCTTGCCACATATTTTTTGCTGTTTTTACAAAGCAAAGATACGTATTTTTTGCAAAACTCTCACTTTTTGCCTAATTTTACAGCAAGAAAGGAAAACCCAAAACAAGTTATGTAGGCAAGGCATTTGCAAACTTGCCTGCTTTTGGCTACTTTTACAGTAAAAAGAAGAAATATTGTGTCTAAATTATGATAAATCCTTTTCTTTACGCCATTATTGTTGTTTTAGGTACGTTGTATAGAATTTACTCTTTTTTTGTTCCTCAAAAGAAAGGTGTAGAGGCAGGGATTATACACTTGGATAAACCCAATGAGAAAGAAAGGCTCACCTACCAAGATTTGCCAAAAGAGGTTTATGATGCTTTTTTGAAGTTGGGAACTCGATCTTTGGAAAAAAGCACTTCAACTTCGGGTTGGTACATTAATTTGGACGCATCACACATAAAACTCTTAGAAGTTCCTAAAAAAGAAATAGGCTGGGGCGAAATGAAAACTTTATCTTTCCAAAAAATAAGTATCAAGGCTTATTACCCTGATTGAATTTTTAGTTGTTTGTCATTTTGTAGAATGAGAGTTTTTGCTTATTTTTACAGCAGAAAAAAGCCTAATCTTACCAAATGAACCCACAAGAGCGTATTGCCGAGTTGTCGGAGCAAATCCACTACTACAATCAAAAGTATTACCAAGAGCATATTTCCGAGATTTCGGACTACGATTTTGATATGCTCCTCGAAGAACTCACGAACCTCGAAGCCGAGTATCCGCAGTTCAAACTCCCCGACTCGCCTACCCAGCGCGTGGGCGGTTCTATCACCAAAGACTTTCCTACCGTAGTGCATAAGCGCGTGATGCTCTCGTTGGGCAACACCTATTCGGAGGAAGATTTGACTGACTTTGATAAGCGCGTCAAGAAATTCTTGACAGACGAAAACGTGCCATTGGACACGCTTGAGTACATTTGCGAACTCAAATTTGATGGTGTTTCTATCAGTTTGCACTATGAAAATGGCGTACTCGTTACGGGTGTTACGCGAGGAGATGGCACGCAAGGAGATGACGTTACGGCGAATGTGAAGACTATCAAAACCTTGCCTTTGCGCATTACGCACCCCAGCGCACCCGCTAATTTTGAGGTTCGAGGCGAGATTTTTATGTCGCACAAGGTCTTTGAACAACTAAACAAAGAGCGCGAACAGGCAGGCGAGCCTCTCTATGCGAACCCGCGCAATACGGCTTCGGGTTCGCTCAAACAACAAGACTCCAAAGAAGTAGCAAGGCGCAAACTTGATGCGTATTTGTATTATTTGTTGGGCGATAACCTTCCCTACGCTACCCATGATGAGGCTATCAAAGCCCTCGAAACGTGGGGCTTCCAAATCTCGCCTACCTACCGCAAATGCGCTGACATTCAGGCAGTTATGGACTACATCAACGAATGGGAAACGAAGCGAAAGACCTTGCCTCTCGAAACAGATGGCGTGGTTATCAAAGTAAATTCCCTCGACCAACAACGCATTTTGGGCTTCACTGCCAAGAGTCCGCGCTGGGCGATTGCCTACAAATACAAGGCGGAAAGCATCGGCACGACCTTAGAATCCGTAACGTATCAAGTGGGCAGAACGGGCGCAATTACGCCTGTAGCTGAACTAAAACCTGTACTTTTGGCAGGAACAACCGTTAAACGCGCTTCCCTACACAATGCGAATGAGATAGAACGCTTGGGCTTGCGCCTTGGCGATACGGTTTTTGTGGAAAAAGGAGGCGAGATTATCCCCAAAGTTACGGGAGTAGATTTGACAAAACGCCCCGCTAACAGCGTGGAACTTGCCTACATTACGCATTGCCCCGAATGTAACACCGCACTCATACGCAGAGATGGCGAAGCGCAACATTATTGCCCCAACGAAAAGGGTTGCCCGCCCCAAGTGAAAGGCAAGTTAGAGCATTTTATCAGTCGAGATGCCCTCAAAATTGATGGACTCGGAGGCGAAACTATAGACAAAATGTATCAACTTGGTTTGGTAAAAACGATTGCTGACCTATACGACCTTACGGCGGATAAATTGGCTCGCCTACCCAATTTCAAGGCAAAATCAGTGCAAAATGCCTTAGCAGGTTTGGAGGAATCGAAAAAACAACCTTTTGCCCATGTCTTGTTTGGTATGGGTATTCGCTTCGTAGGCAAGGGCGGGGCAAAGCGTCTTTCGGAGCATTTTCAAACAATGGACGCTATCATGAACGCCAAACTTGAAGACCTGACAGGTGTAAGTGATGTAGGCGAGAAAACCGCGCAAAGTGTGTATGACTTTTTCCAAATAGCTGAAAATCAGGATATTGTATCTCGCCTGAAAGTAGCAGGTTTGCAAATGGAAGTGGGCGCAAGCACTGCCACGACAGAAAGCGACACCCTCGCAGGCAAGTCTTTTGTGATTTCGGGAACGTTCACGAAGTTTAGCCGAGAGGAACTAACCGCCAAAATCATAGCCAACGGAGGCAAGATTCTGTCGGGTGTTTCTGCCAAACTCGATTACCTCGTAGCAGGCGAGAATATGGGACCCGCCAAGCTCGAAAAAGCAAATAATTTGGGGGTAAAAATTGTATCAGAAGACGAGTTTTTGGCAATGCTCGACGATTCGAACTTGCCTACTGCCTCGCCTACTGTGCAGAAAGACGCGCCTAAACAAGGTGGTTTGTTTTAGTTTTAAAGCCCACTAATACCCAAAGGGGGGACTCATTAGGAAAAAATCATTTTCTCGATTTTTGCAACATGAGATATCCTTCATCAAGGTTCTATATGATTTTACTTGAAAGGTTAGCAAAAAACGAATGATGCTATTTACATAGCTTACCAAAATTGTTCTTTTCTGGGTGTAAAAATAGTTTTAAAACCCAATATAGGTTATTTTTCAAGCAAAGGAACTACTAATACTTCAAATAAAATCATATAGTCACCTATTTTGTAATTTTTATTTAGACATCTTATTCATTTTCTTATTTTTATATGTGTAATTATATATATCATGGCAGGCATTCTTTTTATACAACTGTTGCTGGTTCGCCTTGTTTTTACTCCTCTTTGTTTGATAGTCATCAAGAACAGCTACCTGAAGATACTCAAGGTTTATGCCTATTTCATTCTCGTGAACTTGATTGGAAGCGAAATAATAATTTTTCGTACTATTTTATGCTTGCCTTATCTTACATGGAAGAAGATAGCAATTTTTCAGAAATCAACTTTAATGAATGTATATTGGTATCTGATATTGTACGAAAAGACCAATTTGTTTACTCAAGTGGTCATGAACCAAAAGAATTGAGATATGTACTATCCTTTGAGCAAACAACGTTTACAAAAGAAGTTTTATTCTCTTGCACAACGTTTATAGACTATCTATATTTTTATGACTGTATATTTTCAAAGGGATTATCTTGCAACGAGGCTGTTTTCAATGACAATGTTTTTATACATTTTTGTCATTTTTCAGACTGTACTTATTTACAATGGAATACTTTTTTGAATGGGATAGAGTTAGAAGACTGTGTTTTTGAAAATCACACTATCTTTGTAGAAAATAAAATTGAGAACATTTTACATATCAATGATTGCACCTTTGAACAATCTGTAAACTTTTATAAGACTAAGTTTAAGGGTATAAACGGCAAGATAAAGGCTTTTTTTAAAGGTTATTGTGACTTTAAACAAACTAATTTTGATGCACAGATGGATTTTGAAGACTGTGTTTTTGATGGTACAACAGATTTTGTAAAAACTAAATTCTTAAAATCTGTTTCATTTAAACATATCAAAGTTAGTGATATAATACTATTCAAAGGAGATAATAAAGAAAAGAGAATTTTTAGTGATATAGTAGATTTTGAAGTACGCAAAAAAGACATTACGGGAAAGATAATATTTCAAAATGCAAACTTCAACCAAATATCAAAAATTAGCAAACAAAAATTAGAGATATTAGAAAAAAAAGGCTTCGTAGAGGTTGGTAGCGGATGCCTAAAATATAGAAATACGTTTCAGAAACATATAAAAGTTTCTCCCAATCAAAGAGGGCTTATATTAGATATTGCCCAAACTTTTGCATCATACTTTAGTAGAAATGAGAGTTTTTCACTTGGAGTAGAAATCATTGAAAAAAATAATAAAGAAGCAATATTAGTATATTTTACTGATGAAAATATTGACTATCAAGTATTTATACAAAGAATATTTAAGCAAGAAAATAACTTGTGGGACTTCATAAAGTCGCCTATAGATATTGACACTAATGATCAAAATAATAGTAGTTTTGTAGAAGGTATTGATAGTTTAGACTCTAAAATACACCTATTATTTTCTATGTTTAGGCTTGGGCTTCAATCTTTAAAAGGAAAGCAGGAAGCTGAAAAATTGTTAGATAGCATTTGTTTTTCTGATGAAAATAAAGATATTAAGTATTCAACTATTCAAGAAATTACACAAAAGTTTATAATCATATTTGGTAATAATAACACAGTAATAGAAGATGTAAACCATAGCAAAATCTCTATAGGTTCATAACAAAAAAAGTATTTTTAATTTACTATTTTCAGTCTGAAATGAAGAGGGGTAGGTAAGGAGTTTTTTACCCTAAAATAAAATAATGTATGACTACAGAATTCGAAAACCTTTTGCGCTTGCTTTCCAGCACTGAAGAAGCCCTTGTGCGTTTGGGCTTTCAGTTGGCGCGAAACTGCGCATTAGAGTTTAAGGAATATTTTGGGTGCAGTAGGCAAGAAATGGAGGAGCTTTTTGATTTTTTGATGGAGCATAAGGCGTGGAATTTTCAAGTGCCTTTTTGGGAAGCGACACATTTATTTGTTCGTAGTGATAAATTCCAAGCCTTTCCTAATGAAATAGGTCAGCTAAAAAACATAGAAGTTTTATTGTTGAGAAATGCTACTATAGACGTCTTTCCTCTTAAAATCGTGAAGTTGAAGAGCTTGACATACTTGGAGTTTAGCCAAAGTATGCTCCAGACCTTGCCTAAAGAGATAGAAGAGTTACAAAATTTAACAAAAGTTTGTTTCAGGAATAATCAAATTCAAATACTACCCAAGCAAATAGGAAAACTACAAAAATTAGAAAGTTTTTATTTAGATAATAATATGCTTCAAAGTTTGCCTAAAGAGATAGGCAAGTTGAGTAATTTAACATTGTTAAACTTATCATACAACCGACTCCAAACCTTGCCTGCAGAGATAGGCGATTTGAGCAATGTAGAAAGCTTAAGCTTATCGAATAACCAACTCCAAACCTTGCCTATTGAGTTAGGAAATTTGAAAAAAACGATATTTATAGACTTGAGTAACAACCCACTCCAAGCCTTACCTGAAGAACTTTGCCAACTTAAAAAGGCTAAAATAATCCTCCGAGATACGCCTGAAAATATGCATATTCCGAAAAAACTAAAAAAAATGGGAATATTAGGAGGTAGAAGAGATTTTTTTTATTATTAAAACGAAATAATATATGACTGCAGAATTCGAAAATCTTTTGCGCTTGCTTTCCAGCACTGAAGAACCTAATGTTCGTTTGGGCTTTCAGTTGGCGCGTAATTATGAAGCGGAATTTGAGGCACATTTTGGACGCAGTAGGCAAGAAATGGACGAGCTTTTTGAGTTTTTGATGGAGCATAAGGTGTGGGATTTTGAATTGCCTTTTTGGGAAGTAACACATTTGGATTTGAAGGGTAAACGCCTCCAAACCTTGCCTACAATTATAAGGCACTTACAGCATTTGATAAGTTTAGATTTGGGCAATAATTGTTTTCAATCATTGCCTGTAGATATGGATAATATAGAGTTTTTATACATACCCAATAATGAGATAGAAAGCTTGCCTTCAGGGATACATAAACTAAAAAAACTAAAATATTTAGATGTAAGCCATAACAAAATAACTAAAATAAGTAGCGCAATAGGCAGTTTTATGAACTTGGAATATTTGAAATTATCCAATAACCAACTTCAAAAAATACCTACTGAAATAAGTAACTTGACAAGGTTAAGTGTTTTAGATTTGCGCCACAATCCTCTTGAATTGCTTTACAATAGTCTGTGTAATCTTCAGCACACCAAGATAAATATTTTGGGTACGCCTGAGAATATAATTATTCCTAAAAAATTAAAACAAATGGAGATATTAGTTCGTTGGGAACATTAGTGTTTTCTGTAATTTTATCTATATATTTATAATTTTATTTATGAATTCTGAATTTGAAAACCTTTTGCGCTTGCTTTCCAGCACTGAAGAACCTAATGTTCGTTTGGGATTTCAGTTGGCGCGTAATTATGAAGCCGATTTTGAGGCGTATTTCGGGTACAGTAGGCAAGAAATGGACGAGCTTTTTGAGTTTTTGATGAAATACAGGGCTTGGGATTTTAAAACGGCTTTTTGGGAAATGACGCATCTGGATTTGAGCGAACAAAACCTTCAAACTTTGCCCAATGGACTATGGCGATTACAAAAAATGAACTATTTAGATTTGACCTATAATCAGCTCCAAACCTTGCCTGCGGAGGTAGGTTTGTTGAAAAGGCTATCACAGCTAAGATTGGGAAACAACCAACTCCAAGCCTTGCCTACAGAAATAGGAGCATTGGAATCGCTGTATTTTTTGACTTTAGAAAATAATAAAATCAAATCCTTGCCTGCTGAAATAGGGAAATTAAAGCGATTGGGGTATTTAGAACTAAAAAATAATAAACTCCAAACCTTGCCTACCGAAATAGGACAACTCCAAAGTTTGGTACAATTAAATTTAAATAAAAATCCGCTCAAAACCCTACCCGAAGAGCTTTGTCATCTTGAAAATACGTTGGTATTCATCAAGAAAAACCTTAAAGACATCTATATTCCACAAAAATTGAAAGATATGAAGATATTGCGATATGGGTAGGCAAGTTTCTAAAAATCAAAATAAATAAAAGGAACTATTTTAGAGGTTTGCACCTGAAAAATGATAAGCAAAATAATAGAAATGGCAAAGGCTTTTGCCAAGTCGGGCATCGCACCTAAAAAATTGGCTACTTCGTCCTTGAAACTGCGCGGTATCCAATGCAAAGCATAGCCTAAGAACATCATACCCAAAATTTCTTTGTAACCCAACAACATTTGGGGGACTGCTTGCCACTGAAAACTAAAACCTATTTGATAGAGCATTTTGTTTACTGTTGCCACATCTACAGCACGAAAATACAACCAACAAAAACAAACAAAATGAAACGTGATAAACTGCCCTTAGAACCTTCTAAAGCCTTTGGGTTCGGTTTTGCTACGCAAAATGTAATCCATATACACCTTGTGAACTGCCAATGCCACGCCATGCAAACCGCCCCAAATAATGAACTTGAAACTCGCGCCATGCCAAAGTCCACCCAATAACATGGTTATCATCAAATTGATGTAAGTGCGAAATTTGCCGTAGCGATTGCCACCCAACGCAATATACAAATAATCACGCAACCAACTCGAAAGGGAGATGTGCCACCTTCGCCAAAAATCGGTAATGCTTACAGAAATATAAGGCGAATTGAAATTCATTTTGAGCCTAAAACCCAACAAAAGTGCAATGCCTATGGCAATATCTGTATAGCCCGAAAAGTCGCAATAAATTTGCAAGGCATAGCCATAAGAAGCCAATAAATTCTCAAAACCCGAATAGCGTGACGGGTCTGTGAAAACCCTGTCGACAAAATTTTGGGAAAGGTAGTCAGAAATAAAAATCTTCTTCACCAAACCGCCCAATATCATATAAATCGCTATGCCATATTCAGCTTTGGAAACCTGATAAGGCAAATGAATCTGCTCCTTGAAATCGCTTGCTCGCACAATGGGACCCGCTACCAAATGCGGAAAAAATGCCATATAAAAGGCATAATCTAAAAAATTGTCGCAAGGTGTAATTTCACGCTTATACACATCAACCACGTAGCTAATGGTCTGAAAAGTGTAAAAAGAAATGCCTATAGGCAAGAAAATGTCGAGTTTTTTGAAGTCCCAACTTGCCAAATAAAAAATATTTTCTAAAATAAAGTTGGTGTATTTGAAATAAGCCAACAGCCCTAAATTGGCTACAATGGACACGATAAGCACTATACGCCGTTTGGCTTGGTTTTCAGATTTGTGCAGATACAATGCCACGAAATAATCTAACACAATAGAAAACATCAAAATCACCAAATACAAACCGCTTGATTTGTAATAAAAAAACAAACTGAAGGCAAAAATGAAATTATTGCGCCAAAAACTGCGGTCATATAAAAATTGATACACAAGCACAACCACGCCAAAAAAAAGCCAAAATTCGGCTTTGTTGAAAAACATGGGGCTTGCGTGATTGTATTGAAAAAGGCTTTGTAGAAACTGTAAAAATTCTTGCATGGGTTAAAATCTGGTAGGCTAAGGCTTAGCCTATATAGGGTTTATATTCAACAGGCACTTGAAAATCGTCTATCAAGTCGCGGAAATTGATGTCGTCTTCGTCTATGCCTTCCTCTGCGTCATAGTACCACGTCATCGTTACAGGGTGTCCGCTTCGGTGCAAGCGGTTTAGACTACTTACCATTTCGAGCAAGAAACCACGCGAAGCAGTATTGAAAAAGTTTATTTTACTTACAAAATTAGTTTTTTTTGTTTTGTCTTTGGCATAGTCAGTAGTCAAATAGTGGTCTATCCACGATACGAGGCGTTTGTAGAACTCTGGCGCGTCTTCGGGGAAGGACTCGCCTCGCATCACAAGCGAACCCGCTTCGAACAAGACTTCGGGAGTAGTTTTGGTACTTTTGATGGCTAACGGTGTAACAGACATAAGCGTAAGGTTGAAAATCAGTGCGAAAATAAATGTTTTTTCTCAAAGTGTGTTTTTTCTTGGTAGAAATATTGCAAATATTTGATGTTATAGAACCTTGAAATTTTTATTTAGATTAAGTCTAAATAACAAAAAAGTAGTATCTTTGCACCCAAAACGTACTCCTCTATGAAAAAAATAGCCTTTATTTTCGCGTTCTCGCTGTTCGTATTGGCGAGTTGCAACAACGACAACGTTACACAAGACAACTTTGACCGCAAGGCAATGTTGCAAGATGTAGCCCAAACGCTTATCAAACCTGCCTTTGCAACGCTCCGAAACAAGGTCGACTCTGTCGTCACGCTCTCGGCTACCTTTGTGCAAACGCCCAACCTTGAGAACCTAACCAAACTCCAGAAAATTTGGGAAAATGCCTATCTAAGCTACCAAAACGCGACTGCCTACAATTTTGGCGCGGCAGGCGAGGAAGGAATCCGCAAGAGCCTACAGGAAGAAATAGCGACCTTTCCTGCTAAGATTGACTCAATAGAGTCTGTCATTACTAAAAATAACGCTAATTTTAATAATTTTCAACGTGATGCTCGCGGTTTTTTGGCGTTGGAATATTTGCTTTTTGACCTTGCAGGCAATCACAGCCAAATCGTAACCAAATTTGCAGAAGCGAACCGCAAAACTTTTTTAACGGGCTTAGTAGGCAATCTCAAAACGCGCATCGATGCTGTAGCGACAAGTTGGGAGGGAAGCTATATGCAAGACTTCATCAACAACGATGGCACTTCTGCGGGCAGTTCTACGTCTTTGCTTTACAACGAATTTGTGAAAAGTTTTGAGTTCATGAAAAACTACAAAGTGGCGACTCCGCTTGGCAAACGTGCAGGTCTGACGCGCACATATCCCGAACTTGTGGAAGCGTATTATAGCGGGAAATCTATCAAAATGCTCAAGGCACATTTGAACACTTTGGAAACGCTTTGGCGCAAATTTATTCCTTACCTACAGAGCGTAGAAGGTGGCAACGCGCTTATCTCGGCTACTGAAGCGCAACTTGCCTCCACCAAAAACGCCCTGAACGCTGTAGCGGAAACACCGAGCTTTTCGGCGCAAATAATAGCCTCGCCTGCTTCGTTTGATGTGCTAAACACCGAATTTCAGAAACTCACGCCTCATTTCAAAAGTAGTATGTCTTCTTTGTTGGGCATAGCTATTACTTATGCGAGTGGCGATGGCGATTAAGCGTAAAAAATCCTTGCCTGCACATAGGCAAGGATTTTTTATACAATATGCCCATCTTTCATTTCTATTACCCTATCCGATTTTTGCGCAAATTCATCGTCATGCGTTACGGCAATGATAGTTTGCTTAAAAGTTTTGGTAAGTTCTTGAAAAATCTCGAATACATTTTGGGTATTTACAGAGTCAAGATTGCCTGTAGGTTCATCGCCCATGATGATAGCAGGGTCATTTATCAAGGCGCGGGCAATGGCTACGCGCTGTTGTTGTCCACCCGAAAGCTTGCTGGCGGGTTTCAAGGCTTGTTCTCGCAATCCTAAAAGTTCTAATTTTTGATAGGCGCGTTCTTCAATTTCCTTTTTACTGAATTTGGCTAATTTCAGTGCGGGAATCATCACATTTTGCAAGGCAGAAAATTCGGGCAAGAGATAATGAAATTGGAACACAAAACCAATGTTTGCGTTTCGAAAACTCGCCAAGAAATTTTGTTTCTTGCCTGTCAATTTTTCGCCATTGATGCTTATCTCGCCTTCGTAGTCTGTATCCATCGTCGACAAAATATACATCAAGGTCGATTTGCCACAGCCTGACTTGCCTACCAAAGACACAAACTCGCCTTTGGGGACTTCAAGCGACACAGATTTTAATACCTGAAATTTGGTTGGCTCATAGAAATACTTTACTATGTTCGTAGCCTTTAATGCAAGTTCATTTAACATTTAACAGGGAACATTTAACATTTAACATTTAACAGGGAACATTTAACATTCGACAAGGGACATTAGAGCTTGTCGTTTTTGTCGATGCGCATTTTTTTGAGGATTGTGAATAGGATTTTGCCCAATTCATCAGCATCTTGATACACGCTATCGTGTGTTTTTGCATCAATAAAATCTGTATCTTTCAATAAATTGAGCCAATACTTTGTTTCTAAACATTCTTTATAGGCAATACTCATTTTGGCAGAAAAGTCGGCATCTGAAATTGCGCCATTTGCTTCGGCAATATTCGCCCCGATAGACGTGCCACATCTCAATAATTGTTTGGAGAGCGTAAATTCGCGTTTTTCAAGCTGTAAATACTTAAAAGCGTTTACCATACGAATAGCAAAAGCATACGCCTTCTGATAAGTTACATTATTTTCCAACATCATAAAAAGAAATAGATAAGAGATGAAAGATAAGAGATAAGAGATGAAAGATAAGAGATAAAAACTAAAAAATAAATGCAATAAATAAAAAAAGTAAAAATAAATAAAAAACATTTTGTAAAAATGTTAAATGTTAAATGTTAAATGTTAAATGTTAAATGTTAAATGTTAAATGTTAAATGTTAAATGTTAAATGTTAAATTATCCTCTAAGAATCTGTATCGGGTCAATTTTCGAGGCGCGAATAGAAGGGAAAAGACCTGCTAAAAAAGTTGTTAATATACTAAAAACAAATCCAATAATATAGTATCGTATGTCGTAATTGATAGGAAAAGTATTCATAGCCAAAAAACCGCCACTATCAAAGGGAATAGTACCCACCCAAACCGATAAAATAAATCCCAACATAAGCCCCGTTGCCGCGCCCATAAAGCCAATCGTAAGAGCTTGAATTAAGAATATTTCGCGTACATCTCCACCCGCAAAACCCATAGCTTTCAGGATAGCGATATCTTTCATTTTTTCGTAAATAGTCATATTCATAATGTTGTAAATGCCAAAACCTGCCACTACCAACAACGTGATAGAAACCGTATAAGTAATGATATTGCGCAAGGTAAAAGAAACCAAAATTGTAGCATTGGCAGTTTCCCAATCTTCGCATTTGTATTCATATTTTTTTTCGTAAATTTGGGCAATTCTTTTCGCTTGGTAATAATCCTTCAATTTCAAACTAATATCCGTAACATAGCGCGAGTCCTTGCCTAAAATTTTCTGCACAGTAGGCAAGTTGGTATAACTGCGCACATCATCAATCGCGCCAATGCCATATTTAAAAATGCCCACTACTTGCATCAGTTTGAGCGTACCTTTGGGCGTTGAAATCGTAACTTTATCGCCCACTTTCATATTCAGTTTTTTTGCCAAACCCACGCCCATCAGCAGTCCGTTGTGGGAGGCAAGGACATCTTCGATCCTTCCCGCTACAAGTTTGCTTCGAAGGTCAAACAATTTATTTTCCTCCAAAATTTGCACGCCCATGAGCGAACCATTAAGTTGAATAGGACCAAAATTATAAAAAACTTGGCTCGTGAGTTGGGGCGAAACACCCAATACTTCAGGCTCTTGGCGCAAATTTTCGGCAATCATCAAACCATTTTTTACATTCAATTTTTCGTCTTTGGGCTTGATGTGATGCACCACATTCATAAATTGCGCCCCTGTCTGCACTTCATCAATGATAGACGTTTTGGAGGCTTTTACTTCGTGGTAAATGCGTATGTGAGGCGTGGCAGAAAGCATGGTTTCTTCCAACAAAATATTGATGCCTGTCATAAAACTTACCATCAAGATAAACATTCCTATCCCGAAAGTAACGCCCAAAGTAGCCACTGCAGTCTGTTTTTTGCGTGCCATCATTTGGGTAAAGGCGATTTGTAGGGTAAGGCGCATGGGGGTAGAAAGGTGGAAGGGTGGAGGGGTAAAAAGGTCGAAGGGTGGAAGGGTAGAAAGTAAGCAAAACAACCATATAACAATTAACCATATAACTTACTTTTTCACTATCAGCGTTTTATCTGTAATGCCTTCCAAAATTTCTACGAAGTCGTAATTTTCTACGCCACGTTTTATTTTTATTTTTTTGGTGTCGTTTCCTTCTTTTATCCAAAGTGAGTCGCCTTTTTGAAGTGCCTCTTTGGGTACTACTAAGGCTTTTTCTTTTTGGCTAATGAGAATATTTGCCTCTACAGTCAAGCCCGCGAGTTCGGTAGGAAAGTCATCTGTAAAACTCGCCTCCACGCGAAAAGATTGGTTTTGTTTGTTCAAGCGTTTAAAAATCTTGCTTACTTTTGCTTTGAAAACCTTGCCTTTGTAGGCATCAGCTTTTATCAATACTTCCTGTCCTATTTTTATTTTGTGAATGTCCAATTCATCTATTTCGAGCCTCAAAATTAAACTTTCCTTCGTGCCGAGTAAGGCTATAGGTTCGCCTCGCCTCACAGTTTCGCCTATTTCTTTGTAAATTTCATACAACACGCCCTCGCCTTTGGAGGTAAGCGTATAATTGCCTTCGTCATCAATTTGTGTTTTATAGTTTGTTTGGGCGTTTTGCCATTCGAGATACAGGCGATTGCGCGTATTTTGTAGGCGAGTCAGTTGTGTTCTGTAATCGTTTTGTGTGCTTTGGTAGGCAAGGAGGGCGCGGTCATGCTCCATTTTCGAGGTGGCTTGTTTTTCCCACAAATTTTTGAAACGTTGGTAGTTGATAGAGTCGTTTTGTAGGCGAGTCGCGGCATTTTGTATGGCTATACGAATTTCTTGCAGGGCAGGGGAGGACTCCGCAAAATTTTCTTGGGCAATACGCAAGTTTTCTTGGGCATTTTGCGCTCTGTATTGTTGGGCATCACGCTTGAGGCGAAAGAGCGGTTGCAAGGGCTTCACAGCGTCCCCTTCGCTTACCAATTTTTCGGTAATGTAGCCCTCGCCCATAGCAAAGAGCGTGTATTCTTGCGCAGGGACTATATTTCCAGAAGCATATACGGCTTCGGTAATGGTTTTGTAAGTAGCTTGTAGGGTAGCATCTTTCTTGCCACAGTTCCAAAAAGAAGAGGCTATCAAAAAATACAAAAAATATCGCATAAAAGAGTGAATGTTTGCACAAATATACATCATAAACTTGCCTGCCCACAAAAAAACTTGCCTAAAGTGTAGGCAAGTCGGGTTGAAGTGTAGGCGAGGCGCGTTTTATTGCGCCTTTATCTCTTTAGCAGTCGCTTGTTTGTAGTAAAAATAGGCAGACGCGCCCAATATGCTGAACAACAACAACGAACAAATGAGGGCTATCGTTTCGCCTGTATTGTAAATGGGTGCTTCAAATTTGAATTTGATGGTGTGCTTGCCTGCTGGCACTACCAACCCGCGCAAGATGTAATTGGCGCGAAAATGCGGAACGGGCTTGTCGTCTATGTAGGCTTGCCAGAAAATCTTGCCTTCCTGCACGTAGTATATTTCCGAAAAAATGGCGATTTGTTCTTTCGCGTTGTCGGTGCTGTAGGTAAGTTCATCAGGCAAGGCTTTTGTGAGTTTTATCTTGCCTGCCGTTTCTTGCGCCTTGCCTACCTTGCCTACCTGTTTTCGAAACGCTTGTCAATGATGGCTTTTTCTAAAGGTTTTAAGGTAGTGAGGGCTTTGATTTCTGCATCAGCATTAGGCACGATTTCATAATCGCCCACAAACCACGCATTGCCACAAGGCGAAGGGCTTTTGGTGGCTCTTGCCTCGCCTGCTTCGTTTTGCGTAATGATGTATTTCACATTCAGCATATCATATACGGCAGGTGTATTTTGGGCAAAATGCTTTTCTATCACCTCTTGATAACGCAATTGAAATTGGCTACGCGGTAGCGTGTATTGTCTTCTAAAATTTTATTTTCTGACTCGGATAGGCTGAAAGTGCTTTCGTAGTCGCTTTTAGACACAAAATTGGTATTGTTCAAATATCGCCTGTCCACGCTCCAAAGGTCGAGCAAGGCAAGCAAGGTAATAATGCCCAAACCATACGACCAATGTAAGAAAAATGTGCTTACTGCCCACAGTGCCAATACTGCCACTGCCACAAAGCCAACAGAACGCCATGCATCATTGCTTTGCATCGTGGCGCGGTCTTCGCGTATGGCGCGGAGTATGCGCTTGGGCGTGTCGGTATCTTCTTTGAAACTGCTTGCAAGTTGTCCCAAAAAGGCTTGGTCGTTGTTTACTTGTTTCGTTTTTCCGCCTTCAGCCGCCATTTCAGTAGAGCCTGTAGAACTAAAGTCTTGAATTGAACTGCCCAAAACTGCAAAAATCAAACAAAGTCCGCCTATGATGCCTCCGCTTATGTAGAGTTTGGGCAACAATTTTTTGGTATCCGCGCCTTCTTTGAAAAATGCGTGCAAACCCAACAATGCCAAACCTGCCACAAAGAGTTGCAACAAGGAAAGAGTCATCGTATGCGCCCTGAATTTGCTAAAGAGAGGCATATAATAATAGAGCAAGTCATTGAAAACAGCGAAGTTTTTGCCCCAAGCTATCATTATCAAAAAGACCGAAGAACCCAACAGCCACCAACGCAAAGGGTTTTGGCTTGCCATTGCCCCAAACAATGCCAACAAACATACTATCACGCCTAAATAAGCAGGACCCGAAGTGAAAGGTTGCGCTCCCCAATAATACGGCATTCCTTGCGCTTGTTCGGCAGGTATTCCCAAACTTTCGAAGACTTTAGCTGTTTTGCTGTCCTTGCCTATTTCCTGCCCCGCGCCAGAGCCACTGCCGTAGAAGTTGGGTATCAAAAAAGTAAAACTTTCTGAAATGCCATAACTCCATGCAAACGCATAGTTGTAGGCTTCTTGCTCGGCTTCGGTTTTGCCTTTTGAGGGCTTGCCTTCTGCTGTTTTGAGTTCCGATTTTCCGCGATTACTTTGCGAGCTGTATTCGTAGCTTGTCCAAACACGCGAAGCGTGAGTGCCTAATGCAATGCCT
>RDXI01000274.1 GCA_004292795.1 Bacteroidota bacterium | reverse complement strand
GTGGGCTATTTGATGAAACAAACAGGCAAGCAAGCCTTTTGTGAGGCGGTTCAGCAGGCAAGCAATTTTATTTTTGTGCGCCAAATCTCG
Source organism: Bacteroidota bacterium (assembly GCA_004292795.1). Lineage (GTDB taxonomy): Bacteria > Bacteroidota > Bacteroidia > Cytophagales > Microscillaceae > RDXI01. The sequence goes on along the minus strand of RDXI01000274.1, from coordinate 2,473 downwards.
CACCCCGAATTTCACACTTGGCAACACGAAAGCGGGCTTTCCTTAGACGAACTCGCGTGGATACAGCCCACCTATTCTCCTGCGCTAACATTCATAGAATGGGACAGGCGAGATGCCCATGGCAAGTTGATAGTATTGGACTCGGTGCGAACAAAGAAAATATACAAATTTGATTTTCCTAACGCCTTTGATAAAACAAAGGGACTCAACATTTGGGGTTTTTCAGATACGCCTGAAGATTTGAATACAAAACTCAAAGAGCTTAACCCAGCTTATGCCAAAGCGCACAAACCCGATTGGGAGAAATTTAGGGTAACAGGTTGTCGTCTGAAAGCGATGACCATGTTTAAAAAGGAGTTACACATAGCAGTAGATTCCACGTGGATAGTGTATGACAACCAAGATTCTACACAATACGAATACAACAAAAGATGTATATTGTATAAGTGGGACAAAAAAAATGCGTGGACAAAGGTGTCAGAACTAGACTTTGCGAGTGATGTGCATTGTCTTATTGAGATAGATGGCAAACTCTACTTGGGCGGAGGCAAAGATATAGGAGTAATGTTAGACAAAGAAGCAAATGGATTTATGCAGTATTTTACCTCGTCCTTTCTTGCTTCATTTAATGGCAAGGAGTGGACAGTATCTCAAGAGGAGTATGGAGGCATTGTGGTAGGTATGATGTATATAAAGGGCAAACGCTACTTGGCTACTCTGTATAATGAATGGAGTTTTCCACCTGCACCTATCAACCAACCCAAAAAAGTGGAGGCTATGAGCGAAGGAGGCAAATAATACCAAAATAAACATTAACTTGCCTATTCGCTTTGTAGGATAGGGTTTCAAACCCTATCCTATTGAGCAATAAAACTGTTCTTTTTAGGTAAATCATATAGAACCCAATCATTTATTTACAATATGAAACGTATTTTTCTTTCCTTCGCTTTCGTTTTCGGGCTTTTGCAAGCGCAAGCCACGCCTCAAAACTTGTATGAACAACTGTGCGAAATCAACCAAGAATGGCACAAAAACCGCGCTATCGCAGAGTCGATGGGCTTCCTGAACTTGCCACCCATAGCAGGCGAGCAAAACATCTTGAGCTTCCACATCGAAACCTTGCATCAAATATTCGGAAATAGGGACGCTTCTGCAATCTCGCCTACCCAACAGCAGGCAAGGGCAAACAATCTGCGCAACCTAAGCGAATACGCGAAACTGCGCGACTGCCCTCGAAATTATTACTTGCCTTATCGAAACCCCGTTTTCATAGACCACGAAGGGCGTTATTGTGCCGTGGGCTATTTGATGAAACAAACAGGCAAGCAAGCCTTTTGTGAGGCAGTTCAGCAGGCAAGCAATTTTATTTTTGTGCGCCAAATTACCCACCCCGAATTTCACGCTTGGCAACACGAAAGCGGACTTTCTTTGGACGAACTCGCGTGGATACAACCCGCCTACGCTCCTTCAGTTTTGTTTATAGAATGGGACAGGCGAGATGCTAACGGGCATTTGATTTCATTGGACTCGCTACAGTCTTTGAAAATCTATAACTTGGCATACGACCAAACGGATATGCTCAATGCGTGGGGTAGCCTCATAGGAAATTACAACCTATTTGAGAAATTTCATAAAAAATATCCCAAATATGCCGATATGGTCAAACCCAAATGGGCAGAAATAGAAGAATATGTGGCTTGTTTCGCCGTTTACAAAAATGAGCTGTACGTAGGTTGCAATCAAAACCTATATGATACGACAACACAAGTACAAACATTACAAACTTTTGTGATGCGTTGGAACAAAAACGGAACATGGGAAAAGGTTTGGAGTGCCACCAATCAAGGGAACATTCAGTGTTTTTTTGAAAGCAGAGGCAAGTTGTGTGCAGGTGGAGGGCATGACAAAGCAGGAGAGTGGAAAGACGAGGTATGGAATTTTGGCACAACCCATTCCTTGTTGGTTTCTTTCAACGGCAGGGCTTGGAAAGTAAGTGATGTGGAGTACGGAGGCTATATATTGGGCTTGGTGTATAAAAACCAAAAACGCTATCTTGCCATTTCATACTTCCCACAACAAAGCAAACGCGCTCCTATCAACCAACCTAAAAAAGTGGAGGCTATGAGCGAAGGAGGCAAGTAAAATGCTAAAAATTATTCATCTCAAAAACATTTACAATATGAAACGTATTTTCCTTTCCTTCGCTTTCTTTTTCGGACTTTTGCAAGCGCAAGCCACGCCCCAAAACTTGTACGAACAACTGTGCGAAATCAACCAAGAATGGCACGAAAACCGCGCTATCGCTGAGTCGATGGGCTTCCTGAACTTGCCTCCCATAGCAGGTGAGCAAAACATTTTGAGCTTCCACGTCGAAACCTTATGGCAGATATTCCGCAACCGTGATGCTTCTGCACTCTCGCCTACCCAACAGCAGGCAAGGGCAAACAATCTGCGCAACCTAAGCGAATACGCG
>RDXI01000073.1 GCA_004292795.1 Bacteroidota bacterium | reverse complement strand
AGTTGTATTTGGTGTTGGTGGATTTGTTGGCAATTCCAGAACGGCGGTGTATCGTTTCGCTATATGGGTGCTTTATCAAACGTAGCTTGACGCGAATGTTGCCCGAATGATTTGCCATAGAGTAGTCTTTGTTGTCCATTTCGCGTTTGAAGCGGTTGAGCTTCTTCACAGAAATCTTGCCTGAATAGGAGGAAAGTTCTTTGCCACTTTTGGCGTATGCTTTGCGCATATTCACATAGCGCACATTGCCCGAATAGTCGGCACGCTCATCATCTTTCGCCATGTTATCAGCTCTAAATTTCTCTAACTTTCGAACAGAAATCTTGCCTGCATAGCCCGTAGTAGTTTCGTTGTCCTTCTTGTATTTCTTGCGCATATCCACATAGCGCACATTGCCCGTATAGTCGGCACGTTCATCATCACGCGCCATATTGTCGGCACGCGATTTTTCAAGCTTGCGGGCAGAAATCTTGCCTGCATAGCCTGTAGTGGTTTCGTTGTCTTTTTTGTATTTTTTGCGCATGTTCACATAACGCACATTGCCTGTATAGTCGGCACGCTCATCTTCGCGGGCTAAGTTGTCAGCACGTTGATGTTCTAACTTGCGAGCGGAAATCTTGCCTGCATGACCTGTAGTAGTTTCGTTATCTTTCTTGTATTTTTTGCGCATATCCACATAACGCTCCTTGCCTGAATGGTCGGCACGTTCATCTCCTTTGGCTATATTGTCAGCACGTTGATGTTCGAGTTTCTTGGCAGAAATCTTGCCTGCGTGTTTGGCGCGTTGGTTTTCTTTATTTGCCAAAAACTTTCGCCTATCCACATACGGCGAAACACCCGAAAAACTCCCTCTGTCATCATCCATTACTTGCTTGATGTTTTTATCTTTGGGGCGTGCCGAGCCACTGTAGGTAGCGCGTTGTGTTGCACCTGCTTGTTTTCGGTTTATTTTTTTGTTCCTATCTACTTTATTTTCGGGTTGCCCTTGTGCGTAACTTGCCTGCGTGCCTACTACAAAGAGGCACAAAAACAGCAAAAACGAAAGAGCAACTTGGGCGTTTTTTTTCATATCAACTATGCGATAAATATGTGGATACAGTATTTCTTACTTGATGCCTTGCAAAGTACGCGGGTCGTTTTTCAGCCCTTTGTGCATTTTGGTATTGTTCTTACCTGCTTTCACGCGCTTTTTGCTTTTCACAAGCCCCGTTTTCGGGTCGCGCTTCACCACGATATAGCTATCTTGTGCATCAAGCAATTTCTTGCTTTGCTCTTGTATTTCACCGGGCGACATGGATTTGGTGTCTTGCACGCTGATAGTGCCTTTGCTCATGTCCATGTAAGCAGGGCATTGAGCGCGTTTGCTACACGCACCAAGTGCGACAGTAGCCAAAAGGAAAAGGGGGAGGAGAGATTTCATAACGATAGAGGCTTATAAGTAATAACGTATTTTGGGCGAAAAAGTGCGTACAGCAGGCAAGAATATTTTTTGCTACTCATTCACAAAACATTAACACCGCATTAGACATACTTTCTTATACGCAAAAGTATTACAATTTATGGAAAAAAACAATTTTACGGGCTTGCCTGCCTTTTTTGTAAATAGCTCATTATCAAACATATAGCCTTTTTTGGGTAGGCAAGGAAGGCTTCGGGCAAACGGGAAACGGCTGTTTTTTGAAAAATATTTGCGCCTCTGCTGATTTACTTTGTGTTTTTTGTGGTGTATGTCTATCAATTTTGCCCTAAATTTGCACGTTTAATCAGTATGTAGCAAGAATACTATGCTTGCTATATTACGCTATCGTTCAATTACTCTCCGCAATGCCTACGTTCAAGGATTATTTCCAGCTACATTTTATCGTTTTGATTTGGGGTTTCACAGCCATTTTAGGGTTATACATTCACGTTAGTTCGCTTGCTTTGGTGTTTTATCGCACCTTAATAGCCAGTGTTTTGCTCGTGTTTGTGCTGTGGGCTACAGGCAAGAGCTTTCACGTCAAGCGACAGGAATTGCTCAAAATCTTAGGGACAGGCGTGTTGATTGCATTGCATTGGATTTTTTTCTTTGGCTCGGCAAAGGTTTCGAATGCTTCGGTCTGTTTGGCGGGTATGACCACTGCCACGCTCTGGACGAGCTTGCTTGAGCCTATGTGGATGCGCCGAAAAATGAGTCGTTTCGAGATTGCGCTTGGGTTGGTTATCATCTTGGGCTTGTATATTATCTTTCGCTTCGAGTTCAATCATGTTTTGGGCTTGGGTATGGCGGTAATGTCTGCCTTTTTGGGTACGCTTTTCAGCCTTGCCAATGCTGACCTTATCAAAAAACACGACCATTGGGTTATTACTTTTTATGAAATGATAGGCGCGTGGATAACCGCCACATTGTTTTTAGGTTTCTATATGCTCTACCAACCTTCGTATGCCTTTCCTGTAGTTCCTACGTGGCAAGATTGGTTTTGCTTGTTCTTGTTGGGGGGAATATGTACGGTCTATGCGTATTCGATAGGTGTGAAATTGATGAAAAAATTTACGCCCTTTGCTATCAACCTGACTGTTAATCTTGAGCCTGTGTATGGCATTGTGCTTGCCTTCTTCTTGTTTGGCAAGTCTGAAAAAATGGAAACGGGTTTTTATGTAGGCACGGCTATCATCTTGTTGGCAGTGTTTAGTTATCCACTTCTGAAAAATTATTTTGCCCACATGAAGCGCAAACGCATCTTACGCGCCATCGAGGAACGCAAATCGAAGAAAGAAAAAAATATCATGGTGGCGGCAATGGTCTTGATTTTGTTGTTCTTGGGGCAATGCACCAACTCTTCGGAGGCTTACCTGAAAAAAGGGCGCGAACTGCTACAAAGCCAAAAATTTGAGGAAGCGAAAGAATACTTCAACAAAGCCATCGCCCAAAACGCCCAAAATGCCGAAGCCTTCAATGCGCGTGGCGTAGCTTTTTTCAACCTGAATGATGCCGAAAATGCCTTGCTTGACTACAACCAAGCCATCAAACTCAACGACAAACTCTACAAAGCCTATCACAATCGCGCTATGCTTCACACTGCCAAAAGTAAATTTGACGAAGCCCTGCAAGACTACGGCAAAGCCATTGCGCTCAAGCCCGACACCTCAAGTTTGTATAGCAGTCGCGGTTCGCTTTATTTTCGAATGGAGTCTATAGACAAAGCCTTAGAAGATTTTGACAAAGCCATTAAGCTAAACCCGAAGGACAAAGAAGCCATTTTCACACGCGGAAGCATCAAGTTCAAGCAAGAAAAATACAAAGAGGCTATTTTTGACTACAAGCGTTATTTGCAACTCGATGACAAACTTCCCTACGCGTATTATGCCTTAGGCGTGGCGCAAATCTTGGCAGGCGAGAAGGATAAAGACGCGGGTTGTCAGAACCTTGCGCAAGCCCAAAAAATGAACGAAAAACGCGCTGAAGACGCTATCAAGAAATATTGTAAGAATTAAAATGCCTATTAACTAACCACAAGGACACAAGTTTGTGTTCTTGTAGGCAAGTTCAGGTTTATTTTTTCGGAAAAGTCAGCACGAAAGTTGCGCCCTTGCCTGCCTCGCTTTCCAATACGATTGTGCCGTGCATTTTTTCGGTAAGCACTTTGATAATAGAAAGCCCCAAGCCTGTAGAAGCCTCGCCTGCTGTAGGTTTGGCACTCAATTTCTCAAATTTATTGAACAATTTGCGCTTGTCTTCTTCTGTAAAGCCAGGTCCTTCATCTTGAATACTTAGCCTCAATTTATTGTCTAAGACCTGCAATTTCACAAAAATACGGCGGTCTTTAGGCGAGAACTTGATAGCATTAGAGAGCAAATTACTAAAAATACGACTCAAGCAATCCTCATCACAAATACTTTCTACGGCTTCAGTAGGCAAGTCCAAATGCAGTTGAATGTTCTTCTTTTGGGCTTCTTGCACAAAACTGTCCGTATGCTCTTGCATAAAAACAATCCAATCCAAATTTGCCCAACGCATTTTCGTTCCGCCCTGTTCGTAATAGGTAATGTCCAACAAATCACGAATGAGGTTTGAGCCACTGTTGATAATGTCGTGTCCCATTTGCATGAGTTGTTGTTGGTCAGCATTTAGCTCGCCTGAAAGTCCCAAAAGCTCCAAAATGCCCCGAATACGATTGAGCGGAGCTTTCAAGTCGTGTGCCACAATTCCCATGAGGCTGTCCTTCTCGTGGTTCATTTCTTGTAGCTTGTTGTTATTTTCGGTCAGTATTTGGTTGAGGCGTTTTTGTTGGTCTTCGCTCACGCGCAGGGCTTCTACGTTGGCGTGCAATACTTCATTGAGTTGCATCAATTCTGTATTATAATTTTCGGCTTGATTGCGTGACTCCTGCAAGTCGTGATTGATAGCCTGTATTTCCTTGTTTTTTTGTGCGTGTTGTTTGTAGCGCAAGAACACAAAAATCCCCGCTGTGATAGCCAACAAAAGGCTCGCGCCTAAGACAATAAGCCACATATCGCGCCTTTTGATTTCGAGCATTTCGCGGTGTATTTCGGTTTCTTTTTCTTGCAAGGTATGGCTAAATTCCCATTGCTCGGCGCGTGTTTTGAGGGTTTCTTGGTGCAGGCTGTCTTGATAAATGATGTATTTGCGCAAATACTCGTCTGACTTTTCAAAGTTCTTGACTTCTTTTTCAATCTCCGCCATCGTATAAAGCAGTGCCGCAATGCGTGCCTTGTCTTGTATGGAGTAGGCAAGACTCAAGCCTTTTTCGGTGTACGTTCTTGCTTGGGCAGTATTTTGTTTGGACAAAGCATTTTTTCCTAAAAGGTTGTAAGAACCCGCGAGCATGGCGTGGTCTTGGTAATGCTCCGCCAATTTGACAATCGTATCCAAATATTGTTTGGCTTCAGCATAGCGTTTTTGCTCGTTGTAGGTTTCCGCCAATTCGTATTTTATGGTGGCTATGCCCAAGGTATCACGTAGCTTTTGTCTGATTTTGATAGCCTCTTGAAAGGCTTGCAAGGATTCTTTTTGGTTCTTAAGTTTATGGTAAATGCGCCCTAAATTTACCAACGCATACGCTTTCATTTTGATATTTCTATGGTTTTGGGCAATAGGCACAGCACGGTCTATATAACTTTTGGCTTCTTGATACTTGCCTTCGAGGAATAAAATATTGCCAACATTGATGTTGCCGTAGCCTTCTTCCTCTACCATGTTGTGCTTTTGTGCCAATAACAACGCCTCATCAAAATAGTTGCCCGCGATGCCATAATTGCCCAAATTGCGCATCGCTATTCCCATAAAGCTCAAAGATTTGATGATGCCTTTGGTATAGTTGATTTGGCGGGCTAATTTGTGGGCTTTTTGGGCATATTCATACGATTTAGTAGGCAAGTTGGAACGTATCTGCCACGCAAAATCTGCTATGATGTTGATGCGCGAGGTGTCGTGCATATCCTTTTTCAAAAGTGCGAGCATTTGGCTTTCTGTCTGTAGGCTTTGCCCCCAAAGAGGCAATGCAACAAACAAAAAAATAATACCCAAAAAAATACTTTTGAAGTGGTGCATACGTAGAACGGCAATCAGCACGCAATAATAAGACAAAAAAACTTTGTTGCAAAAGATTTGGCGTGTTAATTTTAGGCAAGGCTCTTTTCCCAATAAAAAACGCTGTTTGTTACCAAACAACGTTTTGCAAGATGCCTTCTACTTTTTATCTATCTTGGTGGCTTCTACTTCTTGCCCACCTTGATAGAGTACGAGGCGATTATCGAAAAATTCTATCTCGGCTTCTACAACTTTGAGGAAAAAACGGCTTTCTGTTTTGGCAAAGACAGGCAATTTTTCTTGTCCTGTTGCCTGCACGAATAGCTTGCCTGCCTCAAGCGTAACGCTAAACGCAAAGCCTTTCTCAACTTCATACTCGCCTACATATTTCTTCAAAACATCTTCTGATAGGCTTATCTCTTGTTGTGGCTCTTTTTTGGGTTCAGCAGGCAAGTTATAAAGATGTTCGCGAATGCGACGCATCTTGGGAAGGGGTATTTCACGATTTTGTAAAATGACTATCGTTTTATCATTGTCTATATGCCTTTCGAAATACGTTACGTACCCAATCCAACCGCCTGAATGATTGATAACTTTGCCCATAATTTTATGATTCATTATCGAAACGCCAAAACCATAGCCTGTTTCTTTGCCGTTGTTCAGCTTGCCTGAAGTATGTATCAAGTCTATCGTTGCCTTCTTTACGAGCTTTTCTGTATATAAAGCCCTGTCCCATTTGAGCATATCGCCTACTGTAGAGTTCACAGTGCCATCGCCCACAATGCCATCAAGCCAAACCGCCATTTTGTGGTCGTCTGATTTATCGGGCAAGACTGTTTTTTTCGTTTTTTCATTTATCACATAGCCCAGCGCGTAGTTTTTCACTTCTTGCGGTTTGTACCTGCGCCTATAGACAAGCGTTTGCTTCATACCTAAGGGTTTGAAAATATGCTTATCCAAAAACGCCCCAAATTCTACACCTGATGCCTTCTCAATAATACTTGCCAACAATGCGTAACCCGTATTGCTGTATTCATATTTCTCGCCTACTGCAAAGCGCAGTGCGGGTTTCTTATCTGCAAAAAGCGTTACAATGTCTTGGTTGGTAGCTATTTTATTTTCGTTTTGAGGAAGCCAATGTTCCGCCAAAAGTTCCATGTAGTCAGGCAAGCCCGAAGTGTGATGCAAGAGGTGCAACACCGAAATATCAGGATAGGGAAAAGTAGGAATGTACGTTTGCACCTTGTCTTGGTAGGCAAGTTTGCCCTGTTCTTGCAAAATAGCTATCGCCATAGCCGTAAATTGCTTAGAAACGGAGGCAAGCTCGAAAACGCTTTTTTCGGTTATTTTCTCGCCTGTTTCCTCGTTTGCCTTGCCAAAGCTGGCTTGGTAAACGATTTTACCTTTCTCGGCTACCAACACATTGCCATGAAACTTGCCTGCCTCAAAATTCTTTTGGAGCAAACTGTCTAAGGACTGAAAACGTTTCTTTTGCGCTTCTACAGAAGCCAATGAAACAAAAAAAATGAAAGCAAAAAATACGTACCGCATAAATAAATTTTTCGAGTATAACGTTTTTCTGTCGTTTATGTGGTGGGTAGGCAAGAAAAAAAGTGCTTACACTCCTTTTTTATAACTAACCCAAGTTGTGTGTTATAAAAAAACAGTAGCCCCAGCGGGGCGATATCTTTGTAGCAACGTATCATTCAGCCATCAAGAAAGCCCCAGCGGGGCGACATCTCAAGATATCGCCCCGCTGGGGCTTTTATCTATAGATTATTTTTAGCTACAAAGATGTTGCCCCTCTGGGGCAAAGATATAACACACAACTTGATTTAATTACTTATTGAGGTATTTTGGTAAGGGCATATTCGAGGGTAGCCTTCACAAAACCCACAAACAAGGGGTGCGGATTTTCTACCGTGCTTTTCAATTCGGGGTGAAACTGCACGCCCACGAACCAACGATGCGAAGGAATTTCTACTATTTCCACCAATTTCGTTTCGGGATTGATGCCTGCGCAAATCATACCCGCCTCTTCGAATTGTGGCAAATAATCATTGTTGAACTCATAGCGGTGTCTGTGCCTTTCCTGAATACGCAAGTTTTGGTAAGCACGAAAACTGTTCGAGTCGTGGCGCAACTGACAAGTGTAAGCACCCAAGCGCATAGTGCCACCCATTTGTTTGAGGTTTTGTTGGTCGGGCATCAAGGCGATAACAGGATAAGACGTTTCTGGATTAGCTTCGGTAGTGTGCGCATCTGCAAAGCCTAATACATTTCGCGCAAATTCAATCGTGGCGCATTGCATACCCAAACATATTCCAAAAAATGGGATATTCTTCTCGCGTGCATAGCGCACAGCGCGTATCTTGCCTTCGATGCCTCGTTGCCCAAACCCAGGGGCTACCAAAATGCCATGCAAGTTTTCTAACAAATAAAGGCTTTGGTCAGAGTCCAATTTTTCGGACTGTATCCACTCTATTTTTACCTTACATTCGTTCATCACGCCTGCATGAATAAAGGACTCTACGATAGACTTGTAGGCATCATGCAATTCTACATACTTGCCTACCAAACCGATACGTACTTCCTCTTTTGGCACGCGGAGTTTGCGCAAAAAGTCCTTCCAACGCGTTAGCTCCACAGGCTTGTCTATAGGCAAGTTCAATTTCTGTAGCACACGCTCATCGAGCTTTTCGTCTTGCATCAAGAGCGGAACGGCATAAATCGTGTCGCTGTCCCTTGCTTCTATCACACAATCAAAGTCCACATTGCAAAAGAGAGCCATTTTTTTGCGAAGCTCCGCAGGCAGTTCGTACTCCGTTCTGCAAATGAGAATATCGGGCTGTATGCCTGCTTCGGAAAGTTGGCGGACAGAGTTTTGCGAAGGCTTGGTCTTTAGCTCGCCTGCCGACTTCAGGTAAGGCACAAGCGTTAGATGCACCACAAGCGTATTTTGCGCCCCTTGTTCCCATTTGAATTGGCGCACCGCCTCAATGAAAGGCAAGGACTCAATATCGCCCACGCAACCGCCAATTTCCGTTATCACAATGTCATACTTGCCTGTTTCGGACAAGAGCAGAAAGTTGCGCTTTATCTCATTCGTGATATGAGGCACTACTTGTACAGTCTTGCCTAAATACGCGCCTTCGCGCTCTTTGGTAATGACATTGTAGTAAATGCGCCCTGTGGTGATGTTGTTCGCCTTTGAAGTAGGGATATTCAAAAAGCGTTCATAATGCCCCAAGTCGAGGTCTGTTTCTGCACCATCATCAGTAACATAACATTCTCCATGCTCATAAGGGTTGAGCGTGCCGGGGTCAATATTGATATAGGGGTCAAATTTTTGGATAGTAACCGAAAAACCTCTACTTTGAAGCAGTTTGGCAAGTGAAGATGCAATAATGCCCTTGCCTAACGAAGACGCAACGCCTCCCGTAACAAATATGTGTTTTGCCATACGGGTTGCAAAGGTACGTTTTTTTTAAAATTACACACTATGAAAATATGAAAACAGTAGATTATTTGGCAAAAAGGCTGTTTATAAGAATTTCCGCCCCGTAGGATAAAATTCCTCCTCACATTCATTTTGTTTTTTGCCGAATTCTAAATAGAATTTGGCGAATTCCATTTGGAATTCGCCGAATATCGAATGGAATTCGACGAATTACACGCGGAATTCGCCAAATACCATAAGGAATTCGACGAATTCCACGTGGAATTTGCCAAATACCAAATGGAATTCGGCAAATATCGAATGGAATTCGGCAAATATCATAAGAAAGTAGGCAAGTTCTACATAGAAGTAGGCAAGTTATGCATAACAGCAGGCAAGTTCTATATAAAAGCAGGCAAGTTCTACGTAAAAGCAGGCAAGTTCTATATAACAGTAGGCAAGTTCTACCTAACAGCAGGCAAGTTTCATATAAAAAATAAAAAGGCTACCTTTTCAGATAGCCTTGTACTTTTATTTCAACACGCCTAACTCCTTGCCTACTTCGGTAAAGGCTTGCACAGCCTTGTCCAAATGTTCTTGGGTGTGCAGGGCGGATATTTGGGTGCGGATACGCGCCTTGCCTTGTGGCACTACAGGATAGTAGAAGCCTATTACATAAATGCCTTTGTGCAATAACTTTTCAGCAAACTGCTGTGCAAGAGGCGCGTCATAAAGCATTATCGGTACTATGGGGTGTTCGCCTTCGCGCACATCAAAGCCCGCTTGGGTGATTTTTTCGCGGAAATAGCGCGTGTTCCATTCCAATTTGTCGCGTAGCTCGGTAGTTTCAGAAAGCATATCCAACACCGCAATAGACGCGCCTACTATAGAAGGGGCGAGGGTGTTCGAGAATAGGTAAGGACGAGAGCGTTGGCGCAGGAGGTCGATGATTTCTTTCTTGCCTGTAGTGAAGCCTCCCGATGCACCACCGAGAGCCTTGCCTAAAGTACCTGTGATAATTTCGAGCTTGCCATGCACGCCTTTCATTTCAGGCACACCGCGTCCTGTCTTGCCTACAAAGCCTGCCGAATGGCACTCGTCAGACATCACCATAGCATCATATTTTTCTGCCAATGCACAAATTTTATCCATTTGGGCAATGATGCCGTCCATAGAAAATACGCCATCTGTTACAATCAAGCGGAAGCGAGCATCTTTTGCCTCTTGCAATTTGGCTTCGAGGTCTGCCATGTCGTTGTTTTTGTAGCGAAAACGCTTGGCTTTGCAAAGGCGTATGCCATCAATGATAGAGGCGTGATTGAGTTCGTCAGAAATAATCGCATCTTGCTCGCCTAAAAGCGGTTCGAAAACGCCTCCATTGGCATCAAATGCAGCGGCATATAATATAGTGTCTTCTGTACCAAAGAATTGCGCGATTTTCTGCTCCAATACTTTGTGAATGTCTTGCGTGCCACAAATAAAACGTACCGAAGCCATACCAAAGCCATGCGTGTCCATGATGTCTTGCCCTGCTTTGATAACGCGGGGGTGGTCGCCCAAGCCTAAGTAGTTGTTCGCACAGAAATTGATAACCTCGCCTGCCTCTGTAGTGCGGATAACGGCACGTTGGGGCGTGGTGATGATGCGCTCATTCTTATACAAGCCTGCTTCTTTGATGCTGGCAAGTTCGTTTTGTAGGTGAGTTTGGAAAGATTTGTACATGGGTAGAAGAGGGGAGGGGTAGAAGGGGGGAGGGGGGGAAGGGTAGAAAGGTGGAAGGGTAGAAGGGGGGAGGGGTGGAAGGGTAGAAGGGGGGAGGGGTAGGAGGGCGTTTGTGGGTACAAAGTTAGCGACAAATTCGTTTTTCCTACCATTTTAGCGGAGATATGATTTTATTTTGATGTTTTATAATATTTTTCAGAAAGTATTACTATTGTTTTTTTGGTTTTTACAAAATAGTATATAGCTTTGACTCATATTTACAAAACATAATATTGAAATTTTATGACAAACATTAGGAAAGTTCGTTTCAAGAACAAGCAAGGTGCGGAAATCCCTTTTAGTGTGGGATATTTTCAACAAACACCTACCTACTTCATGGAGGACACAACACCTTATCAAACCAATTTTTATGAAGTTATTTTTTTTCATGAAGTAGAAGGTTCGATTTGCTTAGACCAGCAGTCTATTAGGTTGGAAAACAACACCATGATTTTTATTTCGCCCTATCGAAAACGAAAATGGTCTATCACAACTCCGCATCTGAAGGCGCAGTTCTTACGTTTTGAAGACGTTTTTTTGCACGAATTATTGGTCGACAAGACTTTTTTGGATAGGCTCAACTGCTTTTTCAAGCCTCAAGTTCCCTTGTATCTTCGCCCCGAACACGAGGTGTTTCACAAAATCAACAATGCGTGTATGGAAATTTGGGGCGAGATGGAACGCTATCAGCCTGATAGTCCGCACATTGTGAGGTCGTTGGTGTATTTTATTCTCACAACCGCCAACCGCGAGTACACCCAATTTCACCAACTCGATGCCTCTGAACCTTGCGATAATTGCGCCCTGCGCTTCAAACGCCTCTTGGAAGAACACATCACAACCAAACAGCAGGTAGAAGACTATGCCACCCTGCTGAACACAAGCCGCGTAACCTTGAACAAAATAGTGAAACAACACTATGGTATTACGGCTTCGGATATGATACGCCAACGCCTTTTGCAAGAAATGAAAGACAGGCTTCTGCACACCGAAAAAAACATTACGGAGATTGCTTTTGAGCTAAATTTTCCCGAAGCAAGCCACTTTGTGCGCTTTTTCAAGCAACATACGGAGCAAACACCCAAAGAATTTAGGCAGTATTATCAAAAACGCAATTCTTTTATCGAAATGGTAAAGAGCCGTTGAGGAATGCCCCCTAACTTTGCACCGTAATTAAAACAATAACAAAATCCAATCTCAATGAAACTCTTTAACATCAAATCAGTAGCCACTCTTGGCTTGGCTTGCGGTGTACTTTTCACTTCTTGCAACAAAGAAAGCATCACAGAAGAAGTTGCTCCACAAAGCACAACAAGAACCACAAACGACAAAAACACTCCCGCGCCTCGCGTGCTTGTGAATGGTGTTCCGTTGGTATTTTCTGGCGCACAACCCGTAAACAATGCAGGCAATGTCATGGTGCCTATGAGTACCATTTTCCAACGCTTGGGCTATGCTGTATCTTGGAATCAAACGGCTCAAAAAGTTACGGCTACCAAAACAGGAAGCACTGTAGAACTTTGGATAGGCAACACCATTGCCAAAGTAAATGGTGCAAACGTAAGCATGAACGTTGCTCCTTATGTTACAAACGGTGTTACAATGGTTCACTCGCGTTTTGTGGCTGATGGGGCTAACTGTAGAACAGACTGGGACCAAGAATCACAATCCGTACAAATCTATTACTATGACGAATTGGATTATGGTTTCTATTTCTTTGACAGCGAACCCGGTACAGAAGGTGATTGGGACGAGGTAGGTTGCCAAAAGTTCGTACAAGGACAGTCTAACCGTTTCTTTGACCCTACCAAACCCACTATCATCTATGTACATGGCAACGCACCCGGTAGCGTGGTAAGTAAATCAAGAGAAGGATTTAAAATAGACCAAGGCGGTTTGAACGTACATTCGCACAACGTTTGGAAATCACAAGGCTGGAATGTGGCTATCTTCTATTGGATACAGTTGGCTGACGAAGGTCTTTGGAGTTCTACCCCACCCGCAAGTGTTGAAGCTAAAATATATGACTCCAATAATACACAAGTTGGTATGCGTTGGCGCAAGGCTGATGGCAATTTTGTAACTAACAATATGCCTGCTTGGAGTGTGCGTAGCCTTTTTGCTTCCAAATATATGGAGATTTTCAATAGCACTTATACAGGCGCGGAAATTCGTGTAGTAGGCAATTCTTTAGGCGGTAACCTTACAATGGCTGGGCTTTTGTCTGCCTATAATCAAGGTGCAACTCGTTTACCTTCACGTGTTACTTTGATGGATCCTTTTTGGACTCCTTTGGCAGACAACACTGTATTTATTGGCAATGGACAAGTAAGAACAGACCAACTTGGCGGGCTTTGCGCTGAAACATTGAACGCCAATGGCACAGCTATAGAGTACTTCCGCACAAGCTTATTGGGTAACTTGGGTTCTTCAGAAAGAGTAGCAAGATCATCTGCTTTCACACACTTTGGCGCAGATTTCTTAGGTAGCTTTGGCTTGAATCACCCTGCAAAACATACTGTGCCTGTACGTCAATACTTGCAATCAAGAGCGCAAACTTCGCCTATAGAAATTTTCAGACCCAACGCTTGGACTGCTTGGACAGTAACAGGTCAGGTTACAGCCTCTGCCGCAACGTCTAATGCACGTATCAGACAAATGATGAATGGCGCGATAGATGTCTATTGGAATCATATAGATGGCAGATCTACCGCTACTTTGGCAGATGACCGTTATGAACTACGTAATGGAATTTGGTAATACAAAAAAAAAAATTCTACCTGAAAAAAGCAACCCTACAAAAAGGGTTGCCTTTTTTGTTTTTAGGTAGGCAAGACCAATTTCGCTTTTTCCTTCGCAATGCCTATGCGGGCTATATTGCCCGAATTGAATTTCAGTTTGTCAGACTCCAAACCATCGCTGAAAATAACACCCGTTTTTGCCATGAGCGACTCCAAAATCAACTCCTTTTGAGGCGTGATAAGTCCTGCCACGAGTTGCGCCTGTGAGGTTTTGCTGATGAAAGGCTCGCGCACTACGAACACCAATTTCTCGCTGTCCCGCGTAACAGTGGGCGGTAGGCAAGGCTGGGGAAGCGTGGGATTGAAAACTCGATGAATACCATTTGCCATATTGAACAATGAACTCAACCAACCCGTTGCGCCTGCCCCTGTGGAAACAATGATGCCACTCGACGAGTGCGTTTCGGTGT
The DNA here is from genome assembly GCA_004292795.1 of Bacteroidota bacterium. Taxonomy (GTDB): domain Bacteria; phylum Bacteroidota; class Bacteroidia; order Cytophagales; family Microscillaceae; genus RDXI01. Next base: position 457 of record RDXI01000073.1, on the reverse strand, counting down.
AGCCGTCATGCGTTATCAGATAACGCGCTGAAGTATGCGAAGCTGTGCCAATAAAAAAATCATTGAACGCCAAGAGTCTTTGTCCATCATTCAAAACTGCCTCTGCCATCGTAACGAGTTGATACTTGTAGCGGTCTTGCAATACCTGCAAAAAAGCCCGCTCAAACGTCTGTAGCGTAAACGGGAGCAATGCCCCATCGAAGCGCGTTGCATCAGGACTGATAGCCAAAATAGGCAACTGATTAGTATATTTAGCCGTATTCGCCACCAAGCCATCTTGCCCTATCACTATCACCAAATCATTTTCCGCAAACATAAAAGAAGGCAGAAAGCTATTTTCTACTACCTTGATTTTCAGGTGTTTGGCTACTATGTTTTGTACGCTTTCGAGGATATGGCTATATTGGTCGTGTTCTTCTTTGAAGTCCGAAATCTCGCCTGAACCCTTTTCTTGCTT
>RDXI01000072.1 GCA_004292795.1 Bacteroidota bacterium | reverse complement strand
TGTTTGTGGAACGGCTTTTCTACAAAGATATCGCCCCTCTGGGGCTAAAAATGCACTACCAAAAAATTTGAAAAGGCTCTAAAGTTTTTTATGATTATTTTTGTAAAAAATCCTCGAAGGGCTTTTTTTTATGATTATTTCCCAAAAAATCCTTTATAGGATTTTTTTATTTCACAAATTCTGCCCTGCGTATGCGCAAGCGGTAAAAAATGAAAGCGAACCAAACAAGCAAAATGCCTATCAAGCCCAAAACGAAATACAAGTATTCGTGAGGCTGTCCGCCTTGCATACGATTGACAAGCCATATTTTGGTCATCAACACTGCCAAGAAGAAGTTTAGCACGACACCCAAAAACTGCACCCACGACTGTAGCACTTCGCGTAGGTTTTGGCGGGTTTCTTGGTCTTTGAGCCAAAAATCGCGGTGTGGTATGGGCAAACTGCTAACAGGATAACGCCCTAAAAGGTTGCTCGCGGTGGAGAGGAGCATATTCAACAAAATGAAGAAGCCTGCACAAAAATAAAAGAAGTAGGCGGGTTCTATGCGCAATAGAGGGCGTTTTTCTATGTCGGTGTATAGGATTACCATTCGGCTATCATTCGTTACTTCGAAATAAAGAATAGCTAAGGCGACAATGAACATTGCCATTGTGAAGAATTTGACAAAACGAATTACTTTGAGCATAGCAAGGGGAAAGATTGTAAAAGTGTGCAAAGAAACCACTTTTTTTGCACTCATACAAAAAAAGGGACTTGCCTACTTTGACAAACACCCTGCGAAGGGCGATTGTTTGGTTTCAGAAAGTTGTTGTATCTTTGGGCAAAAAAAACGCTATGGTAAAACCGAAAAAGCATTTGGGGCAACATTTCTTGGAAGATATGCAGATTGCAGAACGCATCGTGGACGCGCTACAGCCCTTGCCTACCACGCGAGCCGTGATAGAAATAGGCGCGGGAACGGGTGTGCTTACGCAGTTCTTGGTGCAAAAGCCTGACTTTCAGACGTACATAGCTGAGATAGACACCGAGTCTGTAGCTTACCTACACAAACACTATGCGAGCCTGAAGCCCTACCTGTATGAAGGTGATTTTTTGACATTGGATATAGACAAATGGATTGCTACGGAAACCTCGCCTACGCTTTCTATCATTGGCAATTTTCCTTATAATATTTCGTCTCAAATTTTTTTCAAGGTTTTAGACCATCGAGAGCGCGTTACTGAAGTAGTGGGAATGTTGCAGAAAGAAGTGGCAGAACGCCTTGCCTCGCCTGCTGGTAGCCGAGATTATGGCATATTGAGCGTTTTTCTGCAAGCCTATTATGATGTGGAGTACCTTTTTACAGTAGAGCCTGATGTGTTCAATCCACCTCCGAAAGTACGTTCTGGCGTAATTCGTATGAAGCGAAACAATGTGCAGAGCTTGCCTTGTGATGAAAAGCATTTTAGAAATGTAGTCAAAACTGCCTTTAGCCAACGTAGAAAGACTTTGCGCAACGCGCTCAAGCCTCTCATGGCAGGCAAGGAAAATGTCGCTGTGCCATTCTTAGACCTCCGTGCCGAACAACTAACCGTTGCCGACTTTTTGGAATTGGCGAATAGTTTGTTGTAAATCAGGCAGGTTTGGGCAGTTCGAAGGCAAAGGTTGTTTTTTCGTTGATTTTGCTTTTTACGGTAATAGGCGAGTCATGCGCCTCTAATATTTGCTTCACGATAGCCAAGCCCAAGCCCGAACCGCCATCGAGTTTGTTACGGCTTTTTTCTACCCTGTAGAAGCGTTCAAAAATGTGGTCTAAATGTTGGGGCGGGATTCCTTGCCCATTGTCGCGCACTTCCACGCCTACACGCTCACCTTTATCCTCGAAAGTTATCACAACCTCGCCTCCCTCGTGTCCGTACTTGATAGCATTGTCTATCAGGTTAAAAAAAACTTGCCTAATGCGGGCTTGGTCGGCTTCGACAAGGCAGTTAGGCAAGGAATGAATGATTTGGAGTTGCATATTGCGTTCTTGGAGGCGTTTTTCAAAAATATCGTCTAACTCGCCTAAAAGCTCACAAACATTGAAAATATTGGTGTGCATGGTTATCATACCCGACTCCATTTGCGAGAGCGTTACAAGGTCTTGCACCAAATTGTTCAGCCCGTCCAGCGTAAGCGAGGCTTTGCGCAAAAACTTCTCGGTAGTTTCTAAGTCGTCCAATTCGCCATCAAGCAAGGTTTCTATGTAACCCTGCGCCACGAAAATAGGCGTTTTCAACTCATGCGAAACATCAGCCAAAAACTCCCTGCGATACAGCTCTATTTTCTTTAATTGGTTGATTTCCTGCTGTTTGCGCGAAGTATAGGCATAGAGTTCTTCGTTCAGTTTTTGGATAGGACTTAGCGAGGCATTGCCTTTTTTGGGCTTCAGCGTGAAGTCCTTTTTTTTGAGCTTCGAGAGGGCAGAATATACTTCGTTTACCTCCCGCAAGACGATAAACTCCATAGTGAAATAAACCAAAATGAAGCACGCAGAGGCGGAAATGGCAAAGGCTACGAACAGAACAGAGGTAAACGGGGTTACCAAAGATAAAAAAGCAGTCGTGATGCTTGCCACCGAAAGGGCAATCAACCACGCTAACCATCGAGGATTGATAGGCATAGGCACAAATATAGGGCTTGCTTTTGAATTAGGCAAGCCAGGTTGTTTAGGGGTATTTCAACTTGTTGCTTTTTTATAAACTTGGAGAGGGGTAAGGTGCAACAATTTGAAATACACTTGCTTACTTCGGTTCGTAGCGAATTTCTATCGAGTCGCTTGCCTTCATATTGGAGTTCAGCAAAGTCTGATGCGTTTTTTTGCCATCAACCACTGTGAGAACTACCGTATTGGGCGGAACGCGCCCCAAATTCAAGGCGTGCAACACCAAAAAGTTCTCGCCTTCGCTCAAATTTACCTCGATAGATTTTTTATTTTTTTTCAAGGCATAATTTTCTAATACCCACGTCTTGTTCAGATTGAGCGAAATAATGTCGCCATCTTCTATGCCTTTGTCCCACACTTGCAGGGTGATTTTGGGATTATGCACCTTGATAACTTTCTTGCCTACCACTACGCGGTTTTCGAGTATAGTCGGTTTTTTGGGTTCAGGTTCAGGCTCTTTTACAGCAGGCGGAGGCAATGCGCCTTTGAATTGCCACGAGTGAATTTCTTGATACGAATATGCCGCGCCTGTGCTGGACGTGAAGCCTACCCAAGCCGTTTCATTATCCAAGTTCAGCGTCTTGCCTACATCTATAGTATGGTTCAACACTTGCTTTTCATTCAAAAACACTTTGATAACTCCCTGTTCGTACTCTATGCGTGCTTGGTGGATTTGCCCATTCTCAAGGGTAGTAGGCAAGTCGGTATTGATGGCTTTCGCCTTTCCCGAACTATTGGGCGCGGTGCCAAGCGTATGCAAGGCAACATGATTGTCGTTGGGTTCGCCCCATTCGCCATTCTGCCAATTATCGAACTCTATAGCTATGCTGTTGGGTATGCCTTCGTAGCCAATGCCACCGCCATGATTGCCCATACCTGTAGCTTTCGGGTTGCTATGAATCACAAACGCAATGCCATCAGCCCCTTTTTGGTCAGAGTCAAAATCTACACCGCCCTTGTGCATACGAAAACTAAAGGACGTACTGAAGCCATCGCGCACTTTGACTTTTTTGTCGTGCCAAAGTCCGCCCCGCTTGCCTGCTTCGTTGGGTGTGAGTACCACGAATTTGTCTTTCTTGTAAGCCGCTTCTTCCAGCGTCAGAAGCGGGGCATTGCTGAAATTTTTATAATTAAAGGCATATTGCGCCTTCGTAGGCAAGGACATCAGCAAGCAAACGAGTAGGATAGGAAAAATTTTCATATAGCATAAACGTCCTATGCAAATAAAAAAATATACATTTCCGATTTTTCTTGCTATTCACCCAAATAAGCTATAACTTTGCTACATGGAACAGTTTATCGTTTCGGCTCGCAAGTATCGCCCCGCCACCTTCGACACAGTCGTAGGGCAGGGACACATTACGACTACCCTGAAAAACGCCCTCAAAAACAATCATTTGGCGCAAGCCTTCTTGTTTTGCGGTCCGCGTGGGGTAGGCAAGACGACTTGTGCGCGTATCTTGGCGAAGACTATTAACTGCACGAACCTTACTCCAGACCACGAAGCCTGTGGCAAGTGCGACTCGTGTGTAGCCTTCCAAAAGAACGGCTCTATGAATGTTTATGAACTCGATGCCGCCTCGAACAACAGCGTGGACGATATTCGTAACTTGGTCGAGCAAGTGCGCTTTCCTCCGCAAATGGGAACGCGCAAGGTGTATATCATCGATGAGGTGCACATGCTCTCTACTGCCGCGTTCAACGCCTTTCTGAAAACCCTCGAAGAGCCACCTTCTTATGTGATTTTCATTTTGGCAACCACCGAAAAGCATAAAATCATACCTACCATTTTGTCGCGTTGCCAAATCTTTGACTTCAAACGCATAGAAGTACGCGATATGGCGGGGCATTTGCAAAACATAGCCCAAAAAGAAAACATCAAGGCAGAATATGATGCCCTCGAACTCATTGCCCAAAAAGCAGATGGCGGTTTGCGGGACGCGCTCTCGATGTTTGATATGATTTCTACGTTTTCCTTCGAAACGGGCATTACCTACAAAACCACGCTGGAAAACCTGCACATATTGGACTATGATTATTATTTTCGTATGACAGACGCGCTCTGGCGCGAAGATAGTGCAGAGGCTTTTTTGGTATTAGAGGAAATTTTGAGGCAAGGCTTTGATGGGCATAACTTCATTGTGGGGCTTGCCAAACACTTCCGCGACTTGCTCGTGTGCCGAGATGAACGCACCATAAAATTGCTCGAAGCTACTGAAAAAGTACGCAAGCAATACCTTGCGCAAGCGGGTATGCTCTCGCCTGCTTTTATCATCACCGCGCTGAATATTGCCTCGCAATGCGACTCTACCTATAAAGGGAGCAAAGCACCTCGCCTGCATATAGAGATTGCGCTGATGAAAATAGCCAACCTGAATACACTTTTTAATTTTGACAAACTGAACGCTACGGCACTTGCCGAGAGCGCAAAAAAAAAATTAGCCAACTCTGATTCCAAACCTATAGCCCAAACCGACCAAGAAGCCACCGCGCCCCAAGTGCAAGAAGCCCCTCAAAATGCGTACATGAAAACATTGGGCGCGATAGGCAGTATCGGAAATTTGCAGACTATCAAACAACAAGCTGTACAACAAGCACAAGAAGCCAAAGAAGCGCAAACCAAAGAACCGCGCCCTTTGACTACAGAATTGATGTATAAAATCATAGACCACTTCTTGAAAGTACAGCTCAAAAATGATGTGCGCGTGCAAAAAATATTTGTGCGCCCTCCTGTCATCAAAGGCGAGTATGCTTTAGAGTTCCAACTGACCGAAGCCGAGCAGGAAATTTTCAAACCTATTGAAAATGCTTTTTTGATTTTGCTCAAAAAAGCCCTTTACACCGAGCAGGCAAGCCTTAGCGTTACGACCTACGTCGAAAAACCTATCAGGCGCATCTATACCAACAAAGACAAATTCGACTACTTAGCCGAAAAACAGCCTCTCCTACAAGAACTTGCTGAAAAATTGGGGTTGGATATAGATATTTAAAAATAGCTTTACTTTTCGCAAAACAAGCCAAATTTCACTACCTTTGCACTATGTTTCCTGAATATGATGTTTTGGTAGTGGGGGCTGGACACGCAGGTTGCGAAGCCGCACACGCCGCCGCACAAATGGGTGCGAAAGTTTTATTATTTACTATGGACATGACCAAAGTAGGTCAGATGTCTTGCAACCCTGCTATGGGTGGGGTAGCTAAGGGGCAAATTGTCCGCGAAATAGACGCGCTGGGAGGTATGTCGGGCATAGTGAGCGATAAGACTATGATACAATTTCGTATGCTCAACCGCTCTAAGGGCGCGGCAATGTGGAGTCCGCGTTGCCAAAGCGACAGAGCGAGGTTTGCTGAAGAATGGCGTTTGACGCTTGAACGAAATCCGAATATTGATTTTTGGCAAGATATGGTCGTGGGTATGCTCATCGAGGGAGGCAAGGCTGTAGGCGTGAAAACGGGTATGGGGCAAGAGATAAGAGGCAAATCTGTAGTGCTGACGAGTGGCACATTCATGAATGGCATTATTCACATAGGCGAGAAACAATTTGGCGGTGGGCGCATAGGCGAGAAAGGCTCGTATGGCATTACCGAACAGTTGGTAACGTTTGGCTTCGAAGCGGGCAGAATGAAAACAGGCACGCCTCCACGCATAGACGGGCGCACTATCAATTATGCCATCATAGAAGAACAATTTGGAGATGAAAACCCTTCTAAATTTTCGTACATGGACACGCCTGCACTGACCAAACAGCGCAGTTGCTTCATTACTTATACGAATGAAAAAGTACACGAAATCTTGAAAACAGGTTTTGAAAAATCGCCTATGTTTCAAGGGCGTATTCAAGGCTTGGGACCGCGTTATTGCCCTTCGATAGAGGATAAAATCAACCGCTTTGCAGACCGCGACAGGCATCAAATTTTCATCGAACCCGAAGGCTGGGATACGGTAGAAGTGTATATCAATGGCTTCTCTACGTCCTTGCCTGATGATGTGCAGTTCAAGGCGTTGCAGTGCATCGAGGGCTTGGAAAATGCCAAAATGTTCCGCCCGGGCTATGCTATAGAATATGACTATTTCCCACCCAATCAATTAAAACTTACCCTCGAAACGCAGTTAATTGAAAATCTGTACTTTGCAGGGCAGATAAACGGCACTACAGGCTACGAAGAGGCGGCGTGCCAAGGACTCATGGCAGGAATCAATGCTTGCCTGAAAGTCCAAGAAAAAGCACCGCTCATACTCAAACGCTCTGATGCCTATATTGGCGTTTTGATTGATGACCTTGTGAACAAAGGCACAGATGAGCCGTATCGTATGTTTACCTCAAGGGCAGAGTACCGCATTATTTTGCGCCAAGACAATGCCGACATTCGCCTTACGCCTTTGGGCTATGCTATTGGGTTGGCTACCGAAGAACGCTATGCACGTATGCAAGAAAAACAAGCCAAAAGCGAGCAACTGATAAAGGAAATTGCCCAACTCAAAGTAAAACCTGACGATATTAACTTGAAATTGGCAGAAATGAACTCTGCACAAATTCGTGAGAAGTCGCCTATAGGCTTACTTTTGAAACGCCCCGAACTTGACTTGGCTACCCTGCGCAAAATGCACGAATCGATAGACAATCTTTTGCAAGACTACGACCTCGAAGCGCAAGAACAAGCCGAGATATTCGTGAAATATGAAACGTACATAGAAAAAGAACAGCGCATGGCAGAAAAACTATCTGAATTAGAGGATTTTCGTATTCCTGCCAATTTTGACTATGACCGCGTGAAAGCCCTTTCAAATGAAGGTCTGCAAAAAATGAAAAAAGTACGCCCCGAAACTATCGGGCAAGCCACCCGCATTAGTGGCGTTTCTGCGTCTGATGTGCAGATATTGCTCATTTATTTGGGTAGGTAAGTTATTACCGAGCAGGCAAGGCGCAAGTCTTGCCTGTTTTTTTGAGCCTTGCCTACACAGCCCCACCAATCCAACAAAAAAAAATCAAAAAAAATTACAAAAATCAAAACATTTGGAAACCGTATCTCGTTATATTGATAGTAATACTATTTTATGTAATAGAAAAACAAACATTGCGGTAATACCAAAAAGAGCCTCTGCTTTGCGGGGGCTTTTTTTTTTCAATCCAATAATTCTACTATCTTTACAGCCTCATTCCTTTCACTATCGTATGTTCTCAACCCCAAAACTCATACTGTCTGCAGGTTTGGCTCTGTGCCTTGCCTGCCCGCTTACTGCCCAAACTGCCCGATGGCAACAAAAAGCAGAGTATCAAATGGATATTGATTTTGATACGCAAAAGCATCAATTCAAGGGTAAACAAAAACTTACCTACACCAATAACTCGCCTGATACGCTCACGCGTGTTTTTTATCACTTGTATTACAATGCTTTTCAGCCCTACAGCCTCATGGATGTGCGCTCGCGTTGGATTGCAGACCCAGACCCGCGTGTGCGCGATAGGATTGTGAAGCTGAAGCCTGAAGAAGAAGGCTATCAAAAAATCAATGCCCTCAAACAAGATGGGCAATCTCTGAAATACAGCATCGAGGGTACGATACTCGAAGTGGAGTTGGCGAAGCCTATCTTGCCTACCAAAAAAGTAGTGTTCGAAATGGACTTTGAGGCGCAAGTGCCTGCACAAATTCGCCGTACAGGGCGCAACAACAAAGAAGGCATTGATTATTCTATGTCGCAATGGTATCCCAAACTATGCGAATATGACTATCAAGGCTGGCACCCCAACCCTTACGTAGGGCGTGAGTTTCATGGCGTGTGGGGCGATTTTGATGTGAAAATTAGCATTGACTCAAGTTATACCATTGGCGCAACGGGTTATCTCCAAAATGCGCAAGAGGTAGGCAAGGGTTACGAAACGCAAGGCTCGAAGGTAAAACGTCCCAATGGCTCGAAGCTTACTTGGCACTTCAAAGCTCCCGAAGTGCATGACTTTGCTTGGGGCGCAGACCCGAATTATACGCACACTACGGCAGAAGTAGATGGCATCACGCTACATTTCTTCTACCAAACGAACAAGACCGAAACTGTAAAGAATTGGAAAGAACTTCCGCGCTATGCTATCAAAGCTTTTCAGTTTATGAACAAAACTTTTGGCAAGTATCCTTATAAGCAATACTCGTTTGTGCAAGGCGGAGATGGCGGTATGGAATATCCTATGATGACGTTGATGTTGGGTGACAATGGGTTAGGAAGCACTGTAGGCACTGCCGTACATGAGTTGATACATAGCTGGTTTCAAGGCGTGTTGGCTACTAACGAAAGCCTGTATGCATGGATGGACGAGGGTTTTAATAGTTATGCGGGCAATTTGTTCGAAGGCGGTGAGTTCCCCCACGAAGGCAATTATGACAATTACTTTGACATCATAAAGCGGGGCATTGAAGAACCGCTAAGTACCCATGCCGACCATTTCAATACCAATAGTGCTTACAGTATGTCTGCTTATTCTAAGGGGTGTGTCTTTTTGGCGCAGTTGGGGTATGTGGTAGGCGAGGCGAACCTCTCTAAAACAATGCTCCAATACTTCAATACTTGGAAAATGAAACACCCCAACGACAATGATTTCATACGAGTAGCCGAGAAGGTGTCGGGCTTAGAGCTGGATTGGTACAAAGAATATTTTGTGTATTCTACACATACAATAGATTACAGCATCAAACAGGTAGAACCTGCTTCAGAAAGTAGCACTTTCATTACATTGGAACGGGTGGGGCGTATGCCTATGCCGTTGGACATAGAAATTACGTACAAGGACGGAAGCAAGGAGCAGATTTATATTCCGATTGACCTCTTGCGTGGTGAAAAACCTTCGGAAGTAGGTAATCGTATCGTCAAAGCGGATTGGGGTTGGGTGTATCCTACGTATCGTTTTGAGGTGGGCAAACCCGTACAAAACATTAAGAGTATTGAGATAGACAAATCTATGCGTATGGCTGACGTGAACCGAAAAAATAACGTGTATCCAAGTGATTTGAGCAAGACTTTTATGGAGAGGAAGTAGGTAAGCGAAAAGATAGGGCTGTATGGTTGTATGGTTATATGGTTGTATGGTTTAAGTGCCTTGCTTGCCTGCGTTGATGCCTTACTTGCCTACGCAGGCAAGCTATTTGACAAAACAAGTGCCTTGCTTGCCTGTGTAGGTAAGCTATCTGACAAAAATTATAAGCTATCCTGCTTTGCGGATATGCTATCTGACAAAAATGGTATGCCATCCCGCTTTGCGGATATGCTATCTGACAAAAATTATAAGCTATCCCGCTTTACGGATATGCTATCTGACAAAAATTATAAGCTATCCCGCTTTGCGGATATGCTATCTGACAAAAATTATAAGCCATCCCGCTTTGCGGATATGCTATCTGACAAAAATTATAAGCTATCCCGCTTTGCGGATATGCTATCTGACAAAAATTATAAGCCGTCCCGCTTTGCGGATATGCTATCTGACAAAAAATATTCGTTTTATTACTTTTGCGATTCCTTGTATGACTACTCTAATGCGTTCATTCCCAAAACTTACCTGCTTCTTGCCTACTGCGTGGCTACGATTGACTTGCCTACTGCTGTGTGTGGCTTGCCTACCTGCCTCCTTGCCTGCCCAAACTCCCGAATTTGAATGGGCGGTAGAGCCTACGCTGGAGTATGATGATGTAGAGCCTTTTAAGGAAGGCTTAGCGCGAGTTCAGAAAAACGATAAATGGGGTTTTATAGATAAAACAGGAAAAGAGGTTGTTTCTTGTAAATATAATTATACTAATGATTTTTCAGAAGGTTTAGCAAGGGTAAAACTGAATGATAAATATGATTTTATAGACAAAACAGGGAAAGAAGTTATTCCTTGTAAATATGATGATGTTAATAGTTTTTCAGAAGGGTTAGCAAGTATAAAAATAAATAATAAATGGGGTTTTATAGATAAAACAGGAAAAGAAGTTATTCCTTGTATATATGATGATACTTGGCGTTTTTCAGAAGGGTTAGCAAGTATAAAAATAAATAATAAATGGGGTTTTATAGATAAAACAGGAAAAGAAGTTATTCCTTGTAAATATGATAATACTTGGCGTTTTTCAGAAGGGTTAGCAAGTATAAAAATAAATAATAAATATGGTTTTATAAATAAAACAGGGAAAGAAGTTATTTCTTGTAAATATGATGATACTGAAGGCTTTTCAGAAGGATTAGCAAAGGTATTAATAAATAATACATGGGGTTTTATAGATAAGACAGGGAGAGAAATATTTTCTTATAAATATAGTTTTACTCGATATTTTTTAGAAGGTTTAGCAATGGTAGGATTAAACAATAAATATGGTTTTATAGATAAAACAGGGAAAGAAGTTGTTTATTTAAAATACGATTTTACTTGGGATTTTTCAGAAGGCTTAGCAAATGTTAAATTAAATGGTAAAATGGGTTTTATAGACAAAACAGGAAAAGAAATTATATCACTTCAATTTGAAAATGCTTTTTCTTTCTCTGAAGGTGTTGCTCCCGTAATGTTCAATGGCAAGTGGGGCATTATAAAAAACCCGCTTATCTATCCGCCTAAGCCTAAGAGCGCGAACATAAGCCTATCGAAGCCTATCATAACGCTGTTGAAAGTAGGCGAGACACAACGCGGACAACCACAGACCACGATAAGCGAAAGCGAAGCGCGTATGAAGTTTGGCTATGCGTACAATGGCATTATCATGGGTGTATTGGTCAATGGCAAAGCCGTTGCGTATAATCCCACTGCCAAAACTATCACTCCTGAAGAGCCTATCGCCTTTGGTATGGGCAAAAATAGCGTTACGGTAAGCCTCGTTACCCAAGAACAAGGGACGCATGAGGAAACGTTTTTTATCAACAGAAAAGAAGTAGTAATCAAGCATCAAATACATTTGCTTTCGGTGGGTATTGCTACGTTTCAAGACAAAAAATATAACCTTGTGTATGCAGACAAAGACGCAAAAGATGTGGCAAATGCTTTCAGGAAACAGGCGGATAAAGGGATTTTCAAAAATGTATTCGTGAGTACATTGTTGAATGAGCAGGCTACTCGAAACAATATCAACAAGGCGTTGCAGGATTTACAAAGAAATGTAGAAAATGATGATGTGGTGGTGTTGTTTCTTACCTCTCATGGAGCGAATATTGACAATATTTTTTATTTATTAGCACATGACAGCAACGCTATGGAGGATTATACTTGTGTGAGTTTTTCGGAAATAGAGAGGGCGTTGTCGCGCTTGAATTGTAGGGTGTTGTTGTTGATAGATGCGTGTCATGCGGGGACGTTGGGCGATAATTTGATTGCATCAGGCGCGAAGAGTCCTATCAAGGGCATTGAGCGGGCTTTGGAAGACTTGAAGGAAAGGCAAGAAGGTTTGTATGTTCTTTCTTCTTCGTTGGGCGAGCAAGTGTCGTTTGAGGATAGCCAATACGAAAACGGGCTTTTTACGGAGGCTTTGCTGGAGGGTTTGGCAGGCAAGGCGAATACTGAAGATGTAGGCGAGAAGGTGATTTATTTTCACGAGTTGGCAAGTTATGTAGAGAAGCGCGTGCCTGAACTTGCGAAAAAAATAGGAAAGGTGCAAAAGCCTATCCAAAAATTACGCGGGAATGCTACGAAGTTGCCTGTGGCGGTGTGTGATTAGAGGTTTTGGGGACAAAAAGAGAGGCTACCTTCTTTAGATAGCCTCTCTCTGTATGTTGCAAATGGCGTGAATTTTATTCTTTTGTCAAAGAGCTTCCGCCTGATAGATTGCTCACTACGCTTGGCGAACCTACATAGCGGACTTGGCTTGCTCCGCTTGCCTGCACGTTTAGCGTATTGCTCACGTTTAGCTTGCCTGTGCTTGCGCCTGATGCGTTGATGTTGCAGTTTGTTGTGCCAAAACCAAAACTTTCTAAGATAGAAGCACCCGAAAGTTCAGAAGTATGCGAGGTGGCACTGCCCGAAATAGTCAGTTTGGACGCGCCAGAAAGATTGCTGTAGCATTGCGTAGTTTGGACGTTGATGGTAGAAATAGAAGCACCCGAAAGGCGGACATCAAGAAAGGCACTGCCCGAAAAACCCGTTATCACTGATGTTACTGCACCCGAAAAGTCCACGCCTTCCAAAGTAGGCATCACGATAGTAAACTCGGTATTATGACGGCGGTTAAGATTCCAAGGGCGATAATCGGCTATCAAAACGCCATTCTCTACACGCACATACAGGTCGTCTAAATTGCGGACATCACCCCGCGCACTGATGCTAAAAGAACTGCCTTGCAAAACATTGACTTTGAAGGCACTGCCCATTTGTATTTTGGTAAAACCATTCAGGCTGTAGCTTTCTGTGCCTTCGCGGTAGTCGCCCGGGTCGGCTATTTTGCCACAAGCAGTGAACAAACTAACGGCTACGAGAGCCAAGAGAAACACAAGTTTCGTTTTCATATTGGTTGGAGGTTATATAAAATTGGTATTTGTACTTATGACAACTGTAGGCGAGCCTCTCCCCTATTGCCTCACAAAAAATTTATAACTTTTTTTGCAATCAATTTTTTTGCATAGATTTGCAATCCGCCTATAGCGTACTTATTTTGGTATGGCAGACTTCGAACAACGTGCTTTTGATTATACCCACCGCCGCAAATTGTATGAAAACTACGAAACATACAATCTCTCGCGGGAGCGTGGGCTGTCGCACTTCGAGGATTATGAACTCGCCAGACAACAACTTGCCTACCTGCGCTACGAAGCTATAGAGAATTTAGAAGCCAATTTGCTCGCCTTCGAAGAGAATTTTACCAAAAACGGAGGCAAGGTTATTTGGGCTGAAAATGCGCAAGAAGCCTGTGAAGCCATTGCGGGCATCTTGCAGGCAAGGCAGGCAAGCAAAATTCTGAAGGCAAAATCGGCTACTACAGAAGAAATAGGACTCAAGGCATTTTTCGAACAACAAGGGCTGACTATCCAAGAAACCGACTTAGGCGACTTCATCATTCAGGCGGTAGGCGAGCAGGCAAGCCACTTTATCACACCCGCGCAACACCTTTCTCGCCTACAGATAGGGCAAAAACTGCAAGAAAAAATGCCTGCTTTGTTTGGCGAAAATACCTCTTTGCAGTTGAATATGTTTGCGGAATTGGAGGACATAAGTGCGGAAGAAATCACTGAAGCAGTGCGCAAACACTTGCGCAAACAATATACCGAAGCCGAAATAGGCATCACAGGCGCGAATTTTTTGGTGGCAGATGTGGGTGGCGTGGCTATCACTGAGAACGAAGGCAATGCTCGCCTACTCGCTACTTTTCCGCAAGTGCATATAGCTATAGCAGGCATAGACAAAATCATTGGGCGCGTGGCAGACCTTGCTTTGCATTGGCAAATGCTGGGTGTGAATGCTACAGGGCAACGCCTCACTGCCTACAACACGCTTTACACAGGCGCGAAACAACCGCAAGAAGTTGATGGCGTAGAAGAAATGTATGTCATTTTGTTGGACAATGGGCGTACTAAAATGTTGGCAGACAGCCGTTTGCGACACGCCTTGCGCTGTATCAAATGCGGAGCTTGCGCCAATGTTTGCCCCGTATATCGTTTGGTGGGCGGACAAGCCTATCAAAGTCCCTACAGCGGTGCTATAGGCAAGGTCGTCAATCCGCATTTGTTCGACAATCCACAACACCAAGAAATGACCTACGCAAGCACGCTTTGCGGGGCGTGTGAGGAGGTTTGCCCTGTGCAGATAGACCTGCCTCAACTCATTCTGCAC
>RDXI01000071.1 GCA_004292795.1 Bacteroidota bacterium | reverse complement strand
GGTAGTTTTGAGCAATTTTCCTTCGGGGCTATATTCGCGCCACTCGCCATTCTTTTTGCCATATCGGAACATACCCGACTCGGCTACTTTTTGGTTGGTGTGCAGGCGTTTGTAGCTTCCTGCTTTCATATTGGCGCGGTACGAGGTTTCTTCTTGTAAGTTGCCTTGTGTGTCGTATTGGCGCACAAAGCCGTAGCGTTGCCCTTTTTTGATGTCTTCGGTGCTTTCGAGTGTGCCATCAAGTCGGTAGTTTTTTTGTGTACCTTCTTCCTTGCCTGCTATGTAGGGAAGTTCGGATTGCTTGTTGCCGTTTTCGTGGTATTTTATCCAAACGCCTGTAGGCACTTTATTTTCTATGAATTGTTCGTTTTTGAGCTTGCCTGTGGCATAATATTCTTTGATGATTTGACGGCGTTCTTCGTCGCTGTGTTCTATCAAAAATTGGATTTGCCCATTGGGATAATACACTTTTTCTGTGCCTGTGCGCAGGCTATTTTTCAAATATACTTCTTCTTTGGGCTTGCCGTCATTGTAGTAGGTAAGGTAGTATTTATCCGTTTTGCCTTGCTTGTAGAAGGTTTTGAGCGTGATTTGTCCGTTGGGTGCATATTGCAGAAACTCGCCTTCCTTCTGTCCGTTGTTGTGGCGTGCCGAGATTTGTAGCTCGCCTGTTTCGTAATAGGTTTTGTAAGTGCCGTGAGGCATACCCATTGCATATTCTTCTTCGACGCTTACTCTGCCGTTTTCAAAATACATGGTTTTCAAGCCATTGAGCTTGCCTGTGGCATAGATACTGACTTCTTGCGGTGTGCCTTCGCTGTAAAAGGTTTCTACCTTGCCGTTGAGTTGGTTTTGGGAGAAAATGCTACGCGACATGACCTTGCCGTTGGGATAGTAGGTAAGGACTTCGCCCTCGAGTTGGTTGTCTTTGCAGTTGCCTTTTTGTTGCAATGCGCCTTCGAAGTTGTAAATCTCGAAAGCTCCGTTTTTTTGGTCTTCCTCGTATTGGGCGCGGATTTGGATATTGCCGTTTTGGTGATACATCACGAACTCGCCTTCGCGCTTGCCGTTCTTGAACTTGCCTACGGTTTCGGTCTGACCGCTGGGGTAATAACTTTTGTAGTCCCCGTTTTTCACGTTGTTACGCACCTCGAACTCCTCACGCAGGGCGGGAGGTTGCAAGGAGTCATAATACGTTTGCGTCTTTTGTTGGGCGTAGGCTTGTGCAGTGCAGGCAAGCAAAGCGGAAGCAAGCCATAATTTTTGGACATTCATTTTTTTAAAAAACACTTTATTATTTTAGTTATTCGAATGTACGCAAAAAGGCAGGCAAGGGTTTTGCCATTCACAAGTTGTTTACAAAAAAAGAAGCTGTCCGAAAAGTGCTTGCCTGAAAAAGACCTCCAAATAAAATGTGGTTATGTAACACAAACATTCCTGTTTATGCGCCAAAGGCGAAAATGTTTGCGCTACAATCAAGCCATATAAAATTTGGCTACAAAAAAAGAGACCGCCCTTTTCGGACAGCCTCTCTCTTCGTTTTGTTACTTCACTTTTCCGAAATACACGCTTGCATACGTGCCTACGCGGTCTTGTTGGTGTAGGCGAGCCATTGTTTCCTCGTCAAAGTCAATCGCACCCGTTACGAAGTCGGGGAAGAAATCCACACGCAACGCGGCAGAGCGCAACAATATTTTTGTATCTTTTTTCGCATTTTTCAGAATCAAATTCCATTCCTCTACCAAAGCAGGAACATCATGCGCCGCGAGCCAATCTTGATGGTCGAGCAAAACATATTGCGTATATTTGGCAGGGTTTGCTTCCAAGAACGCGCTCATGGTTGAGGTGTGCAAGTGAATATTGCTTACACGTTCTTTGAGTGTTTCGAAATTTTCGGGCAATAAATAACTGGGGCAACAAGTAGGCGTGTAAGAACCTTTGAGGTACAAACGCCAGAAATAGTTGTCTTTGGTAGGCAAGTCTGTAAAGATATGGCGCAAGGCTTCTTGTAGGAAAGTTCCCACGCCTCCGTCATATTCGTCCATGATAAGTTGGCGTTGGGCGCGAGGCACGCCGAGCATACTCATCGTGATATGGCGGTTCATTACCCACTTGATGAAAGGACTTACGATTTTAGGCTCTACTCTGTCGTATATTTCCACTTGTTCCTCGATGCTTTGCGCATTGAGGAGCGCGTCAATGTGCTTGCGCAGGCTTGGGCGCGTGTCTATGTATTTGTTGAACCACCACGCGAAAGTGCCTGATGTGCCGTAGAAGTAGAAAGAGGTCTTTTTGGTAAAATAGATGATATTTTTGTCCCAAAACTCCACCGCGTAGTCGGGCAGGTAAGGGCGCAATTTTTCAGCATATACAGCTACTCCGTTGGGGTGATGCCCTTCGCCAAAGAAATACCAAAGGTCGGTATAAGTAGCGTGTTGGAAAAGCGCGATTTTGAGCGCGAGTACCGCGTTTTGGCGCGGGTTCATGTCTATACAATGAATTTCTTTCGGGTTGTCGAGCAAGTAATCCAAAGCATTGCACCCTGCGGAAGTTATCATGACGATGCGCGTGTTCTTGTTGATTTGCATCATCTCGCGGTCGCAACGGGGGTCTTCCCAGCAAGTGTTGTAAATGAGGTTATTGGAGTGGATTTGTGTAAAAACTTTGTCCCTTACTTGGTTGAGGGTTTTCTTTAAGTTGAACATAATCAGAAGGATTCGAGTATGAAAAAGAATTCGGTGCAAAATTAGGCAAATAATGTAGAAAACACACACACCTACAGCGTTTTTTTCATTTTTCCGCAAACGATTAGCGTAATGCGCCACACTACAAGCCTACTCCTTGCCTGCAACATACAGCTTGCCTGCCCAAAGTGCAGAAATTTTTTATGGTTTGTTTGGTTTTAAAGGCTCGCCTGCCTACCTTTGCACATTCGAAAACCCCATACCGTTATGAAATCACGAAATTTTTGGGCTGTTCTATGCCTATTCGCCCTTTTTGCCTTGCCTGCTGTAGGACAAAATAATGTCCAAACACAAAATTGGTCACAAAAACAAGTTATTCAATTACCACAGGCACAAGGACTACAAACACAAACGAAGCGAGATAGAATAACTATCTTTGCAAATAATGACTTTTTATTTGTAGGCAGTTCATTTGAGAATAATAATAGCGGCTATGTTTATGTATATAGCAAACAAAACGGGGTTTGGAACTATACACAAAAGATAACACCTCCAAGCGATGCTACCCAGTTCGGTATCTCAATTGCATCTGAAGGTAATCATTTGATAATAGCTTCATTGAGAAGCATATATTTATATAAAAAACAAAACACAGAATGGCTACAAACTCAAAAAATACAAGGAGATGTATCTATTGACCCTTACGTTATTTGTGCAAATGGAATTTGGCCTCATGCTTACTTGGAATGGCCTGTAGTGTCCTTAAAAAATGGTTTATTAGCTTTTGGCTGTATCGAAAAATGTCAAGGTGTTTACAATACAGCCATAAGAATCTATGAAAAAGACTCAAATGAAATTTGGCAGCGTAAAAAAAGAATGCCAGTTACCAATATCAATTCAGTTTCGCCTTTGTACCCTCCAAACGCTAATATTATAGGAAATAATTGGATATTTACTCGTGGTGGTATGTTCAATGACACTATACTCAATATGTATAATACCAACAACTGTCTCATCAACAACTCTTCAATTAACTGCTCTGTGGCACAGTCTATAAATTCCTCTCATAAGGATACTAATTTCTATCAAGAAAAAGGTGTAAGAAAAGCTGAGAACAATTTTATGATTTTTAATGGTAGTGTAATAGGAGGCTCACCTAAATATCTAAAGAATTTTAATTTAATCAATAATATTTGGCAAGAAGTAGAAGTTTTTGAGTTTGATATTCCGAATAACTCTGCTATATCAGGTTTTTTACACACTGATAACCGCTTTATACTTCAAACACAACCAAGGCTTAACGCACCATACACCCCGATTCGTTCTTCGAATTTGCTAACTTTTAGAAAAAGTGAAAATGGTTGGATCAAAGATGGTAGTATCTCCTTGAATTATCTGTATCAAAATGCGCCCAATAATTGTTTTGTAGACATAATTGATGACACTCAAATTATTGTGTCCAATGGAAATAAGTCGAATGGAATAGAGAAACTTATTTATTTCGAAAAATCTCCCACAAACATCATCAAAGGCAAAATTTACAATGACCTGAACCAAAACTGCCAAAAAGAGGCAGGCGAGGTAGGCAAGAAATACTATAGCATCAAAGCTGAACCGGGGAATTATATCACGTCCACAGATGAAAATGGCAATTATGAACTCGAAGTAGGCGCGGGAACTTATACCATCAGCCAAGTAATTCCTCAAGCCAAAGGCTTGAGCGTTACGCAACTTTGTCCTGCAGGGAATGGCACACATACTGTCAGTTTTACAGGCTTGAATAATGAAGTTTCGGGTTATGATTTTGGCAATCAAGTCAAAGAATGTACTTTCTTAACGGTTGATGTTACCGCAAGGCGCAGGCGTTGCTTCCGCAATCAAACTATAGTAAAGTATGAGAATGAAGGTGTGGCTTCTGCTAATAACGCTTATATTACGGTTACATTTCCCGAATATGTTATTCCTTTGAGTAGTACAAACCCTTGGGTAAGCAAAGTAGGCAATACGTACAAATTCAATGTAGGCACGCTTACAGCAGGGCAACGCGGACAGTTTGTCGTAACGGACTCGGTGGCGTGTGTGGCAGGTATTCAAGGGCTTATCCAATGCACTGAAGCCAAAATTTACCCTAAAAATACGTGTGCCTCGCCTACTTGGAGCGGAGCAAGTTTGGAGATTGTAGGCAAGTGTTTGGACATTGCGCCCCACAAAGGCAGGTTCGTTTTGCGCAACACAGGCACTGCCTCGATGCAAAGTTCCTACAAAGTTTGGCGAGGTAATACGTTGATTTTGAATAACTTGCTTACATTAGCGCAGGGCGATAGTTTGGTCTTAGAAATTCCAACAAACAATGAAAATGTATTCATTCAGGCAAACCAAGCCACAGGACACCCTGATGGCGAAACAGTGAGTGCTATGGTCATGAATTGTGGAAACAGCTTGCCTACTTCGGCAGGAAGCCCTAACCTACAAATGATGATACTGCCCAATGATGAATATGCCAACAGCGAATTGGATTGTATGCCTATCGTGGACTCATACGACCCGAATGATAAGGCGGTTTCGCCTGCGGGCATTACAGAGAACAACTATGTGAAACCCAATACAGAACTTGAGTACAAAATCCGTTTCCAGAACATGGGGACTGCCGAAGCAGTGAATATCGTAGTAATTGATACGCTTTCACAACATTTGGATTTGACTACGTTTCAGATGATGAGCGCGAGCCATACTTACAAACTGAAATTTGAGCGCGTGAACGGCAAACAAGTAGCTTTTTGGACTTTTACCGACATCAACTTGCCTGCCAAGAGCATAAACGAACCTGCGAGTCATGGCTATATCAAGTTCAAAATCAAGCACTTGCCTACTATAGCTGAAGGAACGATTATCAAAAATTTTGCAGATATTTATTTTGATTATAATGAGCCTGTTCGAACCAACGAAACGGCTATCAATATGACCGATTATCAATTTCCTGTCAATCCTGTAGATTATTGTAGCCTATTTACCCAAGCGCAGGCAGGGCAGGCAAGGACAGTTTGCGGTGATTCGTACACCCTCGAAGGCAACTCGCCTACTATGGGGCAAGGCACGTGGACGCGCATCAGTGGGGCAGGTGAGATAGCAGAACCGCATAAATCGAATTCGCTTGTTACGAACTTAGGGGTAGGCGAGAATGTATTTCGTTGGACATTGGCAGGTGTACCTGATTGTGCAAACACACAAAGTCAAGTTACTATCAAAAGATTGCCCACCGCTACAGTTTCTATCAGCAACAACACCTCGAATAATATAGCTTGCGCAGAAGAAAACATTACTTTTTCCGCGCAAACAAACAACGTGGGCAACGCGCCTGTGTATCAGTGGAAAGTAAACAATCAAAATGTAGGCACAAACTCGCCTACTTTCAATAGCAACACGTTGCAAAACCAAGACAAGGTAAGTGTGGAAGTACAAACTAATTTGGATTGCATCAATGCACCCAACATTACTTCGCAACCTATCGAAATGACTATCAAAGCCAAACCCGCCAAACCTGTTATTTCGCATACGGCTTTGTATGAATTGAAATCGAGTGTTGAAGGTAATGGCTATGCTTGGTATAAGGATAATGTGTTGATTACGAATAACTTGCCTACCTTGAAAGTGCAAAAACTCGGCAAGTACAAAGTAGTGGTTACGCAAAATGGTTGCTCCTCGCCTGCTTCTGACGAGCTTGTGTTGAATAGTGAGGCATTGAAACGTTTTGCGGATTTGGTAAAAGTAGAAACATATCCGAACCCCACTACAGGCAAGTTTACCCTGAACATCATCAACAATCAAGGAAGCGAAGTTACGGTGCAATTTTACAATAGCTTGGGGCAACTCCTCACAGAACAGCG
Organism: Bacteroidota bacterium; assembly: GCA_004292795.1. Classification (GTDB taxonomy): domain Bacteria; phylum Bacteroidota; class Bacteroidia; order Cytophagales; family Microscillaceae; genus RDXI01. The sequence goes on along the minus strand of RDXI01000071.1, from coordinate 7,920 downwards.
CGTAGAAGCGTCTGAAGACATTGATTGCAAGGTATCTATAGATTTTACGCATTACAAACAAGGTGTGTATTATGCCAAAATTGTCAATCAATATGGTTTGCAGACTACCCAAAAAATTGTGATACAAAAACAATAAAAAAGTAAAGAAACGTTGCGTAGTGCAACGTTTCTTTGTTTTATAACACATAGTTTTAGTACCTACTTTCCGCTCTTTGTTTCAAAATTGCGTTTCTTTTCAATAAAAAGTTGGTCATGTGGCGTTTCAATACAAGCACATCGAAGGCTTTTCCGAATATACCAAAAGGCGTTTGATACTCGAAAATATCAATCATCTGGGTTTGTCCTGTAGGCAAGGAATGGAAAAAATGTTGGTGTTTCATGGTTTTGAACGCGCCCTGTAGCATCTCATCACAAAAATAGGTAGGCGAGCGCATAGCCGTTATTTGCACCGTTAGGCGTTGCATGATGCCAAAATGCCTTGCCTCCCACGTTACGCTCTCACCTACTTCTATCAAGCCACTTGTCTTGCCTGCCGCTGCCCTTTCCTGCGTATGCGAGGCGGAGTCGATATGAAAATCAATGCTTCGAGATAGGTCGAAGCACGTTTCTATGGGCGCGTTTATAATCGTTTCGAGGTGAATAGCGGTCATTTTCTTTTGTGCGAAAAGAGCCATTTGAGCAAATCGGGTTCGAGGTAAGCAGGTTTCCAACTGTCGTGTCCTGTGGTGGGATATTCGGTATATTTGGGCTTGCCTCCCGCTTTTTCTAAGGCTTTTATCATATTTTGTGAGCGGTGCGGTTTCACTACCTTGTCCAATGCGCCATGAAACGCCCAAATAGGCAAGTTTTTAGCTTTTTCGGCTACGGCTTCATCGCCACCACCACAAACAGGCACTGCCGCCGCGAATTTGTCGGGCATTCGTGTTATCAAATCCCATACGGCATACCCGCCCATAGACAAGCCTGTAGCATAGATGCAATCTTTGTCTATCTTATAATTTTTCTCTATGTCCTCCATGAGCTTCACAGCCAAGCCCAAATTTAGCGAAATGTCTTTAGGCTGTTGATGACTGTCTAAGCCCCAATCTACTTCTACCCATCGCGCTCCTTTGGGGCATTGTGGCACAAGCACAAAACAAGGGAAGTCTTGCCTACTCTGTTCGTTCAGAAAGAGTTTTGCCAAATGCGTAAGCGTTATTTCGTTGTCGTCCCCGCGCTCGCCTGCCCCATGAAAAAACACCACAAGCGGGTATTTTTGTTTGGGATTGTAGTTTTTGGGCTTCAGCAAGCGATAGGGAATAGAGCCGTCCTTGTGCGTGAAGGTAAGTTTTTCGAAATCGGGGTATTTCGTTTCGGTAACGGGGTTTTGCCCGCAGGCGAGTTGCCCCACAAGCGAAGCAATGAAAAGACAGAGGTAGCGCATAAGAAGTTTAACACAGAGGTACAGAGAAACACGAAGTAACACAGAGTTTGTGGTGTAAAATTTCATTTTTATTCATCATTAGGCAAAAGGCGGGTATCCAAGATATACCTGAACTTGCGCAAAACGGCTATTATTTTCTCCAAACTTTCGCGGTCAGTGGCATCAAAACTTTTGGAGATGCAGTATTCCTTGCCTTCCATAGTAACGAAGCTCCAATGCTTGCCTATCACTTCCACGCCATATATTGGGTTTTTGTGGTTGTTCTTTTGCTGTGCTATGAGAAAGGCTTCCAAAAGTTGCGCCATCGAGTCGCCTGAAGGGTTTTTGGTGGGTTTGTATTCTTGAAAATGAAAGTACGGAGTGCGTATCACATCAAAAATACCTCTCGCCATCATAAAATCCGCTTTTACAGTAAGCCTGATGCCTTCTACTTCTGCCGAGATAGTTTTGTCGAAGCACGTTACTATTTTGTTTCCATCAACCAAATTTCCCAAATCCAAAATATGCCCTATGAATTTGATGCGCAAATCTTCTTCGCTCCAGCTCGGAATAAGGTTTACACCGCGCTTGTATATGCGTTCAAAATTGTAAGCCTCGTGGTCTGTCAGCACCAAAGGTTCGGTTTGTAACCAATCTTGCAAGACAGCCGTTTGTTTGTCTGCTATTCGCACAAGATTGAAGGCATCTATCAATTCGCCTTCGCGCCAAGACTTGCCTGAAGGCTCGCCATCATCTCCTATAATGTCAGCTAACTTTTTTCTTGCCATAGTGTACTAATTTTAGTTAATTATTCCGATTCTGTTTAGATATTCCATTTCTTGAAGAAATGGAATATCTATTTTCGATACGCTTAATTTTCATCATACGCCCAATCCACGCCATTTTTCAAGTCTTTGATAATGAGGTTATTGGATTTGAAGTAAGAACGTATTTTGTCCACTGTTTCGTATTCTTTTTTGGCTTTTGCTTCCGCATAGAGTTCGAGCAAACCGACCACAAAAGGCTCTACATTCGTATTTTTTTCTTCCTTCAAGCCCAAAATGTTCTCTGTAAAATTAAGGAACATATCGCGCATCAGGGCGAAAGTATCTGCCGAGATTTGCGCTAAAGTTTCGGGTTGTTGGTAAAATGTATTGATTTTGCGGGCTATGTTTTGCAACTGTGCAATCACGCGGGCAGTATTCACATCATCATGCATAGCTATGACCATATTCGTGCAAAAGCCTTGTATTTCCTCGTCTGCTTTGGCGTTTAGCTCGCCTGCAGAGGCAGGGTAGGCAAGTTTGCCCAATATGTTTTTGGCGTTCATGAGGCGTTTGTAGGCTTTTTGCGCTCCGAGCAGTCCATCATTCGAAAAGTCTAACGTACTTCTGTAGTGCGCCCCAAGTATGAAGTAGCGCACCGTCATAGGCGAGAAGGGTTGCGTCAGTCTATCGTGCTTGCCTGAAAATAGCTCGCCTATAGTTACAAAATTGCCCGAAGATTTGCTCATTTTCTGCCCATCAACGGTTATCATGTTGTTATGTAGCCAATACTTCACAGGCGACTTGCCTCCGTTGCTTGCCTTCGCTTGCGCTATTTCGCACTCATGATGCGGGAACATCAAATCCATTCCACCGCCATGAATATCGAAAGTTTCGCCTAAGTATTTGGTACTCATGATGGTACACTCCAAATGCCACCCAGGGAATCCTTCGCCCCAAGGCGAGTTCCAGCGCATGAGGTGTTCAGGCGAGGCTTTTTTCCACAAAGCGAAGTCGGCAGGGTGTTTCTTTTCCTCTTGTCCATCAAGTTCGCGTGTGCCTTCTTGCAATTCTTCGACTATCCTGCCCGAAAGTTCCCCATAAGGATAATCGGCTTTGTATTTCATCACATCAAGATAGACCGAACCATTGGAAACATAGCCATAGCCTTCTGATATGATTTTTTGGGCAAGTTCTATTTGTTCTATGATGTGTCCTGTAGCCGTAGGCTCGATAGAAGGGCGTATCACGTTCAGCGTATCAATCAGTTGATGATAGGTCTGTGTATAGTGATTGACGATTTCCATAGGCTCTATTTGCTCCAACCTTGCCTGCTTCGAGATGCGGTCTTCGCCTTCGTTGGTGTCGCCCAAAAGGTGTCCTACGTCTGTGATGTTGCGCACAAAACGTACCTTATAGCCCAAGTAGGTAAGGTATCTTCGCAAGGTATCAAAAAAAACGGCAGGGCGGGCGTTGCCTATGTGCGGGTCGTTGTAAACCGTAGGACCACAAACGTATATGCCCACAAAGGGCGGATTAAGAGGTTCGAATGTTTCTTTTTGGCGCGAGAGCGAATTATAAACCTTGAGAGGTGGAACTTGCATATCTTTTGATGTTTTTTGCAAAAATAAAAAAAAGCAGGAAAGCAAATCGTTAGTGGTTTGTTAAAGATGTTTTGTGAGATAGATATTCCATTTCTTGAAGAAATGATAACAAAGTATTGTTTGTTTAGTTAGTAGGATTAGCTTCAAGCGACCAACTATTTTTTAATGTAAATACAGCAATTATTGCCCCTAATACACTGCCTATTATACCGCCCCAAATAGAGCCACCCACCCAAGCAAATCTTAGCATTTCAGCAAAATCTTGCGGTGTGGCAGGGAAAGATGATTTGTAAAAACTAGAGCTTAAAGTAGCAAGTAACATAGCTAAAACTCCTCCAATACACCAACACACTAGTACAATCAGCACTATTTTTCGCAAAATTCGATAGGCAAATGAAAATGATGCCTCATTTTTTGTAATAACAGCAAAGGCTGTAGTGAAGACAATAGAGAAAATTAACCCATATAAAATGCCTTCAAAAATACCTTGTGCGATGCTTGCTCCCCAAATATCAGGAAAACTCCACCCCATGATAGCTTGAAAATAGTAGGGGCTTACCCAACCATTCACTGCATTAGTCATAGCACCTATTAGCCCTCCCATCAATATACAAGAGAGTGCTACCCAAAACAAGGTCAAAAAATTAGTTTCTTTCGTTTTCATAATTTTTACAGTTTTGTCGAAACACTTACGCCATAGGCACTTCTATCGTGAAGGTTACGCCCTTGCCTACTGCACTTTCGACGTTTATCTTGCCTCCCAATTTTTGGGCAATGAGGTTATAGACAATGTTCATGCCTAAGCCACTTCCGCCTCCAGAGCGGTTTGTGGTAAAGAAAGGCTCGTATATTTTTTCCAATACTTCGGGAGTCATACCATTTCCGTCATCACTGTAGGTAAGAATCATGGACTTGTTCTTGGTGGTTGTTTTAATGCGAATATTGCCCGCTTCTTTGCCTTTGAAGCCGTGAATGAGCGAGTTCATGATGAAATTGGTCAATACCTGCGAGAACGCGCCTGCATAACTGTCTATTTCTATCTCTTCCAGCTCAAGATGCACTTCTACAGGTTTGTTTTTCAGTTCAGGGCGCAACGAAAGGATAGTTTCCTCGATGTACGTTTTGAGGTTGAACATACGTTTTTCTTCGCTTGATTGCTCCACCGCCACACGCTTGAAGCTCTGCACGAGGTCTGCGGCACGTTTTAGGTTCGTGAGCAATATTTTGCTTCCTTCTGTTGCCACTTCGAGGTAGTCGGTCATATCTTTGCGTTTCATTTGTCCGCTTTCCATGATTTTCACAAACTCTTGTGTTTTGCTATCCACCCTCGAGGCGGCGGTAACGCATATTCCCACAGGCGTATTGATTTCGTGGGCTACTCCTGCTACTAAGTTACCCAATGCCGCCATTTTTTCAGACTCCACTAATTGCGCTTGTGCAGTGTTGAGTTTGCCGTAGGTTTCTGCATTTTTCAAGGCTATCATCACATACGTAGAGAGCGTAGTAAGGGCTTCGAGGTCGCGCACATCATACGCATCAGCATTTTTGCTAAACACGCCCACCGCGCCCTTCGGCTTGTCATTGTCGAACAAAGGATAATACAACATAGCGTTGTAGCCTTGACGCATGGCGTAATGGTCTAAGCCATACAATTCCAAATCTTCGCGCTTATTTACCACAATCGACCTGCCTTCTTTGGCGCAAAGTATGGCGGGATTGATGCCCTCGCCTGCCTGAATTTTTACAAGCGGTTTTTTCGTGCCTTTTTCTATGTTGAATTTGTAAATAAAATCGCCTGTTTCCTCCTCAAACTCTATCACGCGGAAGCTGTCTGCGTCCATCAACTGCGTTGTATAAGTAAAAAAGTTATCGAAAATATTGCTGATGTCCAAACTCGCGGTGATAGTCTGCCCAATACGGCTTAGGATAGTCAGCGTTTCGTAAGAGCGTTTTAGTTCATCGGCTTGTTCGGATATTTCGCGGGCAAGTTGTTCTACATTGTCACGCTGTGATTTGATTTCCTCTTGGCTTTGTAGCAACTCTTCATTTGCCTCAGCCAACTGCGTATTGCGCATTTCTATTTCTGTTTGTTGCAAGAGGATAGATTTATTGCTTTTCTCAATTTCTTTATTCTTTTTCTCAAGTTCTGCAAAGGTTTCTTGCAGTTTGATATTGCGTTGTTCGATTTCCTTATTTTGTTCCTCGATTTTGTCGTTTTTATCCTCTACTGCTTTCTTCTGTGCTTGTAAAGACACATTGGCTTTCCTTACCTGCGCAAAGGCAAATCCTAAGCCCACTGCCGCCGCGACCACCAACAAAGCTATGAACATCACGGCATAATTGAACGCGTTTTGCGAAGCACGTTGGTTTTCCATCAAGCGGTTGAGCAATTTGGCTTCGCTGTAGCCAGTATTTTGTTGGTCTATTTCCACTGCTTTTTTGGTGTAGGCAAGGGCTTTGTCGTCATTGCCCAATTCGAAGTAGGCACGCGCCACATTGCTTGCGTTTTTGGACGCTCTCGTCTTTTGGTCTATAGTGGCAAAAATATCATACGCCTTCGCGTAATATTTGGCAGAAGAGTCAGCATATTGTTGCTTTAGGTACAAGATTTCCCAAAAGAAAGCACCATACATTTCATAGCCCATAGCCACGTCCATCTTCGTGCCTGTCTTTTGCATAAGTTCCAAACCTTTTTGAAAATAGCTGATGCCTTCATTGAAACTTTTGTCTTTGTTATCTCGAAAGTACAACGCACTGCCAATGTTCAAATAGGCTTCCGCGATGCCTCTTTCGTAGCGTATGCTTTGCGCCAAAGGCAACGCCTCGCTTTCTACCACGCCTAAGGCGAGTTCCCATTGTTTGGATTTTATGTAATGGTTCGCAAGGTCGTTCTCTGCATCAACTTTTTGTTTGGCTTGCAGTGTGGGTATTTTTCTTTGTAAGCTGTCTATTTCTCTGCATTGCGCCCATACAGTAGTGTGGGTAGGCAAGAAAAACAAGAGCGCGGTGAGCGCGAGTAAGATTTTTGTGCTGTTCATACGATAAGTTTACGAAGCGGTTGTCTATATTGCAAAGGTATGTATATTTTTCATAAAACAAAAAAACGCCTTGCCTACCTCGCGCCTCGCCCTGTTTTAGGCATTGAAAAATAGGGAAAATACTTTTTTTTTCTATCTTTGCAATCTATCCTCTTTCACCTTTGTTATGAAAAAAATAGTTGTAACTACTGATTTTTCTGCTAATTCGGCTTCTGCCTTAGCGTTTGTTGCCCAGTTAGCGAGCCAAACGCCTGTGGAAATCACTTTTTTATATGTGCAACACCTCTTGCACCCCACTTCGCGGGAGTCTTGGGGCGATGCGTCCTTCACCGAATACCAACAAGCCGAAACCGAAAAGGCATTGCAAGAACTGAAAGACTTTGTAGGCAAGACTTACCAAACGATGGCAGGCAAGATAGACGTAGCCTCTTGCCATTTTGCAGTGGCAGACGATTTTTATACGGAAAAAGCTATCCGCGATTATGCCGCTGAGAACGAAATAGACTACATTTGCATCAGCACACGAGGCGCGGGAACGCTCAAGAAAATGGTAGGCACAACGACCTCCGCGCTTATCAAAAATTCGGAAATCCCCGTTATTTCTGTGCCAGCGCACTACGAAGTAAAGCCTATTGCGCATATCTTGTATGCTTCGGACTTGAAAAAACTTGAGCCTGAACTGCAACAAGTAGTAGATTTTGCCAAACCCTTAGAGGCGCAAGTAGAGCTTTTGCATTTCAATTCTTTGGCGGAGTCGCTTGACTCAGAGGAAGTGCAAGCTACTGTTCAGAAATTTTCGGACTACAATGTGCAGGTAAAAGTTGAAAATCCTGACTATGTGAAGGCGTTGATTGCGCATATCAAAGATGCCATTCACAGCTCGCAAACGTCTATGCTTGTGATGTTTACAGAGCAAAACCGTTCTTTTTTCCAAAAAATATTTGTTTCGAGCAAAGCGGCAGATTATTCTTTTGACGCGCCTGTTCCGTTGCTTACTTTTAAGAAATAATACCTTATACCAAAATAAAATTTAAAATGCGCCAAAAACTTAACACGGAGATACAGAGAAGCACTAAGAAACACTGAGTTCTTTGTGTAGCTCTGTGGTTCTC
>RDXI01000070.1 GCA_004292795.1 Bacteroidota bacterium | reverse complement strand
ATCATGACAGATTTATTGGAAGTAGTGAACGTAAGCAAACGTTATGCTACACACCAAGCCCTGCAAGACGTGAGTCTGCGCGTACCAAAAGGAGTGGTTTTTGGGCTAGTCGGTCCGAATGGTGCAGGCAAGTCCACCCTCATTCGAATCATTACGCAAATTATCTTGCGCGATAGTGGCGAAGTCTTTTTCAATGGACAAGCGATGACTCCCGACCACGTGCATCAGATAGGCTATATGCCCGAAGAGCGCGGACTATACAAAAAAATGAAAGTAGGCGAGCAACTCCTTTACCTCGCAAGGCTCAAAGGTATGACCAAAGCTGATGCGATGGAACGCCTCAAATATTGGTTCGAAAAATTTGAAATCAAGCCTTGGTGGAACAAAACTATCCAAGACCTTTCGAAAGGTATGCAACAAAAAATACAGTTCCTTTCTACAGTCTTGCACAAGCCCGCCTTGCTCATTTTGGACGAGCCTTTTTCAGGCTTTGACCCTGTGAATGCGAATTTGATAAAAGATGAGATTTTGGAATTGAAACGTCAAGGCACGACCATCATTTTCTCTACGCACCGTATGGAGTCGGTAGAAGAAATGTGCGACCACCTCGCGCTTATCAACCTTTCCAAGAAAATTCTTGATGGCGAAACCAAACAAATCAAGAAACAATACCAAACCAATACGTTTGTGGTGGAATACAACGCCCATCAGCCCATCGAAACAGGCGAGTCTTTCAGCGTGTTGCAATACAAAAACACAGGGCGCGAAAGTTATACTTCGCTCCTCAAAGCCAAAAACGGCACTACGCCCAATATGATGCTCCAAGAGCTTTTGCCACAAGGCGCGATTTATCGCTTCGAGGAAAAACTGCCGACTATCAACGATATTTTTATCTCCTTAGTAACAGGCAGACCTATCACTGACCAATTCGAACTTACTTCTCAACCCCAACTCGTACACTACGGAAATGAATAAGATATTTATCATTTTACAACGCGAATACATCACAAGGGTACGCAAGCGCACTTTCCTACTGCTCACCTTCCTAACGCCTATTTTGTTGGGAGCTTTGTTTACCTTGCCTGTGATATTGGCACTCTCCACCGAGTCCGAAAAATTCGTATTGCTCTTGGACGAAACCAACAAAATACAAGACCGCATAGACGTAGGCAAGAACAAAACGCTCAAATTCACGCCCTCGCCTACCAAGAAATTAGCAGAAGCACGTGCTTTGTTGGAAGACAAAAAATATTATGCCTTAGTCTATGTCCCCCAACTGAATTGGGAAAAGCCCGAAGGCATACAGCTATTTTCTGCCAAAGGTATTGGTATGGAAACAGAAATGGACATCAAAAATGTACTTTCCAAAGCCATAGAACGCCACAAAATGGAGTTGGCAGGCATCAAACAAGAAGACCTGAACAAAATAAAAGCGAATGTTACTATCAATTCCTACACCGCTACAGGCGAGAAAAGCAGTTCGGCAGGGTTGTTTGTGTTTGGTATGGTAGGGGCTGTAGTAATTTATTTTGCCATTTTTATTTATGGTTCGCAAGTAATGCGTGGCGTGGTAGAAGAAAAAACAAGCCGTGTGGTAGAAGTCATTATCTCAACAGTGAAGCCCTTTCAACTGATGATGGGCAAAATTTTAGGCGTAGGTTTGGTAGGCATTACCCAATTCGTATTGTGGATTTTACTCACCTTTGCCATTACCAATTTTGCCGTTCCTTTGTTTATGGGCAAAGATATGCAAGCCCAAATACAAAAAAGAACAATCCAAGACGCAAACCCACAAACCAAAGAAATAGCTGAAAAAATGACCGAAAAGCCTAAAAATAATGCAACAAGTTTTTTTGATACTATGTTAAATCAAATCAACTTGCCTGCTTTTATCGGGGTATTTTTGTTTTATTTTGTATTTGGTTATTTGATGTATGCCTCCTTATTTGCGGCTGCCGCGTCTGCAGTTGATAACGAGTCCGAAATGCAACAATTTGTAGTACCTATAACTGTTCCGCTTATTCTGACTATTTCAATGAGCAGTCTTATTTCGCGTGATGCTGATGGGGTAATGGCTTTTTGGTTGTCTATGTTCCCGCTTACCTCGCCTATAGCTATGATGATTCGCTATCCGTTTGGTGTTCCTGCTTGGCAACTCGGCTTGTCTATATTTTTGTTGGTAGTGGGCTTTGTGGCTATGGTATGGCTTGCAGGGCGCATTTATCGCGTGGGCATTATGATGTATGGCAAGAAAGTAAACTATAGAGAATTAGGCAAATGGATTTTTTATAAGTAATGTTTGAAGTGTTTGGTGGGACACCAAATATGGAATAAGAAGTGGTTCGTGTCCCCACGAACCACAAAAAAGTAGGCAAGGCAGAAACCTTGCCTACGCTGTTTTAAAAAATCTGACTGCTGTATTTGGTATAAAAATAAGAGGCAACCTCTGCATAATTGTACTGCTTGCCTGTGTAGCGCGAGCCATGCGGAAAGGCAAAAACTTTGCTCCAGCGCAATATTTCGGTTTCGGATTGTTCGAAGCCACGATTGTAGGCGGAGGCAAGGAATTTTACTTTAGCGTCTTGTTGTCCTTGCATTTGGGTAGGAAATTTGTGCAACATCAAGCCATAAAAAGCCCGCAAATAACGTAATTGCCACTTTACTTTGCGCAGGCGAGCTATCCGCTTTTGGCGAATTTCTGACTCGATGGTTTCCTCGTATTGCCATACATCTTGATACGTAGTCAGCCAATTATCGCGTAGGTAAGCCTCCATTTTTTCTACAAAAGAAGGCTTCATTTGGAAATAACCAATCGAAAAATCAGCGTATTTCGTGCCATACTTCACATACAAGGCTTCTATGGTCATGGTTTCGAACATATTGCTTAGTTCCGAATAGCGCACCATTTCAGGAAAAGCAACAGAGGCTAACAAGCGCACATCTCCCGCCTCCTTGCCCAATTCTTGCACAAACAAGGCTTTATGTTCTTTCATAAAAGCCAACGCTTCGTGGAAGTCGGCAGGAAAGGCTTTTTCGTATTCTTGAGGCGTTTTTTGGGCAAAAGCCACCGAAGACAAAAGCAAAAAAGAAAAAAAACAAATTCGAACCATACACTCCTAACGACAAAAAAAAGGTTTTATTTTGGCGTGGTAGGCAAGGATTTTTGTGTATCTTTGCGCAAACAAACCGCTATCGTTTATGAAAAAACTTGGCTATACCCTTCTTTTGATGCTTGCCTGCGCAGGGTGCAAAGGCAGTCAGCACAACGCGCAAACCGCTACAGGCAAGGACTCCAAAGCGAAAAATACGGACTGCATAGACTCCTCGAAAATCAATCCTGACATGAATTGCATCATGCTATACAAACCCGTTTGCGGGTGTGATGGCAAAACATACAGCAACAAGTGCTTTGCAGAACGTGCAGGCGTTACCAAATGGACAGAAGGCGCGTGTAAGTAATTTTGACAGCTATATGATTTTGATTATTGATGATGAAGATAAATTGCGCAACTTGCTAGGACGTATCTTGCGTGCCGAAGGCTGGGAGGCAATAGAAGCTCCTGATGCCAAAACAGGCTTGAAAAAATTGGAGCAACACGCAGATATAGAGGTCGTTTTGTGTGATGTGAAACTGCCTGATGCGCATGGCGTGGATATGGTCGCCAAGCTGAAAGACAAAAATCCGCACATCGAAGTTATTTTGCTCACTGCTTACGGCAATATTGCTGACGGTGTGCAAGCTATGAAAAATGGTGCGTTTGATTATTTGGTAAAAGGTGATGACAATGAAAAAATAGTCCCGCTTCTTCATAGAGTTCTCGAAAAGATACACCTTACTCGAAAACTCCAAAAATTAGAGAAGCAAACCACCAAAAAGTATTCCTTCCAAAACATGGTAGGCAAGTCGCCTATCTTCCTGCAAGCCATTGCTCTTGCCGAAAAAGTAGCGACTACCGATGCTCCCGTATTGCTCACAGGCGAAACAGGCACAGGCAAGGAAGTATTCGCGCAAGCCATTCATCAGGCAAGCACAAGAAAAGAAAAGAACTTTGTAGCCCTGAATTGCAGTACGTTTAGCAGAGAAATCCTCGAAAGTGAATTGTTTGGACACGTACAAGGCGCGTTCACAGGGGCGAATAAAGACAAAAAAGGCTTGGTCGAAGAAGCACACGAAGGCACGCTTTTCTTGGACGAAATAGGCGAGATGCCCATCGATTTACAGGCAAAGCTTTTGCGCCTTTTGGAAACCAAAGAATATATGCGTGTGGGCGATACCAAAGTGTTGCAGGCAAATTTTAGGCTCATAAGTGCCACTAACCGCGACCTGAAGAAGGAAAGCGAAGAAAAACGTTTTCGCCTTGACTTGTATTTTCGCTTGAATGTGTTTGAGATAGCCTTGCCTGCCCTCCGAGAACGCAAGAAGGACATTCCTTTGATTGCCGAGCATTTTTTGCAAAAGTATGCGGTGCAGGTAGGCAAGAAAAATATAACCTTGCACCCTTTGTTTCTCGAAAAATTAGAAAACTATCGTTGGGCGGGCAATATCCGCGAATTGAAAATCATTATCGAAAGAGCGGTTATTTTAGCTACTGACTATGAACTCACAGTCGATTGTTTGCCGTATGAATTGCAACTAAACTTGCCTGCCTTGCCTACTGAAAATGTATTTGCTATGAGCGAAATAGAAAAAACACACATTCAAAAGGTATTGGCACACACCAAAGGCAACAAAGCAGAAACGGCTCGCCTGCTTGAGATTGGCGTTGCTACATTGTATAGGAAAATAGAGGAATACCATTTGTGATTTTTTTCGTATCTTTGCCTCAAATAAATGTTCATGTTATGATAAAGCGACCTTTTGAACAATGGCTCTATGAAGATGTAGAAATAGAATTTGGCATAGAGCGCATCAAGAACTTGCCTACTATGTTGCAATGGCTTGATGTATCTACGACACAAGACTTGCCTGAACGCTTTGAAAACTTACGCATAGAGCTGTCTGAAAACGTGGAAAACTGGAATGAAGACGAGCTAAAGATGATGTTTGCCTATCCATTTATTTCATACATTGGACTAAATTCATTTGACGGATACAGAGTTTTCATACAAAACAATTTGGTTAGGAATTTTGAAATTGTAGAAGAAAGCCAAGAAACTATATTATTCATAGCACAAGGGAAACAAAAACCTAAACCAAATTTCTTGTTTTTTCAAACTTTCCAAGCAGAAAACGGTACAAGTAAAGATGTTTTGGGACAACTTCTAATCGCTATGACTAACGCGCAAACCCTCAACGAAGACGCTCAAAAACCGCTCTATGGCTGTTATATCATAGGCAGGCTTTGGTTTTTCGTGCTGTTGGTAGGCAAGCAATATGCCGTAAGCAGGGCGTATGATGCCACTCAAACAGACGACATGACAGCTATGATACAGATTTTAGAAAAGGTAAAACAACATATTCATAGAGAATTAGGATTATAAACCCCTATCATTTTGAGAACGAGCCTATCATTTTGATAGGCTTTTTTTGTGTCTTTGTGTGGCTGTTTTTTGTAATGTATTGATAAACAAGTGTTTGAAAAAATGGGAACAGGATTTGGCATATATACTTCAAAATATATTTGTACGTGTATGCTTACTTTCCTCCTTTTCTTGCTTGCCCTTGCCTTGTTTGGGGCGTGTTATTTGTCCATTCATTTTTTCGACAAAATCTAAGCCATGTTTGCTTTATTCCTTCTTTCCATAGCAGTTGCCGCTTATTTGGTGTATGTACTGCTCAAACCTGAAAAATTTTAATATGCTTACAGAAATCTTGGGCGTGGTGGTCATGTTTGTGGCTACTTTGCTACTTGCCTACCCTTTGGGGAAATATATCTCGAATGTATATGCAGGCAAGAAAACTTTTTTAGATGTTGTCTTTGCGCCTTTGGAACGTTTGTTCTTTCGTGTGAGTGGCATTGATGACCAAAAGGAAATGTCTTGGCAAGCAAACTTGTATGCTATGCTGACTATCAATGCCGTTTGGTTTGTGTTGTGTTTTGTTGTGTTGGTGATGCAAGGCGTTTTGCCTCTGAACCCCGACAAAAACCCTTCTATGTCTGCCGATTTAGCTTTCAATACCGCCATTTCGTTTGTGGTAAACTGCAATTTGCAACATTATTCAGGCGAGTCGGGCTTGAGCTACTTCGGTCAAATGATGTTGATGTTCTTACAGTTTGTATCGGCAGGGACAGGTATGGCAGTATGCGCTATGCTTTTCAAAGCTATGTTGCAGAAAGGCAAAAACGAACTTGGAAACTTTTATAGCTTCTTCTTAAAGTCTTGTACGCGGGTTTTATTGCCTTTGAGCTTCATCGTAGCGGTTATATTGCTTTTCAATGGCTCGCCTATGACGTGGGCAGGCAAGGAAAATCTCATCACATTGCAAGGTGATACAGTGCAAGTTTCGCAAGGACCCGTAGCAGGCTTTGTAGCTATCAAACATATTGGTACAAATGGAGGCGGTTTCTTTGGAGCGAACTCTGCGCACCCTCTCGAAAACCCCAATTACTTTACAAATATTGTGCAGATGATTGCACAGATGATTGTGCCGTTTGCTATGATTTTCGCTTTGGGTTTTTACTTGAATAGGAAGCGTTTGGCGTGGAATATTTTTGCGGTCATGTCGATTGGGTTTTGGCTATTGGTCTTGCCTACGCTTTATACGGAAATGCAAGGCTCGCCTACTATAGCGCGAACAGGTATTATGCAAAACGTAGGGGCTATGGAAGGAAAAGAAGTGCGTTTTGGCGTGATGGCTTCGGCTTATTGGAGCATTGCTACGACTGTTATCTCGACGGGTTCTGTCAATAGTATGCACGATAGTGCTATGCCTATTTCGGGTGCTATGCAAATGCTCGCTATGATGACCAACTGCTTTTATGGTGGGTGTGGAGTAGGAATCCTTAATTATTATGTGTTTATCATTTTGGCAGTATTTATTTCTGGTTTAATGGTAGGAAGAACACCTGAATTTTTAGGCAAGAAAGTAGAAGCTAAAGAGGTAAAAATTGCGGCATTGGTAGCTATTTTACACCCTTTATTTATTTTGGCAGGGACTGCATTAGCAACGTACTTTGCATCACAGAATACTGAAATGGGTGTTTGGTATGGCGGAAAGGCTACGGGCTGGTTAAATAATCCAAATTATCACGGTTTTTCGGAAATGTTGTACGAATATACGTCTGCATCAGCAAACAATGGCAGTGGTTTTGAAGGCTTAGGCGACAATAATTTGTTTTGGAATATCACAACAGGAATCATTTTATTACTAAGTCGTTTCTTGCCTATTATCGCACCGATTGCTATTGCAGGAGCATTGGCACAAAAGAAATATATCCCCGAAAGTGCAGGTACATTGCAAACGGATAATGCTACGTTTGGCACAATGGTTTTTGTGGTTATTTTCATTATTGCCGCATTATCATTCTTTCCTGCTTTGGCATTGGGACCTTTTGCAGAATATTTTTCTACGATATAATAAAACGTAAAAAATGTAGGGGCAATCCCTTGTGGTTGCCCTTTTTAACAAACGCAAATGTATGTGCTTATCTAAAATATGTGTGCAAAACAGGGCAACCACAAGGGTTGCCCCTACAAAATAGATTTATTATTTCTTTTTTTATGAAAACAAAATCTCTTTCTTTATTAGATAGTCAATTAGTCAAAGAAGCCCTTGTACAATCTGTTATCAAGCTCAATCCGATAACCATGTTTCGAAATCCTGTGATGTTTACAGTAGAGATAGGAACGGCTGTAATGTTTGTGGTTACGCTTTGGGTACTTGCAGGGGCTACAGGGCAGGGAAGCCTTGCCTACAATGTTACTATTTTTATCATCTTGTTACTTACGTTGTTGTTTGCCAATTTTGCGGAAGCCTTAGCGGAGGCAAGAGGCAAAGCTCAAGCAAATAGTTTACGCAAAACACGCGAAGAAACGCCTGCAAAAGTAGTGGGTTTTGGAGGCGAGATACAAATTATTTCCTCTGCGCAACTCAAGAAAGGCAATATCTTTGTGTGTGAAGCTGGAGATATAATACCGACTGATGGTGAGATAGTAGAAGGCATTGCTACGATAGATGAGTCTGCCATTACAGGCGAGTCTGCCCCCGTAATACGTGAAGCGGGAGGAGACAAAAGCAGTGTTACAGGCGGTACAAAAGTTCTTTCTGACAAAATAAAAGTGCAGGTTACGGCTCAAACAGGCGAGAGCTTTTTAGATAAAATGATTGCGCTTGTAGAGGGTGCAAGTCGTCAAAAAACGCCTAATGAGATAGCCTTAACCATTCTTTTGTCTGCCTTTACGCTTATATTTGTGATAGTTTGTGTTACATTGAAGCCTTTTGCGGATTATGCGCAAACGCCTATTACTATAGGAGCATTTATTTCGCTGTTTGTTTGTTTAATTCCTACTACGATTGGTGGCTTATTGTCTGCCATTGGTATTGCTGGAATGGATAGGGCATTGAGGGCGAATGTTATTACAAAGTCTGGGAAGGCTGTGGAAACGGCAGGGGATATTGATGTGTTGTTATTGGACAAAACAGGCACTATTACGATTGGCAATAGAAAGGCTACAAACTTTTATCCTGCACAAAACATAGATGAGAAGCATTTTATACGTTGTGCGGTGTGGAGTTCGGTGGCTGATGAAACGCCTGAAGGAAAGTCTATCATAGAATTGGCAGGAAAGAACGTGCTTAGTTTATCTTCTAATTTAGAAAAAGGCAAAAATGAGATTTTTGCCTTGCCTACTGACTCCATACAATACATTAAGTTTACAGCAGAAACTAGAAATTCAGGCATTAACGTAGGCGAGGTAAGGATTAGGAAAGGAGCGATAGACTCTATCAAGAAAATTGTAACCTCTGCAGGCAATGTTTTTCCTGACTATATCTATACGAAAACCCAAGAAATAGCCAAGAATGGCGGAACGCCTTTAGTGGTGTGTGAAAATGAACAAGTAGTAGGCGTTATAGAATTGCAAGACATCATTAAGACAGGTATTGCAGAGCGTTTTGAAAGATTGCGCAAAATGGGCGTAAAAACGGTAATGGTTACAGGTGATAATCCACTTACAGCGCAATATATTGCGACAAAAGCAGGCGTTGATGACTTCATTGCGGAAGCAAAGCCTGAAGATAAGATGAATTACATTAAAAAAGAGCAACAAGAAGGCAAGTTAGTAGCAATGATGGGCGATGGAACGAATGACGCACCTGCCCTTGCGCAAGCTGATGTTGGTGTTGCGATGAATTCAGGCACACAAGCCGCAAAAGAAGCAGGCAATATGGTTGATTTGGATAATGATCCTACTAAATTGATTGAAATTGTGGAAATAGGCAAGCAACTTTTGATGACACGAGGAACGCTTACTACTTTTTCGATAGCCAATGATGTAGCCAAGTATTTTGCTATTGTACCTGCGTTGTTCATTGCGTCTATTCCTGCCTTGCAAGGGTTAAATATTATGCGCTTGCATAGCCCAGAAAGTGCTATATTGTCTGCTGTGATATTCAATGCTATCATTATTCCTTGCCTGATACCTTTAGCGTTGAAAGGTGTGGCTTATAAACCTATCGGTGCAAGTGCTATTTTGAGAAGAAATCTTTTGATTTATGGCTTAGGCGGTATCATAGTACCCTTTATAGGTATCAAAGCCTTAGACTTGATAGTAAGTTTATTTATGTAAATAAGCAAAACAACCTTTTACAATCTGATTTTTAGTTAAAATATTATACAAATGACTTTTTGTAAACTCGTTTTTAGCTAAAATATTATCAAAATAACATTTTACAACCTCATTTTGAGCTAAAACATTCAAATTATAACCTCAAAGCTCAAAATTATAACCTCAAAGCTCAAACGTTTGAGGTCGAAGCTCAAAAATGTGAGGTCAAAGCTCAAATTTTTGAGGTCAAAGCTCAAAAATGTGAGGTCGAAGCTCAAATTTTTGAGGTCAAAGCTCAAACGTTTGAGGTCAAAGCTCAAAAATGTGAGGTCAAAGCTCAAATTCACTAAAAAACAAAAAAAACGATATGAAAACGATTTTTTCAACAACGATTTTAACGCTTTTAATGCTTACTCTTTTTGTGGGTGTGTATAGCGTTGTGCTTACAGGGATTGCACAAGTCTTGCCTACAGCAGGCAAGATACAGCTTATACAACACAAGGGCAAAACAGTAGGCTATCAGAACGTAGGACAAGCATTTAACAAGCCTCAATACTTTTGGGGCAGACCGTCTGCGGTGAATTACAATGCCGCTGGGAGTGGTGGGAGTAACAAAGCTATTTCTAATCTTGACTATCAGAAAGAAGTGCAGGCAAGAATAGAGGCGTTTTTACAAGCGCATACGTACCTACAAAAGAAAGACTTGCCTGCTGAACTCGTAACAGCTTCGGGTAGTGGTCTTGACCCGCATATCTCGCCTACTTCCGCCCTTGTGCAGGCAAGAAGGGTAGCGCAGGTAAGGAAAATATCCGAGCAAAAAGTTATCGCGCTTGTGCATAAGCACACTGAAAGACCGATGAATGGTTTATTAGGTATTCCTGTAGTAAATGTGCTTGCGCTAAATGTAGCACTTGATGAATTGTAAAAATAAATAAAAGATGTGTTTTGTAGGGTGCAACCCTTGTGGTTGCCCTATTTCAAACACACACATTTTGAATAAAATAAATATTTGTGTTTTTCAAAAAGGCAACCACAAGGGTTGCCCCTACATTAAATAAAAAATTAAAAAATATTTTATATGCAAAAAATTTTCCTTGCCTCCCTGTTATGGATGGCGCAAATATGCCTCGTATGGGCGCAAAATGCAGACAGTACCCAAAAATGGAAAGCTACGTTTTCTGGTTATATTGATGCGTATTATTGTTTTGATTTTGCACAGCCCAAAAACAATGAACGTGCTGGCTTTTGGTACAATCATAAACGCCATAATGAGTTTAATGTCAATCACGGCATTATCAAAACCAACGTTACTTCTGAACGAGTGCGTGGTAATATTGCGTTGATGATTGGTACGTATTCACAGTACAATCTTATAGGCGAGCAGGAGCTTATCCGCAACATTTATGAGGGCAATATAGGTATCAAAGTTTCCAAAAAAGCTAATTTTTGGGTTGATGCGGGTATTTTTGCTTCTCATATTGGTTTTGAGAGTGCTATCTCCAAAGATTGTTGGACGCTTACGCGCAGTATTTTAGCCGATAATACACCGTATTATTTGGCAGGTACAAAAGCAACTTATACAAGTAATAATAGTAAATGGGTTTTGTCTGCTTTGGTTGTCAATGGTTGGCAACGTATTAAGAAATTAACAGATAATAGTATGCCTTCTTTTGGAACGCAAGTACAATTTATACCTAATAGCAAGATAACACTTAATTCAAGCACGTACTTTGGCAATGAAGGCGCGGATAGTTTAAAACAAATGCGCTTTTTTCATAACTTGTATGGCATATTTGCTTTGAGTGATAAATGGGGTTTAATTGCAGGCTTTGATGTTGGTGTGCAAGGTAATCAACAAACCAAACAAAATCGCACTTGGACATCTTCGGCTTTGATGTTGCGCTATCAAATGAGCAATAAATGGAAAATATGTGCAAGAGGCGAACATTATTTTGACAAAGGAGGTGTAATTATTCCCACTGTTAATCCTAATAATTTCAGAGCATTTAGTTATTCGCTTAATTTGGATTACGCACCTACCGATAATATGTTGTGGCGCATTGAAGCAAGAGGAATGAACAGCCCCGATGAAATATTGGTGCTAAACAATAATGCGTCTAAGCAAAACTATGTATTGACAACTTCGATGGCGGTTTCTTTTTAAATAAAATTAACAAAATGCTTAATAGGATAGGGTTTTAAACCCTATCCTATTAAGCAAACAAATAGGATATGGAACAAATCAATCAAAATGCGCAACACTTTTTAGATTTAATTCAAAAAAGTAGGCGAGGCAAGTTCAAAATATATATAGGTATGAGCGCGGGAGTAGGCAAGACGTACCGAATGTTGCAAGAGGCACACGCACTTTTGCGCAATGGTGTTGATGTGAAAATAGGTTTTATTGAAACACATTTTCGCCCCGAAACGCATCAACTGCTGGAAGGCTTGCCTGCTATTCCCCGCCGAAAACTTTTTTACAAAGGCAAGGAATTAGAAGAGTTAGACTTGCCTGCTATTCTCAATGCTCGCCCTGATGTAGTGCTAATAGATGAACTTGCACACACAAATATAGAAGGGAGCAAACACGAAAAACGTTGGCAAGACGTAGTAGAAATATTAGAGGCAGGCATCAATGTTATCAGTGCTGTAAATATTCAACACATTGAAAGTTTGAACGAAGATGTGAAAGAAATTACAGGCGTAGAAGTCAAAGAAAGAGTACCCGATAGCGTATTGAAAATGGCTGATGAAGTGGTCAATATAGATTTGACGGCTGATGAATTGATTGCTCGCCTAAAAGAAGGCAAGATTTATACACAAGATAAAATCGCGCTTGCATTGCAAAACTTCTTTCAAGCAGAACATATTTTACAACTGCGAGAATTGGCATTGAAAGAAGTAGCCAGCCAAGTAGAGCGAAAAGTAGAAACAGAGGTTACTAAAAACAAGGCTTTTAAGCACGAAAAATTCCTTGCCTGCATTAGCAGTCATGAACGTCATGCAAAAAATATTATCCGCAAAACAGCGCGTTTGGCAAATTATTACAACAGCACTTGGAGCGTACTCTATGTGCAAACACCTCAAGAAAGTGATGATAAAATAGCCTTAGACAAACAACGGCATCTTATCAATAACTTCAAACTTGCGACAGAATTAGGCGCGGAAGTGTTGAAAATCCCGCATATCCATGTCGCACAAAGCATTGCAGAAGAAGCCCAAAAACGAAATATTACGACTATTTGTGTAGGCAAGCCTGAACCTATTGGTTTTTGGTTCTTTTGGAAAAAGCGCGTTGTGAACCAACTCATCAAAAAACTTTCTTCGCAAGACATTGATTTAATCATTCTTTCCTAATTTGTATGAAAATTAAAATAAAGCTCTTTTTAGGTATTGGCTTACTCTTTGGTATGATACTTTTGTTGGCTATCTTGTCGAGTGTGTACTTGTACACGCTTAGGAATGATACGCAAAATATTTTGGTGGCAAATTACAATACATTGGAATATTGTCGAAATATGCTTACCTCCTTAGACAACTTGAAAAATAATCCCAACGCGCCCATAATTTTTACCCAAAACTTGCAAAAACAACAACAAAACATTACCGAAGTAGGCGAGAAGGAAGCTACAGACTTGTTGAGCGGACATTTCGCGCTTCTACAAAAAACACAAACAGGCAAGGATAGTTTATCAAAAATTATCCGACAAGACATTAGCGAAATTATGCGCCTGAATATGCAAGCTATCAAAAGCAAAAGCAAAATAGCGAACAATACTGCTGAAACGGCTACTTTTTGGATAGCAGTAACGGGTACATTGTGTTTTTTGGTGGCTTTCACTATGCTTTTAAACTTGCCTGAAAACATAGCTAACCCTATACGCGAACTTACAGAAAGTATCAAAAAAATAGCCAATGAAAACTATGCACATCGTGTAAATTTGGGTAGGCAAGATGAGTTTCAAGAATTGGCACAATCTTTTAATACAATGGCGCAAAAATTAGAAGAATACAAGCAAAGTAATTTAGCTAAATTATTGTTTGAAAAGAAACGTATTGAAACGATTATCAACAATATGAAAGATTTTGTGATAGGCTTAGATGAGCATAACAGATTGCTATTTGTGAATGATGAAGCAACCAAAATACTAAATTTACAACGCACTGATTTGGTAGGCAAGACTGCCCAAGAAATCGCTATTCGCAATGATTTGATGCGTGCCTTGATGCAATCATTTATGTATAATGAATTGCAACGCAAAGAGCCTTACAAAATATTTGTAGATGACAAAGAAAGTTATTTTGAACAAGAAATAATGCCTATTCACATCACGCCCACAGGCGAATATGAACCTATAGCCATTGGTTCGGTGATTATGTTGCGCAATATTACGCCTTTCAAAGAATTAGATTTTGCGAAGACAAATTTTATTGCCACCATTTCCCACGAATTGAAAACTCCTGTTTCGGCTATCAAAATGAGTCTGCAACTTATTGAAAACCAACAAATAGGCAAGCTCAATGAAGAACAACACGAGCTAATAGCCAGCATCAAAGATGATACAAACCGTTTGCTCAAAATTATAGGCGAATTGTTGAACCTTTCACAAGTAGAAACGGGCAATATTCAACTCAATTTGAATGAAAGCAATCCTTTAGAAATTTTAAAATACAGCCTCGATGCCGTAAAAATTCCTTTAGAACAAAAGCATATTGCCATCAAAACACACTTGCCTGAAGTCTTGCCTACCATCAAAGCAGATGCAGAAAAAACAACGTGGGTGCTTATCAATTTATTGACCAATGCCATTCGCT
>RDXI01000273.1 GCA_004292795.1 Bacteroidota bacterium | reverse complement strand
AAGATGTCGCCCCGCTGGGGCTTTGGAAAACTTAAACCGTTGTGCTACAAAGATGTCGCCCTGCTGGGGCTTGTATGTAACCTTTTTAAATTTTAAACTTATGTCCATGCAACAACAATTATTTGACTTTATAGAAAACCTGAACCTCGACGAGGCTTTTCACATCATCAGAGAAAACAAAATTTCGTTTCCTAACTATCAAACTTTTGAGCAGGAATATATGCTCAACTACACTGCATACAATGGCACAAAGCAACTTGCCTACCGCAACAGCCTAAAAACTTTCATAGAAAGTTCTTTGCACAAAAATCTTAGCTCTCAACTTTCATCTTTCAACTCTCAACTTTCATCTTTCAACCCTCAATTTCTTACCTCCTTTACTCCAGCAGGCAAGGTCATAGGTAGGCAAGATGAACTCGAGGAACTACACGCGCAGTTGCAACAAAAGGAAAACTTGCCTACTGTGGTCGTGAATGGGCTTGGCGGAATAGGCAAGACAACGCTTGTGCGCAAATATGTTTCGGATTATCAGACGCATTATGCGCACATTGTTTGGATAGAGCAGAACAGTTCGCTGTTGAATGCCTTTGCTTTTCAGCAAGACCTGACTGTAGGCAAGGAATTCGAGCAAAAAGATGAAATGACGCGCTTTGATTTGCTGATGCGGTTTTTGGAAAGTAGGCAAGGCACGAATTTGTTGGTGATAGACAACTACGCCCTCACAGACGCAAACACAGACGATAAACTCCTTGCCTGCCTGCGCGATACGCGTATGCGTCATTGGCGCGTGTTGTGTACTTCGCGTGAGGATATAAACGGTTTTACGCTCATGCGGTTGGGTGTTTTGTCGGAAGTGAAGGCGATGGAATTGTTCCTTGCCTACGTGCCAAAGGAGCAGATAGACGAAACGGAACTACGCGCTTTGCTGAAACTGATAGACTATCATACGCTCACGATAGAGTTATTGGCGAAAAGCTACCAAAACAGTTTGGATTTGGAGAGCTTGGCACAACTCACGGACATTTTGCGACAAAATGCTTTAGATGCAAAAGAATTGAATAGACCTATACAAATAGGTGATAGTCAAAACGAAAAACGTATGTTTCAACATCTTGATACGGTGTTTAGTATCTCGAATTTAGATGAAAATGCCCTGTATGTACTAAAACAGTTTGCAGTCTTGCCTGCCTTGCCTATAGTAGGCAAAGATTTTTTGAAATGGATAACACCTCAAGCCTCGCCTACAGAAACTAACTTGCCTACTCCTGCCGAGCAAAAAGCCTTGTATGAAATTGTATTACAAAATTTAGCTAAACGTGGTTGGCTTATCTATCACAAGGACAAAACTTTTGAGATGCACCGCCTTATGCAGATGTTCCTCTTGCGTAAATGCTTGCCTACCCTTACCGATTGCGAAGTCTTGTTTGATAGTTTTGAAGAACTATTAAATTATAATAAAATAGATGCTAATCCTTTAGCACATCAATGGCTATTAGAATATGGCGAGGCTCTTTTAGCAGGTATAGACTTTAAAGAAGTATTTATACACAAATCAAGTTTAGAGAATCGTTTAGCTCGGTTATACAATGCGTTAGGCATTTATAATCAAGCGGAAAAATGGTATAAAGCAAGTCTATACAGTACAGAGGGAGCAGTAGGAAAACAACATGAAGAGTATGCTACTCGTTTGAATAATTTGGCTATTTTATATAAAATACAAGGTAGGTATGCAGAATCAGAACTTTTTTATCTAGAAGCATTACAAATAGATAAGAAAACTATAGGCAATAATCATTTTGATTATGCTATGCGTTTAAGCAATTTAGCTCTTTTGTATAAAACACAAAGCAAGTATATTGAAGCAGAACCTTTATATCAAGAAGCATTGCAAATAACAGGAGAAACAGTAGGTAATAAAACACCTGCTTATGCTATTATTTTGAATAATTTAGCAGAATTGTATAAAGTACAAGGCAAATATGCAGAAGCAGAACCTTTATTCAAAGAAGCATTACAAATAGATAAGGAAACGATAAGCGTAAAACACCCTCATTATGCTATTCATTTGAATAATTTAGGGAGTATGTATTATGAAATGGAGCAATATAATCAAGCAAAGGCATTATTAACAAAAGCGTATTACATACGAATAGATACGTTAGGAGAAGAACACCTATATACACAAGGTACGAAAGAGTGGTTAGCCCTTGTAGATGCAAAACTGTAGCACAGGCATCTTGCCTGTGTATATCAAACAAACAAGCGTATTTGTTAAAAGATTACAGTTATTTCTTTACTATGTTAAGCACAGGCAAGATGCCTGTGCTACAGCTTTTTATAAGCCTTGTGTGCGCAATCTGAAGCCTACGCTACAGTATGGTTGAATACCAAAGACAAAAAATAGAGTTGTAGTAGCAAGAATAAGAAATGCAGTTGCTTACTATAGAGTTACAGCGGTAAGAAGTAAAGTCACAGCGGTAAGAAGTAAAGACACAGCGGTAAGAAGTAAAGTCACAGCGGTAAGAAGTAAAGACACAGCGGTAAGAAGTAAAGACACAGCGGTAAGAAGTAAAGACACAGCGGTAAGAAATAAAGACACAGCGGTAAGAAG
>RDXI01000069.1 GCA_004292795.1 Bacteroidota bacterium | reverse complement strand
GCTTTGCATAACTATAGCTTTTTTTGGAAAAAAAACATACCTGCTTTGCATAACTATAGCTTTTTTTGGAAAAAAAAGATACTCGCTTTGCATAACTATAGCTTTTTTTGCAAAAAAAAACATACCCGTTTTGCATAACTATAGCTTTTTTTGGAAAAAAAAGATACCCGCTTTGCATAACTATAACTTTTTTGGAAAATACAGCCTTCTTTAGCACTGTTTTTTTATATCTCTCAACAAAGTAGCGAGTTGTTGGTCAAAATCCCAATCGTCTTTGGCGTGTATGAATTTTTGTTTCAATTCATTGTAAGCATATACAAATTCGGAAGGAATAACTATTTTATCCATTTCCACAAAGCAAAAATCTACCTTAGCAAGTTCTAAGAAGTGCAAGGCTTTCTCGATAATGGCTTCAGGCGATTCATTTTTCCAAAAACGCGCCAAACCCTTGTTCTCGCCTGCTTTGATGTCCGTATTTTGGCTAATTGCCTCTAATTCTTCTGTTATTGCCTGCACCAACTCCACGCTTTGCGCACTGTAGGCAAGGACAATTTCCGAAGTGTCATAATTCGCTTCTACTATAGCACGTTGGTCTTGGTAGGCAAGATAAATGCCTGCTTGCCACATATCCTCCACTTTCGCCAAACGGTGCGCCCTCACGATAAAATGCTGTATGAAAAGGGCAGGCAAGAAATGGTACGAAATCGCCTTTCTTTCGTGCATAGCATAGTCTTGCCTATAGGTTTCGAGGTAAGTCGGTTTGGTAGGTTTCAGGAGTTGAGGCACAACAAAAACGCGGTTTTGAAGCCCTTGTGCTTTTTCTGTGCTTTCAAAACACAAATCCGCACTCAACATAAAGTTGATAAAAAGCTTTCTTTCTTCATCTGTATAATCTTTCCAAATTTTGCAAATCCATTCATAATTCAAACGCCCTAAGTTTTTTTGCAGGATTTTATAGTGCATTTTGCTTCTGTCCAATACTTTGTAAACTGCCTCTATTGCCCACGCTTGGTCGAGGATAATCTTGCCTACAAAGTATTGTTTGTTATAATAAAAAACGCCTGTATCATGGAAAAACTGCAAAATGGTTTCTGTTGATTTTTCTACGTCTGCTTCCGCACACCAAACTCGAAAAGTGTCTGTGTCTATCTGTTTTGCACCATCAGATTTTGTTTGTTCTGCCCTGACGCGGTCACGCACTTGCACCCAAGCCGTAGGCAATTCGCGCTCTATCAAATCTTGGCGCAAGGTGTCATTTTGACTAAAAACCTCGCCTATAAAGTACGTCAATTCCTCAAAATTATGCCCTGTTTTCGCGCTACACTGCCAAAAGTCCGTAATATTCGGAAATTCCTCTTTTAGCCTTGCCTGTTCGGTTGGAGGCAAGCAAGCATCTTCGTGGGCTTCAGTATCTACTTTGTTTTGCACCACGAGAATAGGGCTTCCCTTCCCAAAATGACTCGCATATTTCAGCCAGTACTGCAAAGGCTCATTTTTGTACTGCACGCCCTCCCAAGTGTGATAAGGATTAGCTTCATTTTCTGTATCCCACACCAACACAAACAAAGCCCGCGTTTGCATAAAAAGCCTGTGCGTAGCGTGATAGAGGTCTTGCCCACCAAAGTCCCAAAGGTTCAGTTGCAAGCCTTCAGGCAAGAAATCGCAATCTATGTGGGTAGGCAAGAGCGTAATGGCGTGAGTAGAATTGTGCTGACTATCAAACACAAATTGTTCTTTTTCTGCCAATCGTTTGGTTATCTGTGTCTTGCCTACGCTTCCGTTGCCAATAAATACTACTTTTACCTCATTGTTCTTTTGTTTGCCTTTTTCGAGGTCTTCTAAGTAGTGACGGACTTCAGAGAGGACGTTCCCGTTCTTATTAAAAATCTCTTGTGGGATATTTTGGATAGGATTATTGTGTAAATACAAATATTGTAATTTTGGAAAATTTTTGAGAAAAGATATAGAAATATTTGAAATTATACTTTTGCTCAATTCTAAATATTGTAGTTGATTAAGACTTTGCAAAAAGGAAGTATCTGAAATTTGACTACCACTCAGGTATAAAGATTTTAAGTTTGTAAGCCCTTGTAAAATAGAAATGTCCGAAATTTTGTTTTTACTGAGGTCTAAAGATTTTAGGTTTGTAAGATTTTGCAAAAATGAAATGTCCAAAATACGGTTATTACTCATGTTTAAAGATTTTAAATTTATAAGATTTTGCAAAGAAGAAATATTTGAAATTTTATTCTTACTGAGATCTAAAGATTGTAGGTTTGTAAAACTTTGTAAACAGGATATATCTAAAATTTGATTGCTACTCAGAGCTAAAGATTTTAGGCTATAAATATTTTGCAAATAAGAAATATTTGAAATTTTATTTCTACTGAGGTTTAATGATTGTAGACTCGAATGGTTTTCCAAAAAAGAAATATCTGAAATTTTATTGTAGCGGAGATCTAAAAATTTTAATTGTATAAGGTTTTTTAAAAAAGAATAATCTAATATTTTATTATAGCGAAGGTCTAAATATTGTAGATTCGTAAGATTGAGTAAGAAATGAATATCTGTAATTTGATTAGAGCTAAGGTACAAGAAATTTATTTGGGTAAGGCTTTGTAAAAAGGAAGTATCTGAAATATGATTAGAATAAACACGTAAGATTGTAATATGCTTACACTCTTGTAATCTTTTTAAGGCTATTTCTTTGCCTGTTAAGCCTAAATGAGTTAAATTTAATACTATACTTTGCTTTTGAATACACGCATCTATCCTGCGGTTTATTTCTTCGTTTCGTTGTTCTTCGGTCATACGTGGTAGGTTTTACAGGTTTGTATTTTGAAATAAAAATAAATAAAAGTTGTTTTTCTTGCTTTGCCTACGCGATTGCACATAGCCCTTGCCACGTGGACGTGAAAGATAAGGCAAAGATAAGTGGTGCGTAAGAAAAAAGCAAGTTTTTTGTTTCTCCCGCCCTTTCGTTCCCGCCCTTTCCCCCAATTTCATTGGGGGTTATTTTGTATTCAACCCGCAAGGGGTTGGTTTTTCTGCCGTTGACAGCCTTTGCGCTGGGTTGTTGGTGAGCGAAAGGTGGGTAGCGAAGTGTAGCTAAAAAACAACATCAAGCCCAAATTTCCGAAACACCAACAACGGCGGAAAAAGCTATCCAAAAGGATAGCTTTTTGTTTTTTAAAAGATGCTTATAGATTTTTTAATTCTTCGGTATCTTGTAAAAACTTCCTCATCAAGTTTAATCCGCCTGAAAGCACCACTTTTTCTGCGCGGGGTGTTTGGGGATTATTAATTCTGTTTTCGTGAAGTTTCATTTTTTCTTGAATACTTGCCGTTTGCGAATCTGCGATGGCTATAAATTCGTATTTAAGCTCATTCACTTTTGATTCTTTCCAATGTTTGCGCATAGTTTTTATAATTTTAATGTACAAACTTGGCGTGCCATACTGCGTAGTTCGAACTACATCAACATACTTTTCTATGTTTTGTTTATCCGAAGGTTTTTGCGAATCGAGCAATCCATATTCTTCTAATATCATACTCGCTGTTAAGCCTTGTAGAGCTTCTAACTGTGTAGAATTTTTGTACTTAGAGGGCAAATTATGGTAAAAGCCTTCTAAGTCTGCCAACGTTTTTTGCCCTTTGTTTAGGCGGAAATCGTGAATGCCGCTTGCTTTAATGGCTTCGGTTACATTCGCATTTTCATACGATTTGATGGCGATTTTTTGAGGCGAGTTCATGGTAGCCTCACCTGCGTTTTTGCACGCATTAAGCGTAAACAAGAATAAACAAAAACACGAAAAGGTAATGAATGTTTTTTTCATAATAAGAAAAAAAATGAGTGAAAAATAGGTTTACAATTATCCACAGAACTCTTCTGCTTCGCTGATAGTAATGTAGTAATAGCCAAGCGACTTACCATTGATAGAACCTTCTACCAAGGCATAGCCTGAACTTCCACACCACCAAGATACATCATAGGTTGTACCATCAATATTTCGGGTACAACCACAAACTCCAGCCCAAACAGACATTATTGTAGTAATGCTAAAGATGAGGGAGAGCATCACAATTTTGATGCTTCGTTTTGCGAAATGAAAGGTTAGTTTTGACATAAAAAAAAGGTTTTGTTAAGTTTACATCGCAAAGTAAAGCAAAGTAAAATAAAAAAACAAATTTTAACCATGTTTTTTTGTTAATAAAATGTTAATTTTATGTGACTTGAAATGAGCATTTAGAGGTAAAAACTGTAAATCAATTTATTGAATAACGTGAGTTCAGAATTAAAAACGGTTGCATACAAGCCCCATCAGGGCGACATCTGCCTATTGCGCTATCAAGATGTAGCCCTGCTGGGGCAAACTTATTCAATCTATTGATTTACAATGTTTTATATTTAAATTTAATTCCAAACTTTGACAGCCTTTGTGTAGGGTTATTGGTGAGCGAAAGGTGGGTAGCGAAGTGTAGCTAAAAAACAAAATCAAGCCCAATTTTCCGAAACAAAAAAAAAAAAAAAAAACACCCAAAAGTTCGCGTGCTTCCTTGCCTACACTTGGGTAGTTTCAGAGGCTCGCCCAAGTATAGACAAGCACACTGTTTTTGGAGCAAAAATACAGCAAAAAACAAAAAAACAAAACCCTTCACAGCGCAGTTGTTAGCATTAGCAGGCAAGTTTTTTCTAATTTTTCCGTAACTTTGTCCACATGAGCATAGGTATTAGTTTATCAGGCGGAGGCACGCGGGGCATTGCCCATATTGGTGTGTTGCAAGCCCTGTTTGAGGCAGATATTCACCCCACACACATAGCAGGCGTAAGCGCAGGGGCGATAGTAGGCGCGTTGTATGCGCAAGGCTACAAACCTTTAGAAATCTTGGACGTAGTGCGCCAAATTTCGTGGAAACACATTTTCCGACCTGCGGGTTGGGGCAAAATGGGCTTGCTCAATTTGGAGCGGGTAGGCGAGTTGCTCCTACAGCATTTTCCGCACAATTCCTTCGAAGGCTTGCGCTTGCCTGTTTCGCTCTCTGCCACAGACCTACAAAAAGGCGAAACCGTTATTTTCAATCAGGGCGAACTCATCAAGCCCATGTTGGCTTCGTGTTGCGTGCCGTTTTTGTTCTCGCCTATCGCCTTCGAGGGGCGCGTGTTGGTAGATGGCGGTTTGTTGAATGGTTTACTCCATGAGCCTATCGCCCACTGCGACCTGACTATAGGCGTGCATACCAACGCCTTTGATTCTAATCATTCCTTGAAAGGTATGCGCTCTGTGGCACAACGTTGTTTCAATTTGGTATTGCACAATGCCTCGCGCCAAAACTTGAGCAAATTCCACGTGGCAGTAGAGCCAAAAGAACTTGGCTACTTTTCGGCAACCAATTTCAGCAAAGCCAAAGAACTATACGAAATAGGCTACAAATCCATGAAGGCGCAAATTCCTTTGATAGCCTCGCGGGGTTTGATGAGCGTTTGATGACAAGACATGGACAATAAATACCACAGACCGTTTGCCCCACAAAAGCAAATTGGACTGTTTTTTGTATTGTTTCCTAATTTTGTACGTTCTTATAGCATAAAAACTTCTTACGGTATGCGTTTTCTCTTTCTTATCGCGCTAAAAATTATCTTTTTAGGCATTATTCCCACCACAGGCAAGGCTCAACAACAAGAAAATATTATCCTTGTGATAGACCCAGGACATGGGGGCAATGACCCAGGAAAGCCTAAAGGCTCGAAAGTCATGAAGCACGAAAAAGACATCAATTTGGCGATAGCGTTGCGTTTAGGCGAGTACATACACCACAACTTGCCTGATGTGAAAGTGCTTTATACGCGCAGTTCTGATGTGTATGTGTCGTTGGAAGACCGCGTAGAGTTTGCCAATAAACACAATGCTACGTACTTCTTGAGCATACACGCCAACTCCAGCCCCAACCCCAATGTGCATGGGCTTGAAGTGCATATACACAGCCACAAAATGCCCGCGAGTGCGCAATGGGCAAAATGTATTGAGGAAGAATTGGGCAAAAAAGCCAACCGCCACAATCGCGGAACGCTTGATGCCAAAGACAGAGGCAAGAACCTTTTTGTAACACAACGCCCCAAAATGCCCAGTATTTTGGTAGAAACGGGCTACTTGACCAACAAAGACGAGGAAAAATTCCTCAACACAGGCGAGGGGCAAGCGATTGTAGCTTCGGCACTTTACAGGGCTTTTAAGAAATTTACCAATACGAAGGTCTTGCCTGAAGTACGCGACAAAGTATATCGTGTGCAGATTATGGCTTCCAAGACCAAAATAGCCATCGACTCCTCTGTTTTCGAGGATTTGGATTACAAGGTAGAAGAAATAGAAACACCCAACGCGCCTACAGGCTACCGCTACAAGTACCTGATTGGCTATGAATACGACAATGCCACCGCCCAGCAGTTAGCCCAAAAAGTCCAAAAATTGGGGTACAAAGGGGCTTTTGTCATAAAAGTAGATAACGATTGAAATATTTTGCTTCCATGCGCTACCTATCACACAACCAGATTGCTATGGACAATTTAAAACCTTCTGTTTCTCCTTTTATCAGCCAAAAATTTCGATTCTACAGTTTCCTCTCGATGCTGTTGTTGGTTTTTGTGCATGGTTACAACCTGCAAGACACTTACCTACAGCCGTGGTCGTTGGTGCGAGAGCCGCTTACTTTCACGTCCTTCACTGAATATTTGTGTGCTAATGGCTTGTTCCGTTTTCGGATTCCTATGTTGTTTATCATTTCGGGCTATCTCTATGCCTTGAGCGATTACAAGCCATACAAGGAGCGCACAGACAAGCGTTTGCGTACTTTGGGTGTGCCTTACCTGCTTTGGAGCATCTTCGCGCTTTTGCTTACGTGGGCATTGGAATACTCGCCTGCTTTCCTGAAAGCTATTCAAGAAACACGCTTGGCACAAGTAAGTGACACCAAAATTTTGGTTTCACAATACGAATGGTACGATTGGCTTATTCGGATTTTTCTCGCGCCTATTGCCTTTCAGTTGTGGTTTATTCGTGTGTTGCTTGTGTACAATGTAGCGTATCCGCCTTTGCGTTGGTGTGTGCTGAAAGCTCCGTTTGTGTGGTTTCCTATTGCGGTCTTTTTGTGGTTTTCTACGTTTGGAATGTTTTTCCTCGAAGGCGAGGGGCTATTGTTTTTCACATTGGGAATATGGCTTCAGAAACGCAATTTTGACATAGAACGCGCTCCGCGCTATTTCTCGCCTGTGTTGGGCTTGGTATTGTTTGTACTGCTTTGTGTCTTGAAAACTTATCTTGCCTTCCAACCTGCTACTTTTTTGGGTGGCGCGAATGAATTTATCATCAATACTTTGTTCAAAATGGCGGAAGTATTGGGTATGGCGAGTATTTGGTATGGGTGCAATGGTTTGGTTCGTTGGGCGCAAAGGACGTGGTTTTTAGGCAAGGCGCAAGATTTTTCGTTTATGATTTTTGCCCTGCACGTACCCATTTTGTATTATGTGATGTATTGGGCAAAGGTGGCGATGGCTTCATATTCTTTCCATCGCATTTTTACGTTTGTGGTGGTTTCCTTTTCGGTAGCGTTGTTGTCTATGCTCATAGGCGCGTTGTTGCGTAGGTTCTTGCCTACCGTTTACAGCACGCTGACAGGAGGGCGCGGTTTGTAAGGTAGGCAAGCTAAGACTAACCCTGTAGTTCATGTCAGTTTAATACGGAAATACAATATCTGTGTAGGGGCAAACCCTTGTGGTTGCCCTTTTTCATCAACAAAAAATTATATTTTCAACTCAAAATGTGTGCGCGAATGAGGGCAACCACAAGGGTTGCCCCTACATTTCTAAGGGCTTAACCTGACAGTTACAGCATAGTCCAAAATGTTTTTGGGTTGTATAGGCACTTTTTCATAAATTACACGATTTTTGCAAAGTTTTTGTAATATCTTGCCATACATGAAAAGGTTATCGCGCAATATTGATTTTATAAGTTTTGGGCTTGCTCTCTTGCTGGGAGCTATAAGCCTTGTTATATATCTCACACAACACCCCAAGCTCGCCAAACAACAGCAACAATATACACATCAACTCATTCAAAAGCGATTTGAGGCATTGATGAAGAAGGCAGGGCAAGAAAACGAAACTATCCGCTCCCAAATCAAGGAAGGCAAGTTTCGCTCACTGCCCCCGCAGGCGAGTTTTGCGCATTACATCTTCAAAGGCTCGAAATTGGTGCAATGGACAGACTATCATTATGTTCCCTCGCCTACACACATACAAGGCGACTTCGTACAAAAGCCCCTCCAAACCACACAAGGCTTTGGTGTTTTGCTCAAAACCGTAGCCGAGATAGGGCAACAAGACACCGTAACGATAGCAACTTACCTGCCTGTAGCGCATCAATATTCTTTGGAAAACAAATATTTGGAATCGGGCTATAACAAGGCTCTCCTGCACGAACAAGGCATCGACATCAAACAAGATAGCACGTCTTTTAGCATTGTTTTTCCTGACAAAACGCCTGTTTTCGGGCTTGCGTTCTCGCCTACTTTTCAGGGCAAAAACATCAATTTCTTGTGGCTCGTGGGAGGCTTGGCTATTTTGGCGGTCTTATTCGGTTGGGTGGCGTTGCGTGGTTTTACAGCACGCTTGCACCGCAAAAAACGCTACGAAGCCTCTATTTTGTTGTGGGGTTTGGCGAGTTTTGGGTTGCGTGCTTTGATGATTTATGCGGTATTTCCGTACCAATGGACAGAATGGGATTTGTTCAACCGCGCCCTTTATCCTGCTTCGCGCTTTACGCCTTCGTTGGGCGACCTCGCGCTGAATATGTTGGCTTTGGGAGGCGTATTGATGTATTTCTTGCGCTGTTATCCCTATATGCTTTCCTACAAACAAATGTTAGGACTGAAGCAAGTAGGCAGGATTTTTTTGGTAAGTGTGTTGCTGTTGCTTACGTTTTTGGTAACTGTGGTATATTACAATGCCTTAGGTTCTATCTTTTTGCACCCCGAACAACGCCTTGCCATTGCCAATACGCTTGAATGGACAAGCCTCAATGGGTTTGGTTTTTTGATGTTTGTGGCATTGTCGGGCTTCTATTTCTTTGTGTTGCATACCTTCACGCGCCTTTGTATGCAGTTCGCGCCAAAGCAAGCAGTGGGATTGAATATAGGCATTTTGTTGTTCGTAAGTGTGGGTTTTGGGGCGTTTTCTTGGTTGATGAAAATAGGGAGTCTTTGGCTCGTGGTGTTTCATCTTGCCTACTTCATCACGATTTATATAGCCAAATTGCCTAAAACTTTCTCCCAATTTCGCTATGCCACGTCTATTTATTTGTTCTTGGGCGCGTTGCTTGCCTCCTCTGTGAGTACGTTTGCGATTTATAGCTTTGGGGCAAAAAGTAGTCTTGCCGACAAGCGGGCTTTCGGGAATATGCTCTTGCCTGAAAATGACGCAGTAGCTGAGCAACAACTTGGCGAAGCTATCCAACAAATCAAAAAAGACCAAGATTTCCTCGCCTACTTCCAAAGCAGGCAAGCCAAAGAAGGCGAGGGCAAAGAACCCGCCTTGCAAGACAAGATTTTGAAACAATATTTGGGCAATTATTTTGCGAACTACGACATCAAGCTCTACTTTTACGGCACGCAAGACTCGCTACCGCGCTACAGCACAGGTGACTCGCGCCTTGCCTACGAAACCTTGAGCAAGGAATTTCAAAAAATATACTACGACACCGATAATCCCGCCATCAAGTTTATCAACAAAGCAGGCGTAAACAGTAGCAAGCATTACCTTGCCTTCGTGGGCGTGCAGGCAAGCCGAGACTCGCTGGCTCATGTGGTCATAGAACTCGAGCAACGCATCATAGACGGGCAACCGCAAAACGTATATCCCGAATTGCTTTTGGGCAAAAACTACACGCTCTCGCCCCTTGCGAAGCATTACAGCTATGCGGTGTACGACAATGATGTGCTGGTGTATGCCAAAGGCGATTTCAATTATGAAAAAGACTTCAAACAAAGTTGGTTTGCCAAAGACGAACTTGTGAGGCAAGGTTTTACAAATCAGGGCATCGAACATTTGGCAGTGTCGGGAGGTTTCA
The DNA here is from genome assembly GCA_004292795.1 of Bacteroidota bacterium. GTDB lineage: Bacteria > Bacteroidota > Bacteroidia > Cytophagales > Microscillaceae > RDXI01. The sequence goes on along the minus strand of RDXI01000069.1, from coordinate 4,429 downwards.
AAAAGCGCGTGGTCGTGTCCGCGCCCACGTATGCATGGTGGGATATTTTCTCTAATTTCTCGTTCTTTTTCTTGTTGCTTATCCTTTGTACGCTGTTAGGGCTTTTGGGCTACAGTCTTGTGAAAGGACGCTATGGCGCACACGCCACTTTCGCCACGCGCATACAGATTTATTTGAACCTTGCCTTCTTCCTGCCGTTGTTTGTGGTAAGTTTGGTAACGCTGAACATCATGCGGGGCAATTATCAGAACGACCTGCAAACGGCTTACCTACGCAAGAGCGAAACGGTAGCCCGCAACCTACAGCCTCAACTGCTGAAACTCAATAGCCGAGAAATTACGAAAGACGAATTTAATACGCATTTGGCGGAAATAGCCCGCAACACAGGCGCGGACATCAGCCTTTTCAACCGCGAAGGGCAACTTATGTCGAGCAGTCAGCCCGCCATTTACGACAAAGCGAATTTATTAGCTCCGTACATCAATCCGCAAGCCTTGTACTTGGTGGGTTTGAGCAAAAACCGCTATGCTATCTTGCCTGAGTCGGTAGGCAAGCTCGAATTTACCTCGACTTACCTGCCCCTGCGCAACTACGAAGGTGACAAACGCCAACTGCTCGGCATTGTGGGCATACCTTTCTTCGAGGCGCAATACGAAATCAACAAAAAGCAAATGGAACTCTTGGCTCTGATGGTCAATATCTTTTCGAGTTCGTTCATTGTGTTGGTTATCATTTCGTTTTTTGCTTCTCGTTTGCTGACGTTGCCCTTGCGACTCATTACCCAGCAGGTAAGGCGCACATCTTATACTGACTACAATCAACCGCTTCAAAATCAACCGCTTACGTGGGAAAGCAAAGACGAAATAGGGCTTTTCGTACAAGAGTACAACAAGATGTTGAAGAACCTCGACGACAGCAGGCAAGAACTCATAGCGGCACAGCGCGAGAGTGCATGGCGCGAAATGGCGCAACAAGTGGCACACGAAATAAAAAACCCGCTCATGCCCATGAAGCTTGGTATCCAAATGATGCAAAGGCGTTTGGAAGGATTAGGCGAGGATATGCAAATGATGTTTGGACGCTACATAGAAACGCTGTTGGAAAAAATAGATGTGTTAGATGACATTGCTACGTCCTTCTCAGCGTATGCCAGAATGCCTATTCCTGTCATGGAGCGTTTCGACCTCATAGAGCTGATGGCAGAAACGGAAATGCTTTATACGGAAACAGATGGCGATATTATTTTCTTCATTCCTACCTTGCCTGCCTACATACGGGGCGACCGCAAACTGATGGGGCGTGTGTTCGTCAATCTTATCAAAAATGCCTTAGAAGCGATGCCCGAAAACAGGCTACCGCACATCGAGGTGCATTTGAGCAAAGAAGAAGAAGGTTTGGTGCAAATCTCTATTCAAGACAACGGAACAGGAATCCCCGAAGACGTACAAGAAAAGCTATTCACGCCCAAATTCACAACCAAATCAAGCGGTTCGGGCATCGGGCTTGCCCTCTCGAAACGCGCCATAGAACACGCAGGCGGGCGGATATGGTTCGAAACAGAAGAGGAGGTAGGCACGACTTTCTTTATTGAATTGCCGTTGGTGGAGTAGGTTTTGGCACGTCAAAACCTGACTCTATAGCATTACTGACAAAGTGGCAGTGTGTTACTTTCTACGCCTTTTCAGGTGTTAGAAAAATGAATGGCAAACTTTAATTTTTATTTACATGGCTAATCATTCATTTTTCGCCACCTGAAAAGAACTGCCTTAGCTCTGCTTTTCAGGTGTCGAAACGCTGAATAAAAATGTGTTTGAAACTACGCACTTGTCAGCGTTTCTAACACCTGAAAAGGCGAAACTTTTTTATCTCGGCAATGAATTTAACTCATTACGAAGTTCTGAAACTTCTTGATTGTAAAGCCCTCTGTAACTTTTATTCTTGGATAATTCTTGATAAGAGTTTATCATAGATTTTAATAAGTTTTTATAAGTTAAATCAGAGGTTAAATCCAGTTTTTTAAATAGTGTTCTTGCTTGCTCTAATTTAGGTAATGCTTGTTGATAATCTTCGTAGTTTTTAACTAAAAACTGCCCATAAAACCATAACACATTAGCAAAAGATTTAGTCGTTTTTATGTATTTGTACTCAAATTCTATTGAATAAATTACATCTTCATAGGAATTTGAAATTATATCTAAGGCTTCGGAAGTAGTAATAAAATTTTTACTTACTAACATTTCAAATATTTTTGCTTTTTGAAACTTAATGTAAGGGTGTGGTGTCATTGCTTCGTATTTAGCAAACTCCTTTTTTAACTTTTCAATATCTCTATCTTTACCTGAATTATAGGGTGAAAAGAGGCTATAAGCATTTACAATAGCAATTTTTTCTACTTGTGTTTGTGGCTTCCAGTCGTCCATTATTCTTTCTAATTCTCTATCATTCTTTTTTTCCTCAAATTTCCTTAGTTTAAGTCTAAGAGTAAATTTGTGATTGTCTATCTTCTCATACAATTTAGTAGCTACTATTTTATCAGGAATAAATTTTACTAAAACAAATTTATTTGCAAAGTCGTTTAATTCGTAATACTCTCCTTTTTTATTTAAAATAAGTCTATTTGCCAAGTAATCGCATATTTTCTCAACTATGCTAACAGAACTCTCTGTTAATTCTGCCAAAGAATACAAATCTATTGCCTCTTTATACATAGAAATAACAGTTAGTACATTTCTAACATTAAAATTAGGATTTTGCTTTTCTAATTCCTTTATAACCTTATCAAATGTATTCTTATACATAAAATCAACAATCTTTTCAATATTTGCTGATTTAGTATTTCCTAATGTTTCAGTTATCTTGGCAAAAGTAGTAATCCCATCACTGAGTTGTTGTAAAGAAAGAACTAAAATTAGTGTATTACCCTTAGAAGCATCTAAAAGTGCCTCCAACCTTTTATCATCAAGTTCAATAAATAAATTGTAGAGGCTAAGATATTGTTTAACAAACTCTTTACCTTTTACAACATCTGAAAATCCTTCTATGTGCAGACGTTCTACCGCATTTTCTTCATATCTTGAAGTTATAATATACTGTATATTGTTTGGTGAAGTTTTAATAAACTCTAAAATACTTGTCTTATCGGTTTCATTAAAAGTTTCAATATTGTCAATCACAATAATACCTTTGCCAAACTTACTAAGTTCAGTTACACTTTGAATAGATAAATATTGAAAGAGGTTTTCTTGAAATGAAGAAAAAGAATTTATTTGCTTTTTTAAGTCTTGAATTATTATTTCTCCACTTGTCTTAGAATATGATAACTGTTCCTCTTTATTAGTAAAAAATAACATAAACTCTATTTTATGAGGGTTGTTTTCATCAATACTTTGTTTGATGACATTGATTAAAAATTCTATTACAAGTGCTGTTTTACCTAAACCGCCATAACCATATACTGCAACCGAACCTGCTGTTCTATAAAAAGGAACATCTTTTTTACCAAAAATGTACTCATCAAGTTTATTAAGTTCGCTATCACGACATACAATCTTTTGATGTCCAAAAGTTATCTCGTCAAGGTTACATATCTTTATAGGATTTCCTTCAATACTCTCAATAAAGGCTTGAATGCTTTTTTCAAGTTCTATTTTATTTACATACCAAAAATAGATACTATCTATATTTAAAGATATTTTTCTTAAAAACTGTGTAATTTCTTTGGCATCAGTTAAAAGAATTTTACAAGTCGCAGGATGAAATAAATCATTTCTTATTTTATGGTACTTTTCTGCAAGAAATAAATAATCGTTAGGTGAAATACCCTTTAATAAGTCCGTATTAGCAAAGTAACTATTGTAAAATATTGTAACATAGTCATTGAGAGTGCTAACAAATGGTGCTTCTATTTCGTTAATTATCTTTAAATTAAAAGCTGCGTTGCAGTCTTGAAGGACTTTATAGTGTTTTTTATACTCTTTTTTTATGGCTTTGATTTTTTCACTAAATCTATGTGAAAAAATAATTGACGTTTGTACTGTTTTAGTTGATAAATCCTCTAAAACAATTTTAAAATCGTTTTCAGTTGGAAACTTAATTACCATATTTTCGGCAATGAAAGAACGATAGGCAACTTCAAAGTTTAAAACTACTTCGTTTAATTTATGACTACTTTGTATTGATAAATACATATTTAATTAGTTTTTTGGTTTTATAAAATATCACACAACTCGTTAATATACGAACCTTTCGCGTATTTTTTTTGTTTTCATGGTAAAATTCCACCCACAGGCAAGAAACAAAGGCAAAACTTCATACAGAAGTGGTTAGAAACCGAGAGCTACACTATTTTGTAAGTTATTGAAAATCAATCACTTACTAAAACAAAACCAAATCTTTTAAATGGCTTCGCCCCAGCCCGTTACATAGGAGT
>RDXI01000272.1 GCA_004292795.1 Bacteroidota bacterium | reverse complement strand
AGAAGGGTTGAGGGGTAGAAGGGTTGAGGGGTGGAAAGGTTGAGGGGTGGAAAGGTAAAAAGGTAAAAAGGTGGAAGGGTGGAAAGGTATGGAATAGCCCTTCTAACCCCTCCACCTTTCCACCCTTCCACCTCTCACCCCCCCTTACAAAATCAACATAGCATCTCCGTAGCTGAAGAAGCGGTATTTTTCTTTGATAGCCACTTCATAGGCTTCCATGATGAGGTCATAGCCCCCAAAGGTGCAAGTAGTCATCATAAGCGTGGATTCGGGTAAGTGAAAATTGGTTATCAAGGCATTAGGAATTTTGAACTCGTAAGGCGCGAAGATGAATTTATCTGTCCAGCCATTGATAGGTTTAAGCCTTCCGCTTGCCGAAACAGACGACTCTAAGGCTTTCATCGAGGTCGTACCTACAGCACACACCCTTTTTTCGTTGTCTAAGGCTTCATTCACACGCAAAGCCGTTCCATCAGGAATCATGTAATTTTCCGAGTCGGCTTTGTGCTTCGTGAGGTCTTCTACTTCCACCTTGCGGAACGTACCCAAACCCACGTGCAACGTGATAGGCACAATGTCCACGCCTTTGATAGCCAAACGCTTTACCAACTGCTTCGTGAAGTGCAGACCACTTGTAGGCGCGGCAACTGCGCCAATATGTTGCGCAAAAATGGTCTGAAAACGCTCTCTATCTTCGGGTTCGGTACGCCTAAGGGCGTGAATAGTTTTAGGCAAGGGCGTTTCGCCCAATTCGTCTAAAATCTTGTAAAATTTATCGTCATCATCAGTCAAGAAACGGATAGTACGCCCACGCGAAGTAGTGTTGTCGACTACTTCCGCCACCAATTCGCCATCGCCAAAGAACAATTTGTTGCCCACGCGAATTTTGCGGGCAGGCTCCACGAGTACGTCCCAAAGGTGCTGTTTTTTGTCAAGTTCACGTAGCAAAAAGACCTCGATTTTCGCGCCTGTTTTTTCCTTACTGCCATACATACGTGCAGGAAAAACCTTCGTGTCGTTTACGACCATCACATCGCCATCATCAAAATAATCGAGAACGTCTTTGAAAATTTTATGTTCTATTTTGCCTGTTTTTCGGTTCACGACCATAAGGCGTGCTTCGTCGCGGTTTTCGGTAGGATAGAGCGCGATAAGGCTATCAGGCAAGCTGAACTTAAACTCGGATAATTTCATGTTATTTGGATTGAACCACAAATATAGCATATCGAAACACCCTTTGTCAAGTTTTTTGCAAAAAACTTTTGCCATGTTTTCCAAAAACACGCCCTATTCGCTCCTTTAGCATTAAAATAAAGCCTTCGTTGTATCTTTTGCACAAAGTGTTTTTTGAGGTGTTTCAATGGTCTTTGTGCTTCTTTTATTGCTTTTTTGTATCTTTGCACTATGTTCAAAGACCAAAACATTCGTGGCTATCGTATTTTGCAAGACTTCACTACTGCAGGCGGAGGCTTGAGCAAATGGACGTTTGCGCTCAAAAATGGCGTGGAGTATTTTATGAAAGAGTTTCTTTCGCCCAAATATCCCACTCCCGACTCACCGGGTAGCCCTGCCAGCAAACAACGCAAGCGCGAAGAATGTGAGCGTTTCGAGGAGCATCACAGAACGCTTATCCAAGAAATCAACGAAAAATGTGGTATAGGCAGTAATTTGGTTGTGGCGGTTGATTTTTTTAGGCAAGACACGAAGTATTACAAAGTTACCGAAAAAGTAGATGTTAGTTCGCTTACTGTAGGCGAGATTGCCGAATTGCCTTTGTCGGCAAGGCATTTAATCATGAAAACCATTACGCACAGCCTCAATATTTTGCACCGCGCCAACATTGTGCATGGCGACCTCAAGCCCGACAATGTGCTTATCAAACAAACCAAAACCGCCTATTTCACTGCCAAATTGATAGATTTTGACAATAGCTATTTTGTAGGCAAGCCTCCCGAAATCGTGGAGGATATGGTGGGCGATATGGTGTATTATTCCCCCGAATTGGCGAGCTACATCAGGCAAGATGAACGCATCAAAGCCAAAGACCTTACGACCAAATCGGATATTTTCGCGTTAGGTTTGTTGTTTTGTCAATACCTCACAGGCAAGATGCCCGTTTTTGACAGAGAAAAATATGCGTATCCTTGCCTCGCAGTCGGGGCAGGCGAGAAACTCGTGCTGGAAGATGCCAACTTGCCTACTGACCTGCAAGAGCTTGTAAATCAGATGCTTGTGCTTGCCTACAAAGACAGACCAAGCACGCAAGAGGTGTTCGAAAAACTGAAAAACATCGATTTTTCTGCCTACCTTACCGAAGACGACAAGCGCAAGCCTGCAACCTTAGTAAGCAAAATGAAACTGCCGACAGCCACCAAAAAAGAAACCTTGCCTACAGAAACCGAACCGAAAATAGCCTTGCCTACCGAAGAAAAAAAGGAAGAAGAAAAACCTAAAGGCTTGCGCGGAATGGGGCTAAAAATAGGCAAGAAAGAGGAATAATTGGCTATGTAGTTGCACTAAGGAATTTTTGACATGATTAACAGGATTTACAGGTAGATTGGGGGTTTGTTGTTTTTGATGTACTAAAGAAAAAATCCTGTTAATCTTGTTAATCCTGTCTTCTGTTTGTTAG
>RDXI01000068.1 GCA_004292795.1 Bacteroidota bacterium | reverse complement strand
GTTGTTATAATTCAAGTTTTACGCCCTACACCCTAAGGGTTAAACGCTTCGTAAAAGGCTGTTGCTATATAAAAATTTTGTATCAAAAAAAAAGATTACTTTTTTTGAATAGTTTATTTTTTGTAGCGATATGTGTGTTATAAATAAAAATGTGTGTATGCGATAAGGGCAACCACAAGGATTGCCCCTACATTGTAATAAAAATAAAAATATACTATATTTTATTTGCAAATTTGTAGGAAAGATACTAATTTAGTGCCTTTCTTTTGTTTCACTAAAAACTTTACGGATTGTTATGGCTTATAATGAGTCTGGTCACGCAAGGAACGTGGCAAATTTTGATGAATTGGTGGTGGTATTGGGTACGTTTGGCAATGGCTATCAGCCTGCCTCGCCTGCCATTCAACTAAATGATTTGGAGGCTTTGCAAGGAAAGTTAAAAGATGCTTTGCAACGGGTAAATGATGCGAATGGCGTGTATCGTGATAAGATATATGCTCGTCAAAATGCCTATGAGCAGATGAACGCTTTGGCTATGCGTATTGTGAATACAATGGCGGGGCTTGGTTTTGAGTCTAAAATTTTGACGCAAGCCAAAAGTATGTTGAGCAAAATACGTGGCGGGGGCGGTAAGAAAAAGAAAGAGGCAGGCGAGGATGGAGCTACGGAGGCTAAGTCTATCTCGGTGTCGCAAATGAGCTTCGACCAGCGCAAAAATAACTTTAGTGCGTTGGTGGGTTTGGTCAATGCGCAGGCTACTTATACGCCTAATGAAGCAGATATGCAAGTGTCATCATTGAAAAAGTATATTGATAGTTTGCATAACTTCAATCAGGAGGCTACTGTGGCTGAACAGAACCTTATTATGGCTCGTAAGGAGCGTGATTCGTTGTTGTATGCCGACAATGTGGGCGTTATCGCGCTTGTGCAACAAATCAAGGCTTATACTAAAGGGGCTTTTGGTACTAAGCATCAAAGTTATGAGCGTATCAAAGGGCTTAAGTTTTCTAATGTAAAAATAGGAAGGTAACAGTTAGCAGTTAGCAGTTAGCAGTTAGCAATTATAGTTTAATGTATGGTAATGTAGTTGTTTGTTGTATAACTGTAGCGGTAAGAAGTAAAGACACAGCGGTAAGAAGTAAAGACACAGCGGTAAGAAGTAAAGATACAGCGGTAAGAAGTAAAGATACAGCGGTAAGAAGTAAAGACACAGCGGTAAGAAGTAAAGATACAGCGGTAAGAAGTAAAGACACAGCGGTAAGAAGTAAAGATACAGCGGTAAGAAGTAAAGATACAGCGGTAAGAAGTAAAGATACAGCGGTAAGAATACAAAAAAGGCTTTGTGCAAAATTATAAGCTAATAAAACCATATAAGATTTGGTAAAAAAAAGAGGCTATCATTTTTGGATAGTCTCTCTTTTTATTGGGCAGGCAAGGAAAACGCGCTTAGTTATTTTTGGTAAGTCCACGCAAAAATGTTCCGCTACGCAAACATACTTCGAAGAAATAGCTCAAACATACTACTGCTACACAGCCTACCATATTCAGCCAAAGATAGGCTATTTTGAGGTCGGGCAATAAGCCAAAGAATTGAAAATCAATACAAATTACCAATGCCTCGCCTACGATAGCTCCCCAAAATACTGCATTGGAGGACAGTCCTTTTGCGAAGAATGCCAACAAAAATACGCCCAAGATAGAGCCATAAAACCACGAACCTAACATATTCACTACTTCGATGAGTGTACCGATTTGTAAGGAATATTGTGCAATCACAATCGCGGAAACACCCCAAAAGAAGGTCAAGAATTTTGAAACTGCCAAATAATGTTCTTCGGAAGCCTGCGGAAATAAAGCGCGTTTGTAAATGTCTATCGTGGTTGTGGAGGCAAGGGCATTGAGTTCGGAGGCTGTTGTGGACATAGACGCGAACAAAATAACGGCTATCAACAAACCCACTAAACCCATAGGCATATAGGTATTGACGAAGGTAAGAAAAATATAATTGGTGTCGTTTACATTGGCTTTGGGGTTTGCCTTTTTCATCAAGTCGATGTATTCTTTACGAACCTTTTTTACATCTTCGTCTGCTTTTTTGAAATTTATTTTGGCGGTGGCTTGTGCTTGTGCGTCTTTGGTTTTGTAGGTATTGAGCAGGGTTTGCGCTTGTTGTTTGCGGTACTCGAAGGCTTCTTTGTGCTTGTGTTGTAGCTCGGCTACTTGGGCTTTGTCGGCACTTTTGGCGAGGTTGCGCGTTTCTTCGGGATTGAAGAAAATGGGCGGTTCGTAGAATTGATAAAACGCATAGAGCATCGCGCCTATAAACAGAATACCAAACTGCATAGGTATTTTGAATAAACCATTGAACAAAAGTCCTAAACGGCTTTGTGTCATAGAGCTTCCTGTGATGTAACGCCCCACTTGCGACTGGTCTGTGCCGAAGTAGGCAAGTTGCAAGAAAAATCCGCCAATTAGCCCCGACCAAATGTTATAGCGGTCGTCCCACCTGAACTCGAAGTTCATTGTATTGAGCTTGCCTCCTGTGCCTGCAATGTGCATGGCATCTGTGAAGCTCACGGAGCTTGGCAGGAGAGCTACTACCAAATAGCCCGCAATGCCCATGCCTATCAAAATCGTGAGCATTTGGAGTTTTTGCGTTTGGCTGATAGCCGTAGAACCGCCCCAAAGGATATAAAAAATTACTAATCCGCCTGTAAAAATATTGGTAATGGTGGTATTCCAGCCCAGCATAACCGAAAGCACAATGGTAGGCGCGGCAATGCTGATACCCGCCGCGAGGCTTCGCTGTATGAGAAAAAAGGACGCTATCAATACGCGCACTTTCATGTCGTATTTGGTTTCCAAAAATTCGTAGGCTGTGAGTATGTTTAGTTTGTAGTAGCGCGGTAGCATGACTGCTGACACGAAAATCATAGCCAACGGCAAGCCCAAATAAAACAACACAAACCGCATACCGTCAGAGTAGGCTTGTCCAGGGGCAGAGAGGAATGTTACGGCACTTGCTTGTGTGGAGATAACGGAAAGACTGATAGTGTACCAAGGCAGGGTATGCCCCGAAAAATATTCAGACAAATTTTGTTGTTTACGGCTTTTCCACATTCCGTAGCCTGTGATGCCTACAACGGTGCTTATCAATACAAACCAATCTAATGAACTCATGAAGCAGTTTTGGGAATAACCAAAAATATATATGCGAATTAGTTTTCAAAGTTAGGCGGTTGGTTACACAAAACAAGTTTTTTAACGATAAAATAACGAAACAAGGTGCTTGCCTGCTTATAAAAGCAAAGTAGCGCGAAAGTACGCGCTACTGCATTTTGGTTGCTTATTCTTCTTCTTCGCTTGACTCTTCTTCGGGTTCGTCAAATTCTTCTTCTTCTGGTTCTTCTTCTTCAGGTTCGTCGAATTCTTCTTCTTCTTCAGGTTCTTCTTCTTCAGGTTCGTCCTCTTCGGTTTCTTCTTCCTCATCAAAGTCTTCTTCTGATTCGTCCTCGCCTTCGAAGTCGCCTTCTTCGGTTTCTTCCTCTTCCTCAAAGTCTTCTTCTGACTCGTCCTCGCCTTCGAAGTCGCCTTCTTCGGTTTCTTCTTCCTCATCAAAGTCTTCTTCTGACTCGTCCTCGCCTTCGAAGTCGCCTTCTTCGGTTTCTTCTTCTTCATCAAAATCCTCTTCTGATTCGTCCTCGCCTTCAAAGTCGCCTTCTTCTATTTCAGCGTCTTCATCAAATTCAAAAAATGTTTCGTGGTAGTCTTCGGGTTCGTCTTCGTAGTATTCGCCATCGCCATCTGTGTATTCCTCCAAGATGATATACACATCAAAGTCTTCATAGTCGTCTTCGGTGTATTGGTTGTAGGTTTCGGGGTCGTACCAATCAAAGCCTTTTCCGTCATTGATGATGGTTGTTTTTTTGTTGTCCCATGTTTCTTGCGGGTTTGGCATGGTGTCGGTGCTTCGCACAATCCAGCAATCATTGAAGTTGAATTTGTTGTTCATCAAATAATTGTAGGGCATATAGCAATAGCCTTGGTCGCCCCAATCACTGCCCCACGAATTGCGGACAATGAAAAGTTTGTCTGTATCCGAATAGCCCACGCATAGCATAGCATGCGCCCCATGCGAGCCTCTTGTGGTGTCATCAGGCGAGGGCATTTCGACAATGCCACCTTTTTTGCTACATTCGTCGAAGCTCTTGAACAAGGCGCAACCAAAAACGATAGGATAGCCTTCCGCCAAACATTTTTTCCAAACGTCCAGTTCGAGTTCTACTTTTTGGAAGTCGGATATTTTGAATTTTGCGGCTTCTTGATAGGATTTTTCGTCTGGTTTTTGAAGCACTTTTGCCACATCATACTTCCATGTTTTTTCGGAACAAACGCCAAATTTTTGCAAACTCTCTACGGCGTATTGGATAACGCTCCCTGAGTCTTTGTCTTGCGAACCGCCACGCCAACGGGCATTGTAATACACAAACAAACGGCTGACATCAAAAAAGCGGTTCTCGCCATGTTTTTTGATAAGGTACTCGCAAGCACCTACTACGGCATTGGCGGTACAACTGCCCACCGCGCCTTGGTCTTCTACTTTGGTCAGGTAGGGGCGCAAATCTACCTTATTGGGCAAGCTCGAGGACTTGAGGCTGGAGGAAGCCTCATAGAAATGGGTATTGGGCGAGGCTTTCATGAACCTGTACCCTACGAAGTCATGCTTCATTGTTGGTTTTGTTGGAAGAGTGGGACAAAATTTTTCAAATTTACCTTTTCTATTACATTTAGCTCTATGATTTCAAAATATCTTTGAAATATTTTGCCTTGCCTACTCCTGCGCAGTAGTGTTGAAAACGAAGCAAATTCATCATTCCGAACTCGTGTTAATTTTGTATTGAACAGCATCGATGGGGTTCGTATTTCTTGCATATACGCGCAAAAACGTATATTTGCAGAACCTTTCCTATTTTGTATGTGTAGTATTTTCTTTTCTTACCTACAGCACCCACGTTACCGCCTTATTTTGGTGGCTAACCGTGATGAGTTTTACAACCGCAAGACGCAAGTTGCGCATTTTTGGGGCGAAAAGCCTGTTTTGGCAGGCAAGGACTTGGTAGGTGGAGGGACGTGGCTCGGTGTGGGTAGGCAAGGACGGTGGAGCGCACTTACCAATTATCGTGTGCCAATGGCGCAAGTGAACCCTACCGCCAAAACTCGCGGAAATCTTACTCTCGACTTCCTTACCTCCGAACAGGACGCGCAAACGTACCTGCAACCTATACAAGCCCATGATGAAGCCTACAATGGCTACAACCTATTGCTTGGCTCGCCTACTGAACTTGCCTACTACTCGAACATAGAAAAAAAAGTAAAAATGCTCGAGGCGGGTTTGTATGGCGTGAGCAATCATTTGTTGAATACGCCTTGGTTCAAGGTGGAAAAGGGTATGCAAAACTTACAAAACATCACTGCAAAGGAAGACTTCAATCCGCATGACCTTATCGCCTCTATGCAAAGCACCGAAAAAGCTCCCGAAGAACGCTTGCCCAATACAGGCGTTCCGCCAGATTGGGAACTTGCTCTTTCTGCGTTGTTTGTGGAGATGCCAGCCCGCCAATACGGGACTTGTTGCACAAGCGTTTTGTTGATGGATTATCAAAACAAGGTGCATTTCATAGAACAAAATTATGCCACTGCTTATAAGGGTGTGTTGCAAGAATTTCATTTTGCGTATTGAAGGTATGAAAAAAGTCCTTACCTGAAAAAAGCCCTCAAATAAAATATGGCTTTGGAACGCTAACGGGTGTGTTTGCGCACCAATCAAGCTACATAAAATTTGAGCAACAAAAAAAGGCTACCCTTTTCGGATAGCCTTTTTGTTTGTATTAAAATTTCCACGTGATAGTTGAGCCATCATTGCCACAGAAATAGGCGCGTTTGCCTGATTCTACCTCTATCAATTCGAGAAAGAGTGATTTTGTTGTACCACTATTGATGTCACTGCCGTATGTAAACAAATCTTTGAATTCTTTTCCATCAATACGGATAGAATTCACATGGGGATTCAAGCACAAATAATTCGCAAACTCCTGCGTAATATCATACGACTCGTTGGGTGTGCCATAAATAGCTGACACCACTTGGATATTAGATGTACTAGGATTAGCGATAAAGAGCGTTTGCCCATCACACCCCAAGCGGGTAACAATGCGTGATGCACGGTCATTCATAAAATATTGTATGAACAAGGTTTTGCGCGTACCGGGTGCAGGGTCAGCGGGCATACCGAAAGTTTCTCGTGCTACTAAAATCTTCGCGCCATCGTTGCCCATGTTGTCGCAAATTTTTTGGACTTCAGCCTTTACATCAATGGCTTGTTTTCCGTCTGAGTTATTGCCCCATCCGAAATAGGCTTTCATTACTTGAACTTTAGACATTTTTTAGTTTTTTTAAATAGTTACTTCCTACTCGTTTGGCTTTTCGGAATACGCCCCGTTTTGAGTGGTTATCAGACTCCAGATGCTTTAGCTTGTGGGCTGTTAGTGATGCCCATATAGCAAAGCACAAAAATAACCTTTTTTTAGTATTCTCAAAATTATACTGAAATAAAAATTAACTTGCCTAGAAAAATATCAAATATGAACACAGAGCTACACAAAGAACTTATACTAAAATAACTCTTAACTTGCGTAAAAAAAACACCACAGAGGTACGAAGAACCACATAGTTACACAAAGAACTTCGTGTTTCTTTGTGCTTCTCCGTATCTCCGTGTTAAGTTTTTGGCGCATTTTAAATTTTATTTTGGTATAAGTTTTTGGCATATCTTACATTTTATTTTGCCATAAAAACAGTATAAAATTTGGGCAACAAAAAAGGCTACCCTTTTCGGATAGCCTCATGTTTGTTTTAGTTTATTTGGGCATATTGTCATATACGTCCATTACTTCTTTCACTTTGCCACGCGAGATTTCGAGCAAGGTTTTCTCTTCGTCATTGAGTTGAAGCTCGATAACTTTCTCAATGCCATTCTTGCCTAAGATGACAGGCACACCCAAGTAGCAATCTTTGATGCCATACTCGCCATCTAAGCCAATACAAACAGGCACTACACGGCGTTGGTCTTTCGCTATAGCTTCTACCATTTGCGCGGCAGCCGAACCCGGAGCGTACCAAGCCGAAGTACCCATCAATTTTACTAACTCGCCTCCGCCATTGATAGTACGGTTCACGATAGCATCAAGTTTGTCTTTTGCTATCAATTCCGTAACAGGAATACCCGAAACAGTCGTGTAGCGAGGTAGGGGAACCATCGTGTCGCCATGACCACCCAACAACATAGCTTGAATTTCTTTGGGCGAAACATTCAATTCAGATGCTAAAAAGGCACGATAGCGTGCTGTGTCCAAGATACCCGCCATACCCATCACACGAGTACGAGGAGCTTTCGAAACCACTGCCGCCACATACGTCATCACGTCCAAAGGATTTGAAACAACGATAATGATAGCATTGGGAGAATACGCCACCACTTGCTCCGTAACAGATTTTACGATGCCAGCGTTGGTAGCTATCAAGTCATCACGCGTCATACCCGGTTTGCGAGGCAAGCCAGAAGTAATTACTACAATGTCGGAGCCAGCAGTACGGCTGTAGTCATTGGTTACGCCTATAGTACGTGAGTCATACACATCGATAGGGGCTTTTTGCCAAATATCCAATGCTTTGCCCTCTGCCAAGCCTTCTTTGATGTCCACAAGGACAATCTCGTTCACAACTTCACGATACGCCAAAACGTCAGCACAAGTAGCACCTACATTGCCCGCGCCTACTACAGTAACTTTCATACGATTGAAATAGGATTAGAATTGATTTTTGAATGCCCCAAAAATACGTACCTATTTTGAGAGTTTGTATATTTTGTGCATATTTTTTTGTGAAGGCTTGCCTATTCGCCATTTTGGAGAACAGCCCCTTGTTTGATAACAATAGGCGCGCCATTTATTTTGAATTTCGGCTCTATCGTTTTTTTGCCTGTAGGCGAGGCACTATAGACTTCTACGTGCAGGTGAGGGCGCGAGCTAAAGCCTGTATTGCCACTGTAGCCTATCACTTGCCCGCGCTTCACTTTGTCGCCCACTGATACATTTACACCGTCCTTCTGAAAGTGCAGGTACATTCCAATCGTGCCATCGGGGTGATAAATGCGGATAACATTGGCAAATTTATCAAAAGAAATGTCGGGTCCGCCTTTGTCGGAGTCGCCTTTGGCTTGTACGACAATGCCATCACGCATAGCGCACACTTCCGAGCCTTCGGGCATCGTGAAATCAACGGCATACGTATCTTTGTGCGAAAAATTGCCCATAAAACCCTGTCCTACTTTGTATGATGTGCCTTTGGGAAAGGGCAAGCTGTAGGAAATATTGGCGTTGTATGTTTCCTTGTTTGCATCGCCATATTGCAGGGTGTATTTCCAATAATAGCTCCATTTTTGTTGCAGATTGCAGGGCTTGATGCTGAACAAAAACTGCCTATTTACATTTGGCTCAATGACTACCAATCTATCCTTGCCTCCACAAATGTTGTTTGCTTCGGTGAAAGTGATTTGGAAAGATACAGGGCAGGGCAGGGGATTGTCCGCATAGAACTTGACGAGGTTCGCGCCCTCTTTTTCGTTATAGGCTTTGGCTTCTTGTGCCAAAAGGTTGCTGAAAAGGCTTGTGGCGAGAAATGCACACAAAAAAACAAGCATAAACTTTGCCATAGAAAACAAGAAATTATGAATAGTTGTAGGTGCAAACCTACGGAAATGCGAAATATAAACCATTTATTTACAGATATTTAAATATTTTTTGACTTCGAACTTACATTGTTTTGGTATCAGCAAAAACTAAGCTCCATTTTGAGTTGTCGGTACTCGCTCAAGGGTATGCCATGCAGTTGTATGAACTTGTATTCGTCCTCAAATTCATCAAGAAATTCGTCCTTGTCCTCGAAGCGGTTGAAGCTCTCCCGATACAATTTCCTTGCCTTCTGCTCCTCGCCTACACAAAGATACAAATGCCCCAAGCCCAAGAGGTCGTACTCGCTCAAGCCATCAGCAAAATCTTTTTCTAATTGTGTATAAAATTCACGACTTTTCCGCAAATCGCCCAAACGAAAATACGTCTTGCCTAACGCGCTGACGTTCCACATACTTGTTTGGTCTATGTCGTAGCTTTTCAGTAGGCAAGTTAAGGCTTCCTCGAAATTGTCGAGTTGATTGTAGCAATAGCCCATGTTGTCGTGAATGAGCGCGAATTGTGGATTGAGCTTTACGGCTTTTTTGTAATAGCGCAATGCCATGTCGTAGTTATCCAATTCTTGATAACAATACGCAATGCCTTCGTAAGGGTAGCTTTTGGCATCACCTGCTTCGATGGCGCGTTCATAATATTCTATAGCTTTGTAATAATCGGTATGCAAGCCTAATTTGCTATACATAGCGCGTTGTTGATAGGCGAAGCCCATCGTGTCTAAGGCAATAACGTTGTAAGGTTGCATCTCTATCAAAATGCCACAGACTTCTATCGAGGCATTGTAATTGCCGTTTTCTTGGTAGCAAATGCCCAATTCTTGCAAAACTGCCGTATGGCGCGGGGCAATCGCCAAAATTTCCTCATACCAAAAAATAGCGCGTTCAAAGTTTTGGATAGCTTGATAACAGCGTCCTATTTGTTCGCGTGTCCACAAATCGACCAACAAATCATCTGCCTGCAAGTAATATTGAATAGCCATTGCAAAGTCGCCCAACTGTTGATAGCAGTTGGCTATGTTGCGCAAATTCCATGCGTCAGTGTCGCCCAATTCGTAGCCTTTTTTATGGAAAAAGAGAGCTTTCCTGAACTCGCCTACTTTTTGATAGACGTAGCCAAGCGTGGCAACGGTAAGGGCATTTTGTGGTTCTATTTCATAACTTTTGTGCAAAAAATCCAAAGCAGGAGAGAGTTCGCCTAATTCATTGTAGCAATTTCCTAACTGACGCAAGTTCCAAGCATCATCAGGGGCTTCTTCGTACAACAAGCGGTGATATTCTAAGGCAATAAAATGTTGTTGAAGCATTTGGTAGCAAAGCCCCATGTTCGCCCAAGTTGTGTGATTGTTTGGTTCGAGGGATTGCATACGCAGGTAGTATTCGAGGGCGGATTGATACTGCTCAAGTCTTTGGTAGCAAAAAGCAATGTTGTTCAGGGTATTGAGCAAGCGGTCTTGCTCAAACGCTGTTTCAGCCTCTACAGTAGGCAAGGCTTCTATAAACAATGCCAATGCTTCCTCATATTGCCCTTCGCTCAAAACGACATAGGCTCTTTGCAGTAAATCCATGTTTGCAAATATAACAAACTTCGTGGAAAACACCAAACTATGCAAGTAGCTTGCCTGCCAAACCAAATGACAAGAAAAATATGGTGTTTTGGAAAATATTGTGTTATTTTGGGGCAAAAATTAAGAACTTTTCAAAAACGTTATGACGCTTCTCATTATTTTGCTCGTCACATTCAGTACGTTAGGCATAGGAGGTATGGTAAGCTACTTTGTATGGGACTATTACAACCAACGAAAATTGGCAAATCAACGCATTTCTGACCAAACTGTCATAGAAATAGCCCGCGAAAATGGAGGCAAGGTGGACATAGCATTGCTTTGCGAAAATACGGGTGTGTCGGTCAAAGTAGCAAAGACCAAACTCGAATACCTTGCCGAACACAAGATGTTGTCGAAAGATTGGCAGGATATGCTTTTTGGCTCGGCGGGTGTGTATCGCTTGCCTAACAGCCAAAACGAAAATATTGTAAGTAAATTTCTTAATACAAAGGGGAGCTTGGTCAAACGAATCGAAGCCTTGTTCGACAACAGTAGCCACGACACCAAATCTTTGCCTGCTGGCTCGCCTAACAAAGACGCACAAATTATTTCTTTAGCCATTGAAAATCAAGGAACAGTAACGGCTTCATCGGTTTGTGTGAAACTGAACATCACGATTGACGAAGCGCAAAAACGCCTCGAAGACCTGCGCCAAAAGCAAATCTTTATGACCGAAGTAGGGCAAAATGGTGGAATTGTGTATCGATTGTTAGATGCTTGATTATTCGGGATTGGTGCGCGTGTTGCGTATGCGCTGAATGGATATCCATTGGTCTAATTTGCGTTCATTTTGTACGAAATGCACACGCCTCATAGCCAACCAAGCCATATAGAGGTTGAAGCCCGTAATGGTAGCGAGCCAAACGGGTTCGGTGTAGAAATAATGCACAGTAGGGTTCTTGTAAATCAAAATGCCTAACAAAATGCCTAATAGAATACTACTCACAAAAATTACGATGTTCCAAATGCGCTTCGAAACGCTTATTTCCCAACAAACCAACAACAGCCAAACCAATACATTCATGCACACGCACCAAAAGGTCGACAAGTGTTGATGCAGGAAAGGCGGAAGCAATATTTCGAAATACATGACCAACAACAAAATGCCCAACAAGGCAAAACTTGTGTATATCAAGATATTGAACACCCGCAAGGCTTGAGGAATGAGCGTGTAGGAACGCCAAAAAATGTAGCCCATGCGAACCACAAAGAGCGCGTTCAATGCCTGAAAAATATCTACCGACCAACTATTCCAATAATACGCACTTTGCCAAAGCAACGGATAGCTGTGTCCGCTGTAGATAAGCACCAACATCACCCAACTCGACACATACAAGGCAAGCGCGGCGAAAAAGTCATTCCAAAACTTGCCTGCAAACCACCAAAGCACCATAGAGAGCATCAACAACGCGCCCACCGCGAGCCAAACATTGGCTTGCACCAACGACAGGCGAGCATAAAAACTTTCGGTAGTGTAGAGATGCACAGGCAAAAGGAGCGACTGCCCTTGCTGACTGATGTAGAAATAATATTCCTTGCTCTCCTGCGGGAGTAGGCGAGTCCGAAACAAGAACGTGTTGTTCTCCTCCTTGCGCGTGGCATACTCGAACCGACTTCCCGTATATTTGTTTTCGATAATCTTGCCTTCTTGTATTTCAAAAAATTCTACCTCGCGGAGTAGCGGATTTTCGAACTCAATGATAAGCTGTTTGCGCTCATCAGACACATTGTGTATCTCTATTTTGAGCCAATAGCCCTTGTCGCTCTCGCTGGTAGGCAAGTTGAGAAATTCGAGATAATTGTTCTTGAAAGGGTATTGAATACTGTCGCGCTTCACTTTCAGCAGGGAAGGCTTGCCTTTCGTTTCCAACACCTTGATATAACGCCCCAACGCCATTTTTGAAAAGCCATTTTGTATCAATACAATCTCTGCCTTTGCCGAAAACACGAGCAAGCAAAGGGAAAGAAAGAAAGAAAAACAAAAACGAATTTTCATACAGCGGGTTTGCAGTGCAGGAGGTTAGATAGCCGATTTCATCCATTCGAACATCTCGTAATGTTCGTTGCTCATATCCACCGATTTGTAGGCTTCGATGGCGGTTTTATTGCTTTTGTCCACATAAAGACGTATGCCTTTCAGGTCAGGATTTTTTTGTACCAATTCGCGCAAATATTGATATACACCTGTGAAAAGCCCTTGACGGCGGTAGGCAGGCAAGATATACAGCGACTGAATCCAAACTACTGCGCCATTGCGCCAATCGCTCCATTCGTAAGTAGTGAGCATACAACCTATGACTTTGCCCTTTTGCACCATTTTGTAGTAACGCCCCTTGTGGTGGTCTTGCAAAACAGCCGTAATGCCTTGCTCCACGATGTCGGGGTGAAGCGTTACGTTTTCGGTTTCGAGTGCCATTTTCTCTTGCAGGTCAGCCAGCTCTAAAATGTCGAGGTCTGTCGCCTCGTCTATCATAATATCCTGATGAAGAACTTTTATCATGGTGGTTTTTAGATTTAGGAAAACTTTTGCGTTGTAAAATTACGCTACATTTGTGAATTGTGCAAAAAAGCCCTATCTTTGTATATGCAACATCAACTCAACCTACGCAATCCGCTTGTGTTTTTTGACCTCGAAACCACAGGCATCAACATATCGAAAGACCGTATTGTCGAACTTTCGTTTGTAAAAGCCTTGCCTAATGGCACTGTGGAGGTGAAAACCAAGAAAATAAACCCTGAAGTACCTATTCCGCTTGAAACATCTTTGATACATGGCATTTATGACGAAGATGTGAAAGACGCGCCTACTTTTAAAAGTATTGCCAAAACTTTAGTGCAGTTTTTGGAAGGGTGCGACTTAGCGGGCTTTAATGTCTTGCGTTTTGATGTGCCTATGTTGGTCGAAGAGTTCTTGCGTGCAGGCGTGGAGTTTGAGGTAAACAAGCGTAAAATTGTTGATGCACAGCGCATTTTCCACATGATGGAGCCTCGCAATCTTTCTGCCGCCTACAAGTTTTATTGTGAAAAAAGCCTCGAAAATGCTCACAGTGCCGAAGCGGATACGTTGGCTACTTTCGAAGTGCTGAACGCGCAAGTACAACGCTACGCAGGCGTGGAAATGAAGAACGAAAAAGGCGAAATGTACCAACCCGTTCAGAATGACATGAACGTTTTGCATGAGCTTACCTCCCAAAAAATCGTGGACTTCGCGGGGCGTATGGTCTTCAACGACAAAGGCATCGAGGTTTTCAATTTTGGCAAACACAAAGGCGTACCTGTAGTTGATGTTTTCAAAAAAGAACCCAATTATTACGAATGGATGATGCAAGGCGACTTTCCCTTAGACACCAAACGCCGCCTAACCGAAATAAAACTTCGCAGTTCTAAATTGATGAAATAAGTTGAAAGTTGAATTGTTGAAAGTTGAGAGTTGAAAGTTAAGAGCTGAATTGTTGAAAGTTAATATTTTGCCCTTCTACCTTTTTACCCCTCCACCCTTCTACCCTTCTACCCTTCTACCCCTCTACCCCTCCACCCCTCCACCCCCTCATGGAAACCGAATTTTTACAAGCTGTAGCCGATTCCAAAACAATCACTACGCGCCCTTCTAACGAACAACTTTTGAGAATGTACGCCCTTTACAAGCAAGCGACTGAAGGGGACGTACAAGGCACGCGCCCAGGTATGTTTGACTTCAAAGGACAAGCGAAATATGACGCTTGGGCAAAAGAAGCAGGCAAGACCAAAGATGACGCTATGCAACAATACATAGCCCTTGTAGCAAGTTTGAAATAAAATACATGAAGGCTTTTGTCGCTATTTTCCTTGCCTACGCGGTGGCATTGGGCGGGCTTTTGCTTGCCTACCCCAAAGGCACAATGGAACTTTGGGTAAACCAAAACCTTCGTGCTGATTCATTTTTCTTTTGGATTACGTACTTGGGTGATGGCGTGTTGTATGTGGTGGCAAGTGTATTGTTGGGCGTGAAAAACAAACGTTGGGGCGCGTTTGCGTTGCTTTGCTTTGCCATTACAGGCTTGTTTTCCCAATTTTTGAAGGTCGTTATTTTCCCAGATGTGCCACGCCCTAAGGCGTTTTTTGGCGAAAATGTGTCTTTGCATTTTGTCGCAGGGCTTGAAATCCACACCAACAA